>JBGTIZ010000186.1:0-13546 GCA_041745395.1 Promineifilaceae bacterium (SeqCode) | reverse complement strand
GGTGGCGATGGCTTGGGCGGCCATATGCAGGGCATACACACAACCGGAGCAGGCCGCGCTGAGGTCAAACGCGCCCGCGTTGGTTGCGCCCAGCATGGATTGCACCAAGCTGGCCGTGGCGGGGAACATATTATCGGGCGTGGAGGTCGCCACGATAATGAGATCTATATGAAAGGGGCTGAGTTTTGCTACGGCGATGGCGCGGGCGGCCGCTTCAAAAGCGAGTGAGGCGGTGGTTTCTTTAGGGCTGGCGATGCGGCGGGTGCGGATGCCGGTGCGAGTGTAAATCCAGTCGTCGCTCGTATCAATAATTTCCGCAATTTCGTCGTTGGTCAGGACACGGCTGGGTAGATAACTGCCCCAACCGGTGATATGGGCGTGTTTCATCATAGAGTTTTGTGGAGAATGGCAGGGCTAGCGTGGCGCGGGTTGCGCATTGTGTGTGCCGCGAGAATAAACAGCCCGCTAGCTCCGCGCATATTTGTTTTTGCTGTGTGTGTTTGGGTCTGTCGGGTTGGCAGGTTAAGCTATTGTAAGTCAGTGTGGATTTTCTGCCATCTTACTAGTCAAAACCCGTATCCTTGGGGATGGTTGCGGTATTAGCTGTAAGACATTAGCTATAAGCTGTGAGCTATAAGCTATAAGCCGTAAGCTGTGAGCTGACCTTTACTCAAAGAAGTTGAAATGCTGACTGGCTGAGATGCTGAACGGCTACACTTATTGTTCATTGCTCCTTGATCCCTATGAATCGTTTTGCGCTTTTTTTCCTGATTTTGCTTTTGGCTGGTTGTGATTTGGTGGCAGGCCAACTGGTGGCGGATGTGGCCGAGGTGGCGGAGCCGCCGGTGCAGGTGATGGTGGAAACCACGGCCGTGGATGATTTAAACCGCTTGCTCACGGCCGAGATTTTGCCCCGCGATTTGCCTGACCTGACCCGCCGCTACAAACAAATAGACGTGCCCGAGCGACTATTGCCCACGACACACCAAACGCGGGATTTACACACCTTTTGGTACAAAGAAGGCGCGACCGACGCGGCCAAACAGGTCGAGGCGCGGCTCGTTTATCAGGACGAGCAGTTGCTTTTATGGATAGACCAAAACGAGCGCATTAACGTCGAGACGTTACAAGAGGTTGTGCAAACGCTAACCAACGAGATTTTGCCTATCAATCGGGATTATTTTGGCGAAGATGATTTAACCCTGCCGCTCAACGTCTTACACATTAGCGACATTGGTGGGGGCACGATTGGGTATTTTTCGGCGGCGGATGGCTTTCCCACGGCCGTGAACCCGTACTCCAACGAACGCAAAATGGTTTACATCAGCCTGAAACAAGCCCCGCTGGGCAGTCGCGCCTATTATGAGGTGCTGGCGCACGAGCTACAGCACATGATTCAATGGCACGTAGACGGCAACGAGACGACTTGGCTCAATGAAGGGCTGGCCGAGTTGGCCGTCACGCTCAACGGCTATAGTTTTAGCCAGCATACGGCCAGCTTTTTAGCTCAGCCCGACACGCCGCTGACCAATTTTCAATACAACAGCCCTGACTACGGGGCGGCTTATCTGTTTACCACCTATTTTCATGACCGCTTGGGCGCGGAGGCGGTGCGCCACCTAGCGCATGACCCCGCCAACGGCTTGATTAGTGTGCAAAACGCGCTGGACGTGTGGGGGGAGGGCTTGACGGTGACAGACCTTTTTGCAGAGTGGGTGGTGGCAAATTATTTAGATAGCCACGGCCGTGGGCAGGGCATTTACCAATACGACAGCCTCTCTCTGCCCGACAGCGTGAGCGTCCAAGAGTTACCGACGGGCGGTCGCCCCACTATGGTCAACCAGTTTGGGGCGGATTATTACCGTTTGCGCGGCGATAGCCCCGTCACGCTGATTTTTACGGGCACAACGCAGGCTCGCCTGCTAGATACAAAGCCGTATAGTGGGGCTTATTTTTGGAGTACGGTTCCGGCTGATTCGTCGAATATGCACCTGACGCGCTCGTTTGACCTCACGGCCGTGTCTGTGCCCACCGCCACCCTCCGCTTTTGGACATGGTACGACATCGAACTGGGCTGGGATTATGCCTACATCGCCGTCTCGGACGACGACGGGGCGACCTGGACAACGCTGGACACCATCGCTACCAGTCGCGCCAATCCCCACGGCAACAATCTGGGCGCGGGCTTCACTGGCACCAGCGGCAGTCAGTCGCAACCAGAATGGCGTGAACAAACGGCCGACCTTTCCCCTTACATTGGCACGGAAAACCTGCTGGTGCGCTTCAAATATGTAACCGATGACGCCGTACAGAATCCTGGCTTTGCCGTGGATGATATTCGGCTTGATGTGTTAGGCTTTATGGATGATGTCGAATCAGAGGCGGAAGCGGCGGAATGGACAGCCGTTGGTTTTGTGCGGCACAGAAATATATTGCCGCAATCGTGGCAGGTACAGCAAATTTTGTTACCCAGCGCACGCAATCAAGCCGCGCAGGTGAGCCGCATTGACCTCAATGACCTCGCCCAAGGTCGCTGGACTGTACCGCTTGGCAACGGCTTTGATGAGGCGATTATCATTGTGTCCGCCACGAATCCAGTCACGATGTCACCTGTTAATTATCAATTGACCATTGCCAATTGACAATTGTCAATTGTGCCTCGCACCTAACCCATGAATCCTGAACCCACGTCTCGCCCATCCTGTTTAGTCCGCTTCGCACCCTTCTTGCTTGTGGTTTTGATGGGCTGTGTGGGGGTGATGCTGGCCGCGAATTTTGTGTTGGTGGGGGCGTGGCTGACGTGGCGTACGGCCGAGCCGGTCGCGCCCGTTGCGGTGGTGCTGACCCCCACGGCCGTGCCTCAAGGTCTGAGCATTCTGCGCCAAGCTCCTACGCCCGCTGGCGTTACCGTCCCTGAAACATCTGAAACAACCGAATTTGATGGGAATGATGCCCCGTCGCCTGTCCCCACCGCCAGCCCCACGGCCGTGGGTGAATCCATTTTGGCCAACCTGGCCCAGCAGTACGACCTGCCCGTTCCCCCCGAGATTGACCAGCGACCCATCCCCGCCGACGGACGCGAAATGTTAAATCGCTTGCTGGCCGTTTCGCCGCCTGCGCGTGATTATCACGAAACGGCTATCCGACTGGGCAACACCAAACCACGGTCGCGCACCTTGCCCCTGACCGTGGTGTATGACGTCGGCGACCAGCGCACTTTTTATGCGACCGATGGGCCGATTACGGCCACGGTGGCGGCGGTGGGGGATTATGCGTATTTTTGGTTGGAGGAGGGCATTGCGTATGAGGTGGATGAAATCACGGCCGTAGTCGAGCGATTTGACCAAGAGCTATACCCTCAAACCACCCGCCTCTTTGGCACTGAATGGAATCCCGGCATAGATGGCGACCCGCGCTTCCATATTTTGCATCTCGCCTACGCCGATGGGGACGAGCTAGGCTATTTTGACAGCATCAACCAATACCCTCGCGCCGTTTTCGACCAATCTAACGAAGCGGAACTCATTCACCTCAATTTGGCTGAATTACGGCTGGGGAACGACCTGTACTACGGCACGCTGGTGCATGAGCTACAGCATCTGACCCAGTGGCATATAGACCCCAACGAAGAGACGTGGCTCGACGAAGGGCTGTCTCAGCTAACGGAACATTTGGCGGGTTTTGATACATTTGATGTAAGCGATTATCTCAACGCGCCCTCTTTGCCGCTGACGCAGTGGGGCGTGGTGGATGTGTACGCCCATTATGGGGCGAGTGCGCTCTTTATGATTTATTTTTATGAGCAACTGGGGGAGCAAGCCGTCTATGATCTGGCGCATCATCCCGCCAACGGCATGGCGAGCGTGGCGGCCGTGTTGGCCTTGCACCAGCCCGAACGCTCTTTGGAGCAGTTTTTGGGTGATTGGGCGGTGGCTAATTTTGTGCGGGACAGCGGCTGGGGGCGGTCTTATGCGTATGAGTATCAGTTCCGCTTGCCGCGCCATGACCAACGTATCACGGCCGTGCCTTTTAGCGAAACCCACGAATTACCCCAATATGGCGTGCGCTACATCGAACTGCCGGCGGGCGAATACCAGCTCTCTTTTGCAGGGGATACGCTGGTTGATTTAGCGGATGCGCCCCCCACAGGGCGGCAGGTGTGGCTTGCCCCCGCCGCCGATAACGCTGAATCCCATCTGACCAAGCGGTTCGATTTGCGCCAAATTCCGACTGCCACGCTTACCTTTGATATTTGGTATGACCTCGAAGAAGATTATGATTTCGCCTATCTGCTTGTTTCCAACGATAACGGGCAAACGTGGCAACTGCTCGACCCAGGGCCATTGGCCGAGTGGGGAAGCTATGGGCTGGGCTTGACGGGGCAGAGTGAGGGGTGGCAACCTTTGGAAATCCCGCTGGATGCGTTCACGGGGCAGGAGATTTTGTTCCGCTGGGCGATGCTGAGTGATGGGGGGATTATGGAGCGGGGAGTGGCCGTGGATAATATCGCCCTGCCTGAGCTGGGCTATTTAGATACGGTGGAGCAAGAGGTGGCTCTGCCGCAGGAATCTATCGCGGCTGGTTTTGCACCTTTGGCGACGAGTGTGCCGCAAAATTGGTCGGTGCAGTTGCTGGTGTATGAGGGGTCCCACGGCCGTGTGGAATCTTTGCCGCTCGACGGACGCAATCAGGGGCAATGGTCGCTTAATTTGCCCGAGGGGGGGACGCTGGTCATCATGCCGCAAGCGCCGCTGACACAGGACACGGCCGTGTATTGGCTGGCTCTTGATTAGCCAAAAGTGACCCGCCTTTTCATTTCTTACTTGTCACTTTTTACGGCCCTTTGGCGCATGACAGCGTACTCATGCTCAAGCTGGTGGCGCGTGTCCTCTTCCGTGCGCTTGAATTCGGCTTGTGCTTCCAGCCAGCGGCGTTGCGCCTCCGCCGTTAGTTCCGCACCAGAGGCGGGCGTCATGAGAAGCGCGGCCACAGCCCCGACGACGGAGCCGCACATGACGCCTGCGAAAAAACTAAAGAATTTGTTCATGGTTTATTTTACTCCATTGTTGATGTTGTTCTCTTCCACGACCTGCCTCAAGCGAGCCGTCACCAAATCCAAAACCGCCTCTTATGAATATCAGTGGCGTGATTGGGTTGATTATGGTTGGAATTGTACCACACGGCCGTGGAGACCAACCCACAATAAAGTATAATACCCTCCATGTCTGAATACATGGAAATCGAACCCGAACTCAGCGACGAAGACCCCACCCATATTTGGTTCTACACCAATCTCCCCCTCACGGCCGTGGGCACAACCGAGCAATACCACAACACCGACGCCCTCGCCGAAGGCTCCCCCCTTGCCCAAGCATTGGTCATTATCGAAGGCATCACGGCCGTGCGCATTGAACGGCACGACCTGCTCATCGTGCGCGACCTCGACACCCCCGAACACGCCATCATGGCCGACGTCTCCGCCGCCCTCAAAGATTTCTTCCTCTGACGCGCCCGTAACCAATACACGCCCCTACCGATAACTCGTGCCGCAGGCACATTCACCACTCTCGCCGCAGGCGCACTCATCGCTCATCGCTGAGCACTTCAAAACCCCATGGAAAAATTCCAACTCCTCTCCCCCTACGAACCCCTCGGCGACCAGCCCCAAGCCATCGCCGAACTGACCGAAGGCGTCGAAAACGGCGAAACCTATCAGACCCTGCTCGGCGCGACTGGCACGGGCAAAACCTTCACCATCGCCAACGTCATCCAAAACACGCAACGCCCCACGCTGGTCATCGCCCATAACAAAACCCTCGCCGCCCAGCTTTACAGCGAATTCAAAGAGTTCTTTCCCGAGAACGCCGTCTCCTATTTCGTCAGCTACTACGACTACTATCAGCCCGAAGCTTATGTGCCGCGCCACGACCTCTACATCGAAAAAGAGGCGCAAATCAACGACGAGATAGACCGTCTGCGCCTGCTGGCTACCTCCAACCTGCTCACCCGCCGCGATGTGATTATTGTCGCCTCTGTCTCCTGCATTTACGGCATTGGCAACCCGCAAAAATGGGGGCAAATCTCGGCCAAAATTGAGCGGGGCGGACTTTATCGGCGGGACACGCTTCTGCGGCGGCTGGTCGATATTCAATATGCCCGCAACGATATGGACTTTCGGCGGGGCACATTCCGCGTGCGGGGCGACACCCTCCAAATTTATCCCGCCTATGCGGAAACGGGCTACACGGTCGAATTTTGGGGAGATGATGTGGAGCGTATTCGTGAATTTGACCCCCTCACGGGCGAAATTTTGGCCGAACATCTCAGCATCGAGATTTTTCCCGCCAAGCAGTTCATCACCGACGAAGAGAATACGCGCCGCGCCGTCATCGCCATCGAGCAAGAGCTAGCCGACCGCATCGCCTATTTCAAAGAGAACCAAATGTTTATCGAGGCGCAACGCATCGAGCAGAGGGTGCAGTATGACCTCGAAATGTTGCGCGAAGTGGGCTATACGACGGGCATCGAAAATTACAGTCGCCATCTGGACGGCCGTGTGCCCGGTGACCCGCCGTGGACGTTGCTCGACTATTTTCCGCGTGACTTTTTGCTGGTCGTAGACGAAAGCCACATGACCATTCCCCAAGTGGGCGGCATGTGGGCCGGCGACCGCAGTCGCAAAAACACGCTGGTTGATTACGGTTTTCGCTTGCCCAGTGCGGTGGACAATCGCCCGCTAAATTTTGAAGAGTTCACTGAGCGCATTAACCAAGCCATTTTTACGACGGCCACGCCCAAAAATTATGAGCGAGAAATTTCGAGCCGCATTGTGCGCCAAGTCATTCGCCCCACGGGCATTCTCGACCCCGAAATAGAAATCCGCCCGACCAAGGGGCAAGTCGATGATTTGCTGGGCGAAATCAAGAAGCGCACGAACATCGGCCAGCGCGTGTTGGTTACCACGCTAACCAAGCGTATGTCCGAGGATTTGAGCGATTATTTGCTCGATGTGGGCGTGCGGGTGCATTATCTGCATTCGGAAATCCAAACGATAGAGCGCACCGAAATTTTACGCGACCTGCGCAAAGGGATTTATGATGTGGTCGTCGGGATTAACCTGTTGCGTGAAGGATTAGATTTGCCAGAGGTGTCGCTCGTGGCGATTTTGGACGCGGACAAGGAAGGCTTTTTGCGCTCCGATACGGCCCTGATTCAAACGATTGGGCGGGCGGCACGCCACATTGAGGGGCGGGTTATCATGTATGCGGATAGAATCACGCCCTCGATGCAACGCGCCCTTGATGAAACAAACACGCGCCGGGCGACGCAACTGGCCTACAATGAAGCGCATGGCCTTATCCCGCAGGCGATTGCCAAAGGGATGCACGGTTTAACCGAGGAGATTGAGGCGTTGCGGGAGGAGCAGAGAGAATTGGCGCTGGCGGAGGGGCGCGCACAATATCTCACGGCCGTGTCCCTGCCCACCGACGCCCTGCAACAAATGATTAAAGACAAAGAAAACGAAATGCGCCGCGCCGCCCAAGAGCTACAGTTTGAACGCGCCGCCGCCCTGCGCGACGAGATTCAAGAGTTGAAAGAACAGTTAGACTTACGCGAAACAACGTGAGTTTGAGCGGACGCGAGCTTATAGCTTACAGCTACCTATGACCCCTATTGAAGAAATCAAAAATCGGCTTGATCTTGTGGATGTGGTCTCCGAAACGGTGCAACTGCGCCGTTCGGGCAACTCCTACAGCGGTTTTTGCCCCTTTCACAGCAACACTAAAACGCCCTCCTTCGTCGTCTTTCCTGACTCGCAGACGTGGCGTTGTTTTGGCGCGTGTGCCGAAGGGGGGGATATTTTCAGCTTTGTGATGAAGCAGAACGGCTGGGAGTTCCGCGAAACGCTGGAGCATCTGGCGAATCGGGCGGGCGTCACACTGGAGCCGCTCACCCCGCAAAAAAAAGCGGCCGAAGAGGCGGAGGCGCAACTGGCTGACCTGCTCGAGGCGGCGGCCGATTATTTTCACCAGCTTCTGCTCCATGCGCCACAGGCAGAGGAGGCGCGGCAATATATACGCGGCCGTGTGTTAAACGTAGGCACGGTCAACGCTTTTCAGCTCGGCTACGCGCTCAACAGTTGGGACGCTTGCTCTACCCATTTTATGGGGCAAGGATACAGTCAGCAGGAGCTACTCGACGCGGGCTTGCTAACCGAAAACATAGACAAAGGCACGACCTATGACCGTTTTCGCCAGCGGCTCATGTTTCCCATTCGGGACGTATCCGGCCGTGTGGTGGGGTTTGGGGCGCGGACGCTCGAACCAGACGGCATTCCTAAATATTTGAACTCACCCCAAACAGAGCTGTTCGACAAAAGCTATCTGCTTTATGGCCTCGACCTGGCCAAGCGGCACATCCGCGAGGCGCGGCAAGCGGTTATTGTGGAAGGGTACATGGACGTCATTCAGGCGTGGCAGGTGGGGTATCGCAACGTCGTGGCGCAGATGGGCACGGCCCTGACTGAGCCGCAGTTGCGTCTGCTCAAAAAATACACCAAGCGATTTATCATTGCCCTAGACGCGGATGCGGCGGGGGTGCAGGCCACGATGCGTAGTTTGACCGTGGCGCGGCGCACGCTGGACAGGGAGCAGGAGGTGCTGTTTGATGCGCCGGGTTTAGTGCATTACGAAGGGCGGCTCCAAGCGGATATTCGCATTGTGACCCTGCCGCCGGGTGAAGACCCTGATAGCCTGATTCGGCAGGATAAAGCGGCCTGGCCGAAGCTGGTGGCCTCGTCAAAACCAGTGGTGGAGTATGTGATTCAGGTGCTACTGGCGGAGACGGATATGAATGATGCCAAAGGCAAAACGGCCGTGGCTGAGCAAGTAATTCCGCTGATTAATGATGTCAGCAATCCCGTGGAGCGTGACCATTATTGGCAATATCTGGCGCGAGCGTTGCGCATTGATGACCGGGCTTTGCGCCAGATGACCGTGCCAGATACGGCTAAGCAGAGGCAACGGCAGACGATTGAGGCGACTGGTAGGCCGGGACAAGGGCAAGGGCAATATAGGAGAAGAAACACGGCCGTGTCTCCCCCCCCTCCCACCAACAAACCCACCTCATCCCTCTCCCTGCGTCGCCAAATCAACTTTCTACGCTACTGCCTAAACGACCCCAGCCTTATCAATCGCATCAACGAACGGCTCATGCAATGTGGTGAACCGTGGCTGACCCCCCCCGAATTTTTGCATCCAGCCGACCAAGCGTTGTTTCTCTATATGCAGGAGCGCGTCGGTGTTGCGCCCCCCACAAAAATGTGGGATAGTCTCGACAAATCGCTACAACAGCGCATTGAAGAGTTGCTCAATTGGCCTTTGCCTGAGGCTGATAATCAGCGGGAGCGGTGGTTGGATAGTTTGGTATATTCCATTTTAGACTGGCGGTTGGCGGCGGCTAACCGTCAGAACGATGAACTAAAGCAGTTGCTGGCTGAAGCGCATGTGCGCGGTGATGGTGAAGCGACGGCTATGTATACGCAACAACATTTGGAATTAAGTGCCTTGGTGCGGCGTATTAACCGTGCCAAAGGAGCCGTATCTGGTGTTATACGGCGGCGTCCAACGGATTGATGGCCTAGCCCACCGTTTTACATTCGGAATAGCTAACTCGGTAAACGCGCAGGAGACGTCGTTTCAAAATATGAAAAATCCAGCCTGACCCGCTATACTCATGCCGTAGGCAAGCACTATTTCTGTATCCCACACCCAAGTACATTTATAACCAGAACGCAGAGAAGCCGTTTTCGGCGACTGGCATCAAAACAAAGTAGGATATTGTATGAGTCTTGAAATCGACAAGTTTGACCAAATAGACAACAATGGTGATGACAACGGCGACGACGATGTTGTTGACGTTCAGGCATTCCTCAAAGATGCTCGACGTACCCGTCAAATTGACGAAAACGAGCTACAAACCGTGCTGGCCTCGCTCGACGATGAAGAAGCCGAACAGCTTTACACGACCCTACAAACGATGGGCATCGCTATCCCCTCCGAAGATGAGGAAGAGGAAGCGTTCGACCTCGATGTGGAAGAGCCTGATTTTGGGTCAGATAACGCCATTCGGGCACGGATTGCCAATGAAGTCATTATTGACGACGATCCCGTACATACCTATTTGCGTGAAATCGGCCGGGTACAGCTCCTGACCTCAGAGCAAGAAGTATGGCTTTCCACCCAATTAGCCGCCTCTGAGTTACTAGCTAAGCTGACCAAGCAAGCCGTCGAAGAAGACGAGTTGCCTTCCCCCCGCGTCGCTGTCCACATTCAAAACTACGAGAATCTGTTGCAAGCGTGGACGGAAGCCACTGCCGCCAGCCAAGAACTCAACGTTGCTTTACCCGACCTTTCCCTCATTATTGCCGAAGCGCAAACCCTGCGGCAGACGTGGCAATCAAACTCCCCCTCTTACCTGCGCCATTACCTTAATGAAGGAAGCTGGGGGCTGGTGCGTGAATGGATGCCTTTAGCACGACGCACCTTCGATATTTTTACAGCTTTTTATCTAATGCCGCGCAAGCTGTCTGACCATATTAGCGATTATTATCGCCAAAATCAGAACTTGCCCAACTTGGCTAATTTTCAAGAAATGCTTCCTGATGATGAAGATTATCTCATGGACAATGAGATGAAGATTTATCAGACAGCCGAAGATGCCAAATCAAACCTGACGCGGGCAAATTTACGGCTGGTGGTCAGCGTAGCCAAAAAGTACCTCGGCCGTGGCATACAGTTTTTGGACTTGGTGCAAGAAGGGAACGTAGGTTTGCTCCGCGCCGTCGAAAAATTTGACCATACGAAAGGCTTTAAATTTAGCACTTATGCAACGTGGTGGATTCGCCAAGCGGTTAGCCGCGCTATTGCTGACCAAGCGCGCACGATTCGTATCCCTGTGCATATGTTTGAAACGATTAACAAGATTATTCGTATCCAGCGGGATATGGTGCAAAAACTAGGCCGTGAGCCAACCATCGAAGAGTTGGTGCTGGAGCTAGAATATTTGGAACCCAGCGAAATTGATGCCGTTCGCCAACATTTAGAGGATGATTCACCACTCGACCCACTGGTGTTCCGCAAGTGGCGACAATCAGCGGGCAAGGTGCGCAATATTTTGCGCATCTCGCAAGACCCGATGTCGCTCGACCTGCCTGTTGGTCAGGATGATGACCAAACGCAATTGGGTGACTTCATCGAAGACCCCAGCGTGGTGGAACCGGTTGACGCGGCGTCTAAAGAGCTTTTACGTGAGCAGGTGCGAAACGTACTCGGCTTTTTGACTGACCGGGAACGCTCTGTGATCGAGATGCGCTTTGGCCTGAATGATGGTAAAGATCATACGCTGGAAGAGGTCGGCCGTGAGTTTGGCGTGACGCGCGAGCGCATCCGCCAAATTGAAGCGAAGGCTCTGCGTAAGTTGCGCCACCCGAGCCGCAGTAAGGCTCTGCGGGATTATTTGAGCTGATTTGGCTGGGTTACGCGGCATGGTTGTTTCATATTTTTCAGGGATGGCTGATAACTGGGTCATCCCTTTTGTTTTGTAAGGAATTGCTGACAAAATGTTAACAACCACGGCCGTGTGTAAACTTTGCCGCCCCCTTTAATTGTGTTAGAATGTAGGCCGATTGTGACAAAAAGCACAGATAAACCAACTACCACCTGCACACCACCTGCCATTCTGCTCATGGCAAACGCACCACAACATCTGAACAACCCCCAAACCCTTACGAGTACGAGAACGTAAACCGCATGGATAATTACCTTCTTTCATATATTCCCATCGCTGTATTATTCGGCATCGCCCTCTTTTTGGCTTTCCTACTGCCGCTACTCTCTATGAACCTTGGGCCCAAACGCCCCAACTTCCGCAAAATGCAGCCATACGAATCTGGTATGACCGCTATTGGCAAGGCACAACGGCGTTACCCCATTCAGTTCTACCGTATTGCCGTGCTTTTCATCTTATTTGATATTGATATTGTCCTGATTGTGCCGTGGGCCGTTACGCTTCGCCCGCTTGGTACCTTTGGATTGGTTGCTGTGCTCATTTTCGTCGCTATCTTTATTTTGGGCGACCTCTGGGCATGGCAGAAGGGGATGTTAGAATGGGACTAGAACAAAAAACTGGTGAACTAGGCATTGTCACGCATCGCCTAGAAGATTTAGTCAACTGGGGACGCACCAACGCCATGTGGCCTTTGCTATTTGGCCTGGCCTGTTGCGCCATTGAAATGATGGGGTCACAAGCCGCCCATTACGACGCCTCCCGCTTTGGCATGGAGCTAAACCGCCCCGCCCCCCGCCAATCTGACCTGATGATTGTGGCTGGTCGTGTCTCCCGCAAAATGGCTCCCGTCGTGCGTCGTCTATACGACCAGATGGCTGAACCAAAATGGGTTATTGCTATGGGCGATTGCGCCTCCTGCGGCGGCGTTTTTAATAACTACGCTATCGTGCAAGGGGTAGACGAGATTATCCCCGTAGATATTTACGTAGCAGGTTGCCCCCCCCGGCCAGAAGCCCTGATTGACGGCATCATGACCCTGCACGAAAACATCCGCCAAGAGCGTCTAAAAGATTGGGCATAACGCTTGCCCTCGTTCCCTGAGCATTCCTTTCCCTTCGACAAGCTCAGGGAACGGAATGCTAGGGAGACAAGCGACTAACGTTGGAGAAAAAAATGGCTGTTAATTACGACGAGCTACTCGTTGAAAAATTAGAAACAAAGTTTGGCAAAGCCATTGAAGAAGTCGTGGACTTTCGCGGTGAGCGCACGATCATCGTTGATTCCAAGAAAGTGCAGGCCATCTGCAAATTCTTGCGCGATGACCTCGACCTACAATACAACTTTTTAGTAGATGTATGCGCCGAAGATATGCTCCCCGCCTATCCCCGCTTTGCGGTCAACTATCAAATTCGCTCCATGTCCCATGTGCATGATTTCCGTCTGCGCACCCTTGTCGAAGACCCCGACGACGGCCCCAAAACAGTGGGCACGGTCTGGGCCATTGGCACATGGCTAGAGATGGAAGTGTGGGACTTGATGGGCATCTCTTTTGGGGGCAACAAAAGCTTGCGCCGCCTTTTCTTACCCGAAGATTGGGTCGGCCACCCACTGCGCAAAGATTACCCCTTGGGGTATGAAGAAGTCCAATTTTCTTTCAACTGGGAAGCGATTCAAGCTAGAAAACCATACGCGGCTCGCACGCACGTCACCCCCAAAGGGATGCGCCCAGAACCAGAAAATGAATAGAGCGCACCGCGACGCGCCTTTGAGGACGAGGTAACAAGAAGATGATTACACCAGTTGGTGACACAGTTCAAGAAATCTCCGTAGACGACCTGCGGCGTAAATTTGTGGGGGTGGAAGAGGAACGGGCCAAAGTTGGCACGGGCATGAATATCGTCAACGAAGATGAGCACATGTTGCTCAGCATGGGGCCACAGCACCCCAGTACGCATGGTGTTTTGCGCCTGTTGGTCGA
>JBGTIZ010000185.1:0-7156 GCA_041745395.1 Promineifilaceae bacterium (SeqCode) | reverse complement strand
GTTGAGAAGAGACGCCTTTTGTCAAAAAAAGTACGTTACTGATTCGTGACCACTACATATCCAAGATTTCTGCCACGAATTTCACGAATGACACGAATTGAGATTCTATTGAGTTTTGGGGAGGGTGGTCTATAATGGTCGCTTAGCCCGTTTTCTCTTACAAACTCTTCAACTGTTATGTCTACTTATATCATTTTAGTGACCGATTATGCGTGGCCGAATCTCGATACCGAGCGGCAGATTTTGCGTGAGATTGATGCTGAGTTGCTGGTGGCCGAAACGGGCGACGAGGCGGAATTGCTGACCCTTGCGCCACAGGCGGACGGCATTTTGACCAATTGGCAACAGGTCACGGCCGTGGTTTTGCAAGCGGCGACTCGGTGTCGCGTGGTTAGTCGGTATGGCGTCGGCGTGGACAACATTGACGTGGCGGCGGCTACGGCACGCGGCATCGTCGTCACCAATGTGCCCGATTACTGCATGGAAGAGACCTCTGACCACGCGCTGGCTTTACTGCTGGCTTGTGCGCGACGGCTGTGGCCATTGCTCAACGTGACCAAGCAGGGCGGGTGGGATTTGCAAAGCGAGCAACCTTATTTTCGCCTGCGGGGACGCACGCTGGGGCTGATCGGTTACGGGCGCATCGCGCAAGCGCTGGTGTCCAAGGCGCAGGCACTGGGCTTGCGCGTGCTGGCTTATACGCCTCGCCTCACGGCCGTGGATGTGGCTCCTGATGTCGATGTGACCAATGATTTACATGACCTTCTGCGGCAGTCTGACTATGTATCGCTACACGCTCCCGCCACGGCCGTGACCAAGCATCTTATCAACGCCGACGCGTTGCGCCAGATGAAGCCGATCGCTTATCTGATTAACACGGCGCGGGGAGCTCTGGTAGACGAGGCGGCCTTGTACACGGCCGTGTCCGAAGGCTGGATTCTCGGCGCGGCTCTCGACGTATTGCAAAACGAAGCACCCAATACAAATAATCCCCTCCTCACCCTCGACAACGTTCTCATCACCCCCCACACCGCCTTCTACTCCCGCGAAGCCATCACCGAACTAACCACCAAAGCCGCCCAAAACATCGTCGCCACCCTCCAAGGCCAACCAACGCCCTATGTGGTGAATAAGCTGTGAGCTAAAGCCGTAAGCAACTCGTCGCCCATCGCACCTCGCCCTTCGCACCTAACCTCACAAAATTCAACCTATCCACAAACAAAGACAGGATTATCACCATGAACCAGAACAGTCAGATCGAGTCTAACAGTGTGCGCTGGGGCTTGCTTTCAACAGCCAATATCAACCAGCGGATCATTCCGGCTATTCGACAAGCCCCTCGCGGCGAACTAGTGGGGGTGGCCAGCCGCACGGCCGTGCGGCTGGCGGAATATGCGGCGGAGTGGGACATTCCGCGCACCTTTGACAGTTACGAAGCAATGCTAGCCGACGACGACATAGACGCGGTGTATATCGGGTTGCCCAATCATCTGCACGCGGAATGGAGCATCAAGGCGATGCGGGCGGGCAAGCATGTGCTGTGTGAAAAACCGTTTGCCCTAACGGTGGCTGATGTGGACGACATGACCGCCGTGTCGCAAGAGACGGGGCGCGTTTTGGCCGAGGCGTTCATGTATCGGCATCATCCCCAGACCAAAATTGCGCTCGAGTGGGTGCAGAGCGGCCAGCTTGGCGACATTGTGCGCGTCGAGGCCGCTTTTTCCTTTACGATGCGCAACCAAGATAATATTCGGCTTGACCCGCAGAAGGGGGGCGGCTCGCTGTGGGATGTGGGGGTGTATCCGGTCAGCTTGGCGCAGGCGGTGATGGGTGGGCCGCCAGAGGTGGTGTGGGGTCAGGGCTGGATAGGGCCAAGCGGCGTGGATGAGTCGTTTGCGGGGCAGATGGGATATTCCCACGGCCGTGTGGCGCAGTTTAGCTCTGCCCTGCGCACCCCGTGGCACACCTATGCTGAAATCATCGGCACGGCTGGGCGGCTAACCCTGACCCGCCCCTTTGTCTCCCTCGACCAGCCCGCCCGCGCCCTGACCTTCCATCCCGCCGAGGGAGAACCGCAAGAGATAGACGTGCCGGATGAGTATCTCTACTTGGGCGAAGTGCAGGATATGCACGCCGCCATTTTGGACGGCCAAGAGCCGTATTTGTCCCTCAGCGAAACACGCGACCATGTGCGCACGGTGCTGGTTCTGTACGAAGCGGCGCGGACGGGGCAGGCGGTGGAGTTATAAAAGTAAGAAGGAAGAAGTAAAAAGGAAGAAATGGAAAACTTGCATGAATGAACGAGAACCTTTGGTCGCTGTACAGCATGTGCAGAAGCGGTTTGGGGCAAACACGGCCGTGCGTGATGTCAGCTTTGAAGTATTTGGCGGGGAAGTCTTCGGTTTGCTCGGCCCCAATGGGGCGGGTAAAACCACCACGATTCGCCTCTTGCTAGACATTTTTAAGCCAGACGCGGGGCAAGTTACCGTGCTGGGTGGCCCCATGACCCAAAAACGAGCCGACCGCATCGGCTACATGCCTGAAGAGCGCGGCCTGTATCCTGATATGCGCGTGCTGGATTGTCTCGTTTATCTGGGTACGCTCAAGGGGATGCGGCGGGGAGAGGCACGCGAGTCGGCGCGGCGTTATTTGGCGAGGCTAGATTTGGCGGAGCATGAGCGGCTAAAAATCAATGCGCTGAGCCGAGGCATGACGCAAAAGGTGCAGGTTATCGCGGCCGTGTTGCACAATCCTGATTTGCTCATTATTGATGAGCCGTTCGCTAATTTGGACCCCATCAATTCTGAACTGGTGCGCCAGATTATTTTGGAACTGCGTCAGCAGGGCAAAGCGATCATCATGACCAGCCACCTCATGACTTTGGTCGAATCGCTGTGTGACCGCATCGCGCTGATTCATCAGGGCGAGGTGGTGCTAGCGGGCACGGTGGCGGAGGTGCGGCGCAAATTTGCGCGGAATGTGCTACGGTTATCGGGGACGGGGGTGCTGGACACGGCCGTGGGGGGCGTGACCCAAATCGTGCGCCATACGGCCAGCGACTGGGAAATTTTCATCGAGGCCGACACCGAACCCCGCGCCGTGCTAGCCCGCCTGCTCGCTGAACATGACGATCGCTTCCTCGTAGACCGGTTCGAGATAGCCATGCCGACGCTGAATGAGATTTTTGTGCAGGTGGTGAGGAAGCCGTAAGCTGTGAGCTATAAGCTGGCTTTTTATCCCAGTACCACCGTTATCTCTCAACGAACTTACGGCTTACGGCTCACAGCTTAAGGCTTACGCTTCCAAAACATATGACCCGCATTTGGTACGTTTTTTGGCACACCTATTGGGAACACGTTCGCCGACCTGGCTTCTATCTGGTCATTTTTTTGGTTCCCGCGCTTATTTTTGTCGTACCCGTGCTGTTTGCGGCGGTGGTGGTCTTTGTGATTGGGTCTGTTTTGCCCCCGAGCAGTGACCTGCCCGTGGGCGTGATAGACGAGACGGGCTTGGTGTTGCCGCTGGGCGACGATTGGGCGGGGCGCGTCTATTATGAGTATGAAAGTCAGGCGGACGGCTTGCTTATCTGGCAGTTTGCCACGCCGCTCGAAGCGGAGATGCTCTTACGCTTGGGGCAGATTCAAGCTTATTTTCGCCTGCCGGCGGATATGGTGACGACGGGGGAGATATTTGCCCGCTATAATCCCGAAACGCCTCCTCATATTTTTAGGCAGACCGAGGTGCTGAATTGGCTTCAGGCGCGGGTGCAAGGTGAGGTGAATGAGCCGTTGCGGGCGCGGCTGTTAGCGGGGTCGGAGATGGTGCATGTTCCTGTGGTGCGGGAGGTAGACACGGCCGTGTCCCCTCCCTCTGATGAAACCGCCCCCGAGCCGCCACCCGAAAACATTAGCCGTCCCGGCGACGCCACCGCTGGGTTTGGCATCCTGCTCATGGTGCTCTATTTTAGCCGTATGATGAGCATCTTCACCTCTGGTTTCATGTATGAAAGCGTGCGTGAAGAGTCCCAAAATCGAACCATTGAAATTTTGCTAACGACCATTCCTGCGGGGAGCCTTGTCGGCGGCAAAATTTTAGGCATGTTAGCCGTGGGCGTCACCCAGTTGGCCGTTTTTAGCATCTTGCCCCTGCTCTTTTTGTGGTGGGTTAGCCAAGCGGCGGCGCAAAACCCCAACCTTGCCGCCCTGTGGCCCTCTTTGCCGTGGGGTGTTTTCTTCCTGTTTATCGCGGGGGGCTATGTGTTAGACCAAATGGTGGCGGCCAGTACCGGGTTGCTCCGCATCAGCGGCGGGGCGGGGCCACAGGTAGCCAACGTGCTGGGCTGGCTGGGCATGGCGGGACTCATTTACGCCATTACGCTGGTTCCCAATAATCCTGATACACCGTTGGCCGTAATAGCCAGCCTCATCCCCTTCACCGCCCCGATTGTTGTGCCCACGCGGCTCGCTTTTACCGAAGTGCCGCTCTGGCAAACGGCCGTGAGTCTAACCTTGCTGTGGGGCAGTAGCCTGTTGGCCGTGTGGCTGTTGTCGCGGCTGGTCAAGCGGAATTTGGTTGGTTATAGTGACCGCTTCCGCTTTTTTCGCTGGCTCAGGGCCAAATGGCAAGCGCGGCGCGGGGCGCGTCAGGTGGGCGAATCTGTATGAAAAAGCTGTGGCTGATTGCATGGGCGGAGTTTAATTTTCATGTGCGCCAAGCGAGCTTTTTTATCGCCTTGGCGTTGATGATTTTGCTGGCTGTCTTGTTAAGCTGGTTACCCACGGGCAATCGGGATGAGTTAGCGTTGGGGCTGGATTCTTTCACGGCCGTGCGGGAGTCGTTTTCGCTAGGCGAGGGCATGATGGCTAGCGAGCTGGTGGGGTTTGTCGATTTGGCCGACATTGTGGTGCAGGAACCGACCGAGTGGGAAGAAAATTTGCGCCAATATGAAAGCGAGGCGCAGGCGGCGGCGGCCTTGCAGGCGGGGGACATCCGACATTATTATGTAATCGAAGAAGGGTATATTGACCACGGCCGTGTGCGTCATTACAGCACTGTCAATGCTTCGCTCAACATGGCTGACGCCACAATTGAACAATTTCTGCGGCGAAATATACGCGCACAAACGTATACGCAACGGCTGGAAATGCCCTCCGTGCTGGACGTGGTCTGGGTAGACCAGCCTAATCCAATGCTGAGCCGTTTGTCGGCTGACCTAGAGTGGGGTGCGATTTTTACCAGCATCGTGGTGCTAGGACTATTTGCCTATCTGGTTAATATCAGCGGGGCACTGTTGCTCGACGCCCTAATGCGGGAATCATCGGCGCGAATTATGGAAATGATGGTTACAATGACCACGCCCGCTCAATTTCTGGGGGGCAAGGTGTTGGGTCTGACTTTGGTGGCGGGTCTACAGCTGGGGGTATCGCTGGGGGCCGGCTATATGGTGTATGACACGGCCGTGGCGCCATTAACGGGCATCACTCCCACAATTATTCTGCTGATTGCCGCCTTTTTAGGCTTAGGCTATCTGGCCTACAGTGGGCTGGTGATGATGATGACCATGCTGTTTCCCCACATCGGCACGAGTTTGCAGTTGCAATTTTTTCTGCGGATGCTGATTCTTAGCCCCGCGATTGGCATTTTCTTCATTTTGCCCAATCTAAACGGGTGGCTGAGCGTGGCTCTAACGCTCAATCCCCTCTCTTCGGCCTTGCTGATGCCGTTACGGATGTTGTTCACGGCCGTGGCTCCCACCCAAATCATGCTCAGCCTCCTGCTCCTGCTGGCCTGGAGCCTCCTCATATTTTGGCTCAGCACCCGCCTTTTCCGCGCCCAAACCATGCTGACAGGCCGCCGCCCCTCAGCCCGCGCCGTGTGGCAGGCCCTGTGGGCGTAAGGCGCAAGCAAGAGAGCAAGAGAGCAAGGGAGTAAGGGAGCGAGAGAAAACGTAGGCTCCTTGGAAATTCACCCCATCAATTAGCAACCGTCCCGGCTAAACAAGCCACGTACAGAAAAAACCCACATGACACATGACACGTGAAACATGACACCGTTAAAAACCCCAAACCTTCCTAACACATGACCCCTGATTCATGAAACGTAACCCATCTGACTTCTGCCGCTTACATAACAGTGTATAATGAGCGCACCCTTGATTGACGTCGGCCCAGTGCCAATCGCTGAACAGCATGAGCAAGAGGTAGCCACATGCCCCCCACCAACACACCCGCCAGGCCAATAGAAGATAATCGCTTACGAGTGCTTATCGCTGATGATGTTCACGTCACGCGCAACAGCACGCGACTCATGATGACCCTTGTCCCCGATGTTAAAGTGGTTGCCATTGCGGGCAACGGTCGCCAAGCCGTGGAAATGGCGCGGCAAACGTCGCCCGATATTGCCCTTATGGACATTAACATGCCCGAAATGAATGGTCTCGACGCGGTACAGACCATGATAGAAACATTCCCGAATTTAGCCTTTGTGGTCTTATCCGCCGAGCAAGACAGCGATACCTTGCGCCGGGCTGTGGAAGCTGGGGCGCGGGGTTATCTCATCAAACCATTCACGGCCGAGCAATTGGTCACAACGGTTCAGCGCGTGGTGACTGAAGTGCGCCAGAAGCAACAAGAGCGGGCACAACAACAGCGGTTGCAACAGGAGCGCAACAAATATTTGGCGAAACTAGCCGTCAGCTACAAACAAAATCGTCGTACCGATGACGAGGCAGTGGAGCTATTTGAAGAATTGGCGCGAGACGAGGCGTGTGATATTCGTTGGTTGCGCCATTTGGCGGTGCTGTACGTTTTGCGTAGCGAGTGGGGAAAATTGCGCCGCCTAGCGGCGCGGCTTGAGAGAACTGCGTGAAACGCAAGAAGTGAGAAGTAGTTCAGCTACTTCTTCCCCGTGAAGCTGTTACCTGAGCCTGTCGAAGCCCGTTGCCTGAGTTTGTCGAAGGCAAAAAATCAAGTTTTTGACTTAGTCATTACCAACAAAAAAGCCCTACCGCCATTAGCGGTAGGGCTTTTTTCGTTTTATGTATTGGTCACAAATTACTCACACAAAAAATCCTGTCTCGGCACACCTCGCCGCCTACGGCGGCTCGCCTGTCATAAGGGTGTTTTTTTCGTTTGGGCAGTTGCCCAAACGAAAAAAA
>JBGTIZ010000184.1:0-7108 GCA_041745395.1 Promineifilaceae bacterium (SeqCode) | reverse complement strand
TGTGTAAAAAATGGTGCGGAGTGCGATGGGCGAGGGGCGACGACGTCGCCCCTCGCCCTTATTGCTCCCGCAAATGGCGCATGATGTCTGTATCAAACAACGCCCAGCGACCCGTGGGCAGGTCAGCCGCTTTGAGGGCGTTATTGGTCCACACGTTGCATGTCCGTAAAAAGTGATACGAGGAGGGGGATTCGTAAAAGTTATCGTTGAAGCCGGGATACCAACAGCAGTTGAGGTTGATGATTTGCTCGTTTTCGCCATTTTCAATGAGCGTGAAGGAGCTTTGAATGTGGTCAACGAGGGCGCGGTATTGGGTTTCGTCTACCATGAGGCGCACAATGTGGCTGTATTCGGGCGGGGCGGCGGGGAGCAAGTAGACGTGCATGGCAGAGCGACTGGGCCACAGCATGGCGTTGAGCGTGATTTCGGTGGTCAGGTCTGACCATTCAGGCACTTCTCGATAAAGGCGTTGCTCGCCCCAGCCAAAGCCGATGTAGCCTGTGGCGGGGTCGGGGAGGGGGTCGAATTGCTCGAAGGGGATGAAGGTTGACCAATCCCAGAGAATATCAGGCTCGTTGCCCACCACGATGGGCACAATCAAATCGGTATGCACTCCGTTGGACAGCACATAAATGGGAATCGTGGCCTCGGGGCTGGGCTGGTAGGGCGTGTTGAGCGGGGCGCGAGCCAGCAGGGCGGCGATGGTGAAAAACACGGCCGTGAACACCCCCAAAAAAAGAGCCAACCAACCAACTCCTTGAACCACACGCTTTAACCAAACCATACCTTCACCTACTCCCTTCCTCACTTACGCCCACACTCTCTTGCTCACTCGCGTCCCACGCGCTAGAGCGCAAAAACAGCCAGATCGTGACCAGCAAAAAGCCCAAACTACCGACCACCCCCGTCACCCTTGGGCCAATCAGCGAGGGGAAGTCAGGCGTGGTGAACAGCAAAGACACGGGGCCAAAGCCGTTGATAATGGCGTGACCAATCACCGCCGGCCAAACCGACCCTGCGCGCCACGTCGCCCAGCCCAGCCATGTGCCCAGCAAAATGGTCATCCAGCTCATGGCGAGGATGCCCGTCCACGGCGCACCAACATAATCAAAGCCGTAATTATACCCCATCATAATAATCGGCGCGTGCCACACGCCCCAGATGATGCCGAGAATAATCATGGCGGGGCGCGGCCCAAGGGGCATGAGGCGGGGTTGCAAATAAGCACGCCAGCCGAACTCTTCTCCCAGCATAAACGGGGCGTTTATCAGAATGGCCGGGCCGAGCGCGGCTAGCACTTGAATCAGCACCAGCATCTCTACGGAAAAGGGGAGGGGTTCGCCTGCTTGCGCGGCCAGTTGCTCGATTTGATTGGCGAAGGTGGTCATGTTGGGGTCGAAGTACCCAGGCTGGAGCAGGAAGAAGATGGCGGGGCCGATGAGCAGTAACACGGCCGTGCCCAACCACGCCGCTACCCAAAAAGGCCATCCTTGCTTGAACTTGGGCTGGAGCCATAGCTCTTGCCATCCTTCTTTGGTGAGCAAACGGGTGAGAATATGGGCAATAGCGGGGGCAGGCATGATAAACACGGCCGTGATAACCGTAAAATACGGACTTTGCAGACCTCCCAGCCACCACAAAACCCCACTCGCCACCCACGCCCAGCCAAACGCCACCAGCAGAAAAATTCCGATGCGCCGTACATCAATCTTGTCCATCGTCCACCTTCTACCTTGATGATATGAACCACTCTCTTACTCTCACGCTCCCTTTCTCTCTTACTCTTGCTTCCCCGCCTCTGGGTCATTTTTCCAAATGATATAGGAATAAGGAAAGGCCACCAGAAAAATACCAAACACACCCGCCATCATAATCATAAACGTCGCTTCGGGCGACCCAAACAGCGCGGCCAAAATCGTTACCGCACCCGTTAGCATAAACAGCTTGCCCCCCAGCCGATGTGTCTTATTCCAAGCCAACTCACTGCTCAGCGTCCACGGCGTGCGGATACCCATCATAAAGTTGCTCCGTATTTTGCCCATATAATTGCCGATAACCACAAACAACACGCCCACCATCAGCGGCACAATTAGCCCAATCTGTAGCCCATAGCCCAACGTGGCCGCCACCAAAGCGAGATGCAACACCAGCATAAAAACGATAAAGGCGACCCAAAAACGAGTATACGCCTTTATCGAGCGCAGTAAATTTTGGCGGCGCGGCTCGAGGCGGGGAATGGCGGCAAAAAGAAGCACAATGCCTGTAGTGATGAGGGGCTGGAGCAATAACCCCCAAAATTTACTGCCATAGCCGTCCACTTCCCCCTGAACGTTCCAATGAATGGGAACCTGTGTGCCAGCGGGGATTTGCATCCACGCCCAAAAAGAAATCAAAAACATGAGGGCAAGGATAATGGCACTAAATATAAGTACGCCCCGTAAATCAGCATTGTTTTGGGCGGAGTTGTCTTCAGGTTTATTCATCGGGTATATCCTCATGGGTTTCGGTTTCAATGCCAAACGTGTTCATCATTGCCCACAGGGCTTCTTCTAAAACAGTGACATTTAGACGGTAAATAATCTGGTTGCCCTGTCGGTCACTCTGTATCAAATCTGCTTGGCGCAGGATATTGAAGTGGCGGGAGAGGGAGGGTTTGGCAATATCAAAATGCTCGGAAATGTCGCCCGCGTTCATGTCTTTGTCGCGTAGCAGTTGCAATATTTTACGTCGGGTGGGGTCGGCGAGTGCCTTATAAACGGTTGTCATGGTAGCCTTCTTTGTTTGATTAAATATTTAGCTAATTAGCTAATTAACTAAATAAAAGATACCACAAAACGAATGCAGGTGTCAAGAAGGAAGGGGAAGGAGGAGAGGAACGAAGAGGCTAAAATCTAAACTCGCTTGACCTTCATGACGACCATCGTCAGGTCGTCGAACTGATTTCGATCTCCGGCATGGTCGAGGACATCATCGTGAATGTTTTGCACGATTTCCACGGCCGTGTGTTTATGAATAGAGGCGAGAAGCAACTTGAGGCGAGCCAGGCCAAACTCATCATACCCTTCGTTCACGGCGTCGGTGACCCCATCGGTATAAAACAAAACGAGGTCGTCTGGCTCAAGCTGAACCACGGCCGTGTCATATTCCGCCTTTTCCACCACGCCCAGAGCCATGCCCGAGACCCACAAACTCTCGATTTCGCCAGTACGGCGCACCAGTAGCGGCGGATTGTGCCCCCCGCAAGCGTAGCGGATTTGGCAACTGAGGGGGTCCCAAATGGCAATAAAAACGGTCACAAACAAATCAGAATCTGAATCACTCAAAATTAGCTCATTAGCGCGGCGCAAAATTTGGCCAGGATTACGCCGACTATTGGCCGCCGCCCGCAAAATCGTGCGGCTGACCGCCATGAACAAAGCGGCTGGAACCCCTTTATCGGCCACATCGGCGATCAAAATCGCCCATTCGCCCGATCGCAGAGGGATAAAATCATAAAAATCGCCGCTGACCTGGCGGGCGGCTTGCCACAGGCTGGCGACTTCACAGTTGGGAATGGGGGGCTGGCCGTGGGGAATCAGGCTGGCCTGAATGTTGTACGCGACGGCGATTTCTTGCTCGAGCCGGTCGCGCTCGGCCGCTTCGGCGTAGAGCTGGTTGTTGACCACGGCCGTGGCCGCCTGTTGCGCCGCGCCGATGAGAATATTGAGCCGCCGTCCGTCAAAACTAACCTCATCGGGCTGAAACCCAACCAGCATCATGCCTACAAAGCGACCCTGCGCCCGGAGCGGCACGGCCTGCGCCGCCGCCGCTTCCAGCACCTGTCCTAACCAAGGGGGCAAATCCACCACATAATGGGGCGCATCAGTGTAATGCTCCGCACCCAGCTTCGCTTGCTGGCGCAAATAGCCATATAGCTCGGCGCGGTCAAGGTGCAAGGTGTCGAGCAAACCCAGCCCCATTTCGGACAGCCCATAGCTTGGCCCCAGCTCAAATAAATCCTCGCCTGCATGCCAAATCAAAACCAAACAGCTTTCGACCCCAACCAGCATAGGCACAAAACGCACAATGGTGCTGAGAATTTCGTTGAGGTCGAGCAAGCTGTTGACCGCTTCTGCCACTTGGAGCAGAGCCGTATTGACCCACGCCTCTTCTTCTTGGGCGCGACGCAGGCGAATACGCTCGAGGACTTGCCCTAGCTGGTGGGCAATGTCGGTGAGCAGTTCGGCGCGGCGGGCGCGGAGTTCAGGAAAGAGGGTTCTGCCGTCGGGCGTGGTGCTGAGCGGCATGGCCGTTTCTTGTTCGTTGGGGGGCTGGGTGATGAACAGGACGCCGAGCAGACGCTGGTCGAAGAGGAGCGGCCAGAGCCATGTGGCGGGCTGGGTTTGGGTTTCGTTGGGGGTTTGTTTGTTTAGCCAAGGCCACGGCCGTGTGGAAAGATACGGCTCACGACTAACATGCACCGCATCCAGTGCCCGCCATTGCCCTATTTTTAACGGCCGTGTGTGAAAAGCCGCCATAACCTCATCGGACACAGAGCCATATAGCTCTCCCGGCACATACTGCTCACGCTCTGGCTCCCAGAGCAAAACGCCCACGCTCTCCACCCCCACCAGTAAGACCGTGGCGCGGGTGACGTGGTTCAACACCTGCTCTAACCCCTGGCTTTCACTGATAGCATTCGCCACCTGCAAGCGAG
Source organism: Promineifilaceae bacterium (SeqCode) (assembly GCA_041745395.1). GTDB lineage: Bacteria > Chloroflexota > Anaerolineae > Promineifilales > Promineifilaceae > Hadersleviella. Next base: position 2,412 of record JBGTIZ010000184.1, on the reverse strand, counting down.
CCGTGGTCAGCCAAGCCTGCACCCGCTGGCGCAACATCTGCTGTGCTTTTTGAATGGCGATAGCCACGCCAGCGGCCAACGTTTCCAACACTTCCGTTTCGCTGGGCACAAAACGGTCGCGCGGCGTGTCCAGCACCTCCAAGACACCCCAGCAAACATCATCCACAATGAGGGGCGTGACAAAGACTGAATTGACCTGTGTCCAGCTTTCATCCACAGGCGGAATGCCCACGGCCGAGACAAAGCGTTCATCTCGTCGGGCATCGTTGGCAATAATCGTTTTGCCCGACAGCGTGGCGGAGCCAACCAAACTATCGTTTTGCGTAAATTTAATGTCGTACTGGGTTAACGTCTCGTTACTGCTGGCCCGCAAGTAAAGTGTCTTATCAGATGGTTCCAAGTAGAAGATGTTGACTTCAAAAAAGCCAAACGTTTCTCGGGTCAAATAAACGACGCGCTTGAATACTTCTTCGAGATTATCGGCGGCGTTGATTTGTTGGGTAATGGCCGCGATAAGGGCGATTTGCGCTGCTCTTTGCCGCTCTTGCATGAGCAGACGCCCGTTGGCGACGGCGGCGGCGGCCTGATTGGCGACAATGGTCAGTTGGCGCACATGCGTTTCGTCAAAATGGTAGGGCACATCGCTGTGCGCTCCCAACACCCCCAGCACCTCATCCCCGCTAATCAGAGGGATAAAAATAGCGGAGCGCGGCACGGAGCCGCCGCTGTAGCGGGGCGTGGTGGGCAATTCTTCTAACTCATTTTGTAAATCGCGGATAAGCAAAAAGGTTTTGTTATCGCGTACCCAACTGACCAAACCGCCCCCCTCGCGCAGGTCAAAGCTTTGTGGCTCTTGGGATACGCCGCCCACGTTCCACACCTTGCGCTGGAAAAAATCGCCCTCAAAGAAACCGAGCTGGAAGGTGCGCGTGTCTATGATTTTGTCTGCTTCATGCACGATGAGCTGGCTGAGGGCGTCGAGGTCTAGTTGAGCGGCGACAATGGCGCGACCCGCTTCGCTTAGCTCTTCTAGCTCGCGCACGCGCCGCATGAGGGTGCGGCGTGATTGGTACCGCCGGGACAAGACGAGGGTGCTGATAATAAGAATGAGCAGGAGAATTAAAAGGGAGAGGATGGGGGTTAACGGGGGCATGGAAACAGTCACCCTGAGGAAGTCGCATGGGGGAGATTTTTACGCATCTTCAGCACGTTGCCGTGGGTGGGGTCAAAGCTATACTGTAGGTCATCCATGATTTGGCGCATGAAGTGGAGACCTAAACCGCCTATTTGGGGATTGTCAAGGTTGAGGGGGAGGTGGGGCGGAATTTGCGAGGGGTCGAATCCACGGCCGTGGTCATGTAGCTCGATAATAAAAAAGCCCCCTTCCGACCAGCAGAGAAGTTCTACATGGTCATGGGGGGCCTGACCGCCATAGGCGTGTTCGACAATATTGGTAAACGCCTCGTCCGTGGCTAGCTGTAACTTAAAGACCTCTTCTGCCATAAACCCAGCTTGCACGGCCGCCTGTGCTACAAAGGCACAGGCCGCTGTTACTTCTTCGTACTGGGCGGTGAACGTGACGTGGTTATTAATTCTTAAAAACTCCCTATCGCGGCCGTGGTATCGCCATAGGTGGCAAACAGCGACTTGAGACCCGCCATACGCAAGACTTCATCTACCCGCGCGGAAGGGCTAGCAATCCGTAAATCTCCCCCCCGTTTGCGGCACTCTTTGAGCGTGCCCACTAAGTAACGGATACCAGCACTGCTCAAATAGTCGAGTTCTGATAGTTCGATAACTAAATTTTTCTGACCTTCATCCAGCACAGTGGTCAAAAGGTCTTCCAATTTAGAAGCATTACTGCTGTCCAAGCGTCCTGAAATTTTGATTAGGTCGGCTCGCTTGTAGTTTTCTATCGTAAAGGTTGCTAATTCACTCATTTATCCCTCCTAAAGGTTCGCTAATAATGGGAGAGATTATACCATAGTTATCTGGTGGGCAATGTGTCGTCATTGCGCATCGCTGAGCTACTGTAAAAAGCAATATCTTGCCTTCGATTCAACCACTTCTTAAATCTCATACTCATCCAAGAAGTCCCTTGGCGACAAAATCGACACGCCACGAAATGGGTGTAACACGAGTAAATCTTGGTCACCCGTCACAATACAATTTGCCCCGCCTGAAAGAGCTAATTCTAAAATCATGTCATCCTTTGGGTCGCGGCAGACTTGGAGATGATGAGTAACAACTGTTGGCACGGCTATTTGATTCAGACTAGCCAAAAAGAGCAATCGCTTCTCAAGTGACTGATAACTGTATTGGTCACAAATTACTCACACAAAAAATCCTGTCTCGGCACACCTCGCCGCCTACGGCGGCTCGCCTGTCATAAGGGTGTTTTTTTGGTTTGGG
>JBGTIZ010000183.1:0-62465 GCA_041745395.1 Promineifilaceae bacterium (SeqCode) | reverse complement strand
TTAAGATGATCGCGTTCTGCTTCAGCTAAACAAACCTTATAATCCTGTTTTCTTGCCATGTTTTTTCTCCTTTTGATTGTTTGGCGAGAAGAATACACGGCAAAGAGATTATTATCAAATTAAGCATGACAAGACACTACTAGTCATAATTTTTCATGCTAATTTCATGCACAAAAAAAGGAGGTGGTTCGTAACGAACCACCTCCTCAAGGTTACTTCTGTAGAGCCACTACGGGCTGATGTTGTTTAATCCTTACGGACGAACAACAATCGGCAAGTAGCTGGTGTATTCGGTTGGTTCGGGTTCCACGGCCGTGGTGGTCAACGTTACCCCACCCATCACCGTGTCATCCATTTGCGAGGTTGCCGTGACTAGCACACTATCGCTGTCATCCGCTTGCGCATCCGCCGCAATCGTCACCACGACATCAAACATGGCGTGTTCACCCGCCGCCAGCGTAACGCTAGCTGGGGCTGTGGTGTCCCACGTCTCGTTGCTCAGGGCAATGTCGAAGGTGTCGGTCAGGTCGCCTGTGTTGGTAATGTGAACCGTGTAGGTGACCGTAGAACCAGCCAGGCCGCTTTGCGCGTCCACGGCCGTGTCTACCACCACACCCGGCGTTACCACCATGACCGCGACATCATCTGTCGCCATTGCGGAGACACCAAGGCCAGCATGGGAAGCCTCCCACGTTGCCACGGAGTCAACCGACGTCGCCATCGTTTGGCTATAGACGACTGATTCACTCATACCAGGATGCAGATCATACACGAATGTATCGATATGACCCCAAACCGTGTCAGTGATGACATGTGTGGGCAACGTCACATTACCCGTGTTTTCGACGGTGTAGCAGTAGTACACCACGGTGCCTTCTACCACGGTAATGGCGCTATCCGTACCGCACATGCCAGCTTCCGTACCCACCGTCACATCAAGCGTGATAGCCGGCTCAGGAGCTTCAATCGTCAAAGTAACGGGCACGGTCACCTGTGGATTCATGGGGTCATCGCTGTTGATACACAATGTACCTGTGTAGGTGCTTCCCAGCATCAGCCCCGTGGTATCAAAGGTGACGGATACTTGGTCGCTACTATCAGCGGCCGTTGTCCCCATCTCTGGCATGACGCTCAACCACGGCAAATCGGTGGGCACGTTACAACCGCCCAGAGCCTGGACTGGACGAACCATCAAGGAGCGATACGCAGGATAAGTAGACTGCACCGTCGCCCAAGCTGCGGCACTGTTATTCCACCAATAGCCACCGCCAAAGCCCACAGGGTTACCCGTAGACTCATCCGAAGCGATGAAGACGTTCGGGTTAGATGGCGCATACGTTACCCCAATATAAACATCCCCAGAGGCCACGGAAACACCCAAGCTGGAGATGTCATAGCTGTGCCAAACTGGCGCACCAGTACCACCGGGTAAGCCGGTAGCCGTGGCGGGCAGAGAGCCTAACAAGGTACCGGGTTGGCCACTGGGGCCATCCGCCGCATACAGCACAATGCTAAAGTTCACACTGCTGGGTCCAAGGCTAACAAAAGCCACACACACTGCGCTAAACGAAGCGGGGTAGCTGTCTGGCGTGAACCGGTCTACAAAGATAACCTGACTGATTGTAGCTGGGTTGCCACTATAGCCATTCTCAACCGAGCCATCATCCGTAATCAAAATGCCTGGCTCCGCATTACAATCAACCACCATACCGGTCACGGCCGTGGAATCTGTGTTAAAGGTCAACGCCTCGCCAAGTAAACCGACCAAATCAACGGCATTACCCGCATTATTGGGGATTGACACCGTGTCCACCACGGGCGCGGAGGCCGCACTCAAGCCAGCCGCAGTGCCTTCGGCTTCGTCAACCGTCCAGTTCAAGGCCGCACCACCATGGTTATTGATGGTCAACGTATAGGTGGCGACTGTATCAGCCGTCAGCGTAACATCGAACTCTTCGGAGGCAACGTCAACGCAGGGTTCCAACAAGCGTAAATCGAAATCTTGGGTAGTGGTTTGTTGACCAACCAAGACCACGCCTGTGGCACTGCCCGCTTCATGGTTAGGAGCGGTCACGTCAATATCAACTGGGCTGTAGCTGTCGTTGATATAGAGTGAGTAATAGCCGTTACCATCAGCATAGGTTGTCCAACTGTCCATGCCACTGCTAACAACCACTTCCGCGCCGGCGGCGGGGAATGAATTCACATCACAGTAACCGGTGCTGTGGACTGTCCCTTCGAGGAAGGCCAAGTCGGGGGAAGCGGTCACGGTTAAGGTGACGGGGATGCTGGGAACCATGTAGGGGGTATCTTCAGTGACGGCAATCACGGCCGTGTAAATTCCCGGCGAGGGCAAATTGCTGGTGGTCACGTCAACATCGACCATCACATCACTGTTGTCGCCAATATTCCCATTGCTGGGGTTTAACGCCAGCCACGGGCCGACATCAGCCAACACGCGCACTTGGTCTACTTGGACCCACCAATCCCAGCCAGCTTGGTAATGGAAGCTAACGATGACCTCACTAGAACCCACATAAGGCGTCAGGTCAAGGGAGACGAGTGTACCCGGCCCTTGCGCTGAAGAGCTAGCCGTCCAAGTCAGCAGGGTGTCCCAACTGCTACCCCCATCATCGCTCACGTGGACACGGAAGGAGCTACTACCCAGGTGGAAATAGGAAGCCACGAACTCCAGACTGGCCACAGAGGCCGCTGATAAATCCAGAGCTGGGCTATGCAACTCTGTGTTCATTGTCGTGCCCTGACCACATGCGTCAGAATCAGCGGCGGCGGAGAAGCCATCCCCACCCGCATAGTTCTCATTCGGCCACGCATCGTTGCGTTGCCACACGCATGTGCCACCATTGTTAACAACCGTCCAGTCTGCTGGCGGGAAGGCCGTCTCAAAATCTTCGCTGGCGGCTCCAACCATTAGCGCGTAGCTAGCGGGCACATTGCCACTGTTGGTCAGCGTCAAGGGCACAGTCGCGCTGTCGCCAAACTCTAAAGTAAGCTCTATCTCGGTCGGGTTAGCCATCAGCCAGCCCGCATCCAAATAGAAGTCTTGCGCCGTTGTTGTGCCATCGGTGATGTTAACCGTTTCTACTTGGTCAACGTACCCACCAGACATGCTGGCTGTAACGACACTGCTTCCTGCGGGCACAAAGAGGGTGTAGAAGCTATCATCCACGTTCGAGTCATTGGGTGTCTCGGCCGTGGTCGTGCTGTCTTCCTCACCATTAACCATCGCGCCGGTTAAGGTCGCGGCCGTGTTGCCATCATACACCTGACCGACCAGCAAGCCCCCAGCTTCTGGTGTACAAATGATGTTACCGATTTTGACATCATCAACTTGCCACCAATAATCAAAGGTAGCATCAAAATAGTGGAAACGGACGATAACATCCGCCTCATTAGCGGCAATGGCGGAAATATCGACCACGGCCGTTTTTGGACCACGGTCACTCGCGCCAGAGCGAGTCCAAACATTCGTCCAAATGGTGCCACCATCGATGCTGACATCCACATTGGCAACTTCGTCACCACCGCCGGACCACCAGCGGAAATCATACTTGAATTCCAGCGTCACGCTGGCTTGGCCAGACATATCCAAGGAGGGTGTCCATAGCTCTGTATCTTGGCTGTTGCCCGAGCCGTAGAAGTCACTATCCACAATGGCGAAGCCGTCTGTACCACCAGTCAGGTTGGCACGATTACCAGGGTTATTAAAACGCCAATCGTGCCCACCACCAAGGTTATCTATCACCGCCCAGCCTGCTGGCAATGCACCACTGTTGAAGTTTTCGAGAAAACCGCCAGAAACAACATAACCTGGAGCGATACAGGCAACTGCGTCTACGTCAAGTCCAAAATCTTCGGTCTGGTCGCTCGTCAGCGGGCCGACTTCGCGCATAGCGGTTTCATACCCAGCCACCCAAGCGTTAACGGCGAAGGTATACGTCATACCTTCTGGTAACAAGATGCTGTAGCTACCATTTACGGGGTCTGTCCAAATGGGGTCTATATCGGCTCCACCAATTTCGATGGAGGCATAAAGCGGCCAGCCTGTGGTTGCATCCGTTACGACACCACTCACCGTGTGGCTAGGTGCCTGCTCCAAAACAAAATCTCGGGTGGTAACAGAGCCAGAAATAACCTGTACCCCAGAGATCGTTTGCGGCAAATACCCAAACACAGAAGCCGTCATGGTGTAGGTGCCTTCAGGGGAGAAGGTCATGGTGTATTCACCCGCACCATTGGTCGTCGCGTTCTTGGTCGTGGTCACATTCAGGGTCGCTACGACGCTCACGCCAGCCAGTGGATCACCACTGCCATCAGCCGTCACGGTTCCTTCAATGGTGCCTGTCGGCCCAGCTAAAATCTGCGCTTCCAAGACCGCTTCATAACAATCTATGCGACCATTACCGTAATTGTAATCAAATCCGGGCGCACCAAGGTCTTCGGCCGTGGTGGTCAGAATCGTGTAAATTTGGTCATAGTCAAGATTGGGGGCAACTGACATCATCAACGCAATACAGCCAGAAACATGCGGAGAGGCCATCGAAGTACCGCTAAACGTAGCGTAGCCACTGCCAGCTACCGAAGAGCGCACACCTTGACCGGGGGCACTAATATCAGGCTTATCGGTACAGCCAGCGAAAGCGCCAGGCCCACGGCTACTAGAAGGGTACATACCATCACTGATGTTTGTACCACCAATGCTCATCACATTGCAGTAGTCACTTGGAGAGCCAATTGTGCCCGTGCCGGGGCCACTATTGCCTGCGGAAAAGACGGGAATAATGCTAACCGCACGCCAAGCATCAACTGACGCCTGATACCAGCTATTGCCACCGCCACCGCCCCAAGAGTTGTTTAGGACATGGGGACGCATATTGGGATTACAACTGGGGTCACCGGGCACATCACCAAAACCGCAGGGAGCCAGCATCCACTCAGCAGAGCTAAGCAGAGAAGCATCACTACAGGAATTAGCTTCGCACCCTTTGGCGGCAATCCAGATAGCCTCGGGGGCAACACCAATCTGGTTCGCGCCGCCATCGTCACCTAGCATGCTTCCGGTGACGTGCGTGCCGTGGTTATTGTTGTCACAGACTACGCCACCACAGGTATTGGATGGATCAAAGAAGTTGAAGTCATGGCTACCCGTGTGTGTACCCCGGTATTTGCCTTGCAGGGCGGGGTGGTCATATTGCACACCGGTATCAATGGAGGCCACCACGATGCCAGCCCCGAAAACGCCCAAATCGTTCCACACTTCGTCTGCACGAATGATAGAAACACCCCACTCTATGGCTAGAGGGCTATTGGGAGAAATACGCTCTGGCTCAGGCACAGCGTAGGTTTTAGAGGCTTCGATGGAAGCCACGCTGGGGTGTGCGGCAAGGGAGTTTAAGGTTTCTACGCCAGAAGTAACCTGAATGGCGTTGGCAATGAAGAATGTTTTATATTCGACATCATCATTTTTGAGGAGTGAAACGATGTCCGCTTGTGAACGCTGAGCGACTTCGCGGAGGGTGTTGTAAACAAACCAACCCTGCGCTTCCCAATCCATGTTGACGGCGGGGGAGAGGTCGGCTGTTTCTTTAAGATAAACAAGATAACTGGCTTTGCCGTTGGCTTCTATTTCGGCCAAGAGAGCTGGCTCTACCACGGCCGTGTATTCTTCCAGTTTCGGTTCATCAGCTACTGCCGCCGAAGCCCACAGGCTCAAAGCGACAACCATTAGCAAGCTAGCCAGCAGAAAGCTGACAAAACCAGTTTGATTAGATACATAACGTTTCATTGGGTGTAATCCTTGTCTGAACGAACGATTATTTGCTTGTCAAGAAAGCTGGGCTGGGTAAAGCTAGAGTGTATTGACAAGCAAGAGCGAATTTAAGGTAGTTAACGTGTTTCAATCACACATTAACCAATGGGGGAAGCGTCAGTGGGGTTACAAAAATGAGCTAAAGCACCTCCTTAGGAAAGGTAACGGTTAAGGGCATCGTTGCAAGCTATGTTGACAGAACAGAGAGATGTAGGCTGTCCCTCTCCCTAAAATTGATACCCAAGAAAATCTCTAAAGAAGGGGGAGTATAACAAAGTATTAACAAAAATTCATGCTAATTGCACGAATAAAAAAAGGGGGTGGTTCGTAACGAACCACCCCCTCGGGGTTATTTCTGTAGAGCCACTACGGGCTGATGCTGTTCAATCCTTACGGACGAACAACAATCGGCAAGTAGCTGGTGTACTCAGTTGGCCCTGGTACTTCAGAAGCCGTAGTGGTCAGCATCACGCTAGCCATCACGCTATCATCCCCTTGCGAGGTAGCGGTGATAGTCACCATGTCACTGTCACCATCAGCCGCATCAGCCGGGATCTCCACGGTGACATAAGCCATCGCCGTTTCACCCGCGCCGAGCATCACGCTCATCGGAGCCGTGGTGGTCCAATCATTACCAGCCAAGCTCATGTCAAAGGTATCAGTGAAGTTACCCGTGTTGGTGACATGAACCGTGTAAGTAACAGTCGAACCCACAGTGTCGGTAATCGCCATCACCACCGCATGGAGTTCGACTCCATAAGTCGGAGGTGCTACAGGCACTTCGGCCGTAGTCGTCAGCATGACGCTGTTACTTTCCGTGTTGTCCCCTTGCGAGGTAGCGGTGACGGTAGCCATGTCGCTGTCGCCATCATCCGCATCGGCGGGGATTTCGACGGTGACGTAGAACATGCCCATTTCACCCGCACCCAACTCTATCGTGGCGGGGGCGGTGGTTGTCCACGTACCCGTTGCGTCTAGGTCGAAGGTGTCAATCATGTTGCCCGTGTTGGTAATGTGGACGGTGTAGGTCACGGTCGAACCCACAGTGTCGGTAATCGCCATAGTCGCCGCATGGAGTCCAACCCCATAAGTCGCGTCAAGAACTTCCAACTCAACATCCACAAAAGTGGTCGGATTCACTGGGTCATTGGTCGCTACACAGAGTTGACCACTGTACATGCCATTCGCCAGACCTGTAGAGTCAAAGACCACATCCACCATCGCACTCTCACCTGCGGCCAGCGTACCGCTGGTTACAGGTAAGTTCAGCCAAGAGATGTCGCCAGGGTCACAGATTGCTCCGGGTGTCCCTTCTAGGCGGAAAGCGGTATCTGAAAAAGTCACGCCCAGTGCGCTAAGCGACGTCCAGCTATTAACCCCAAAAATTCCGGGGGAGATAAGCTGTGTCTCTGCGCCAACTTGCGCCGCCTGATACCAGTTCCAGCGCGCACCACCCGCACCAGTGACATTATAGTCTGGGTAAACAGTGAGCCAGTAGGTGCCCGGAGGCAGATTCAGCAGTTCGCCAGCCGCTACGAGGTCTAGCGATATCTCACTGCCATCAAGAATGACCCCAGTACCAGTCATAGGGGCGGTGTAGGCCCATAACGCGCTAGCCATGCCTGTGCCATCTTCAGGGTTGCCAGCAGGTACACCACCAGCATCCGCGTAAATGGCCCAGTTAATGGCTGGCTGTGCCGCCAGTGAATTCGTGTTGTCAAACCCTGGTGTGTAGATGTACTCAATGGTAGCGGGGTTGTCAAACACAAAGTCGCTAGCGCTGTAAGCCCCAGCATTGCTACCAATGAAGAAGTCAGACACGATACCACTTGTGCCATTGACAACCTGCTCCCACAACACCGTACTGTTTATGGTGCGGGGGGCTGTCGCTACAGCGGGCACGTTTGCTTCCGCCGTCAGGCCAGTCAAGCGAGCCATATCGGGCACAAAAGCAGGTGCGCTAGCTGGCGCAACCGCCATTGCCGGGGCAGGGGCCTCTTCCGAAATGTTCCACGTCAACGGCACATCACCCGTGTTGGTAATGTGCAGTGTACCGGTCATCACCATACCTACGGTCTGGGAGTTGGTAACAGTGGGGTCTACACTTGCGGTGGCCGCTCCAGTGTACAGCAAATCTACCCATACAGTACCGAGATTGCCGGGGTTGCCAGCATCCGTACCAAGGGTGAAGAAACCATACCACTTTTCGCCAACCATCAAAGCTGGTTCATCCCAGTTGACGGTTAGGTCGAAGGGCGTGCCAGGAGCGACTGTGGCGGGGCCATCAACCGTCATGTTGCCCGCGTCCATATCCGTCACAACTGCCCCAGCCAAAGTAAAGGCGTCGGGTTGGTTAGCTGAACCACCCCAATTTTGTACCAAGATCCACCATGTCCCGGGGGCAGGATTCTCAATGGCACAATACTCATTCCAAGAAGCGGTCGCACCAAAACATTCTTCCGTTGCGGCACTAGGCGTATCACCCGTACCGACAAACAGGTCAAGGTCTGGTGCTTCAGACTCGAGAATTTCCGCTATCAAACGCACCGTATCCGCAGGGACAGTGACGGTCATATAGAAGACTTCCGCCAAGTTGTTATAGGGATCATTGCGGGTAGGGTCTTGGTTTAATTCTTCTTCCACCATCTGTGCGGCAAAAAGACCACCGTATTCGACGGTCAGGTCGGTGATTTCCTCACCAGCTATCAGATCCGTCACATCCACTGAACCAGTACGGAACATCGTTTCAATAGAAACTGCACTAGGCAGGATAGCCGCAGTTGGCACAACCATAACTGGGAGGTGGTTATCGACTGCCTCAACTCCTGGTATTGGCGATGGGTCGCAACTACCTGTAGAAATCCACACACCACTATAGGTATAGAATGACAGGAAGCCCACACGGTCAAAGTAGGTCAATTCGGGGTTATCACCCAAAGTGAGTGGTGGAGTAACCAACCAGCCATCATCATGGTTTGAGGCATTATTCCAATTGTAGAAGGCGGCCGCAGGAGCCGTATTGGGCGTTGTCACACTCCGAACCCATGACCGTTGCGGGTTGTTTCCTAACTGATAGTATGCCCAACCTGTGGGCGGGAAAGTTGTATCATCAAACGACTCATCAAGGTGTGTTCCCGAATCAGACGTAACCAAAATGTCATCTATACGCCATGAATGACTATCACTTCCTTCGTGGCGGAAGGCGAAACACACCTCTTGATTGGCATAAGCACTTATGTCATGGGTTTTTTGGGTCCATGCATCAGCACGATCATAAGCTTCACCTAGCTCCACAAAATCAACGCCCGGTGGGAGAGGCAAGCTATGGGAGGCATCTGTCTCTAACACAACCGTACCAAAGGCGTGTACGTTTACCGGCAAGTCAGACACATTGGCCGTGAACTCAACCACCTGCGTCGCACCGGGGTTAATGGTGAAAACAGCAGGGCTGGCCGTCATGGTCATAGAAACGGGCACATCAAAAGTAATGGTATAGGTCGCGGGGGTAGACAAAACACTCTGGAAGGAGCGCGTCCAACTACATTGCCCCACACAACTGGCATTACCCATACTCGGTAAGTTGAGTGTTTTAGGGTCGCCACCGATGGCAGGATTAGCATTTTCGTAGTTGGCCGTTGTTTCATCCATGACCAAGCCTGTCAGAGCGGCCACATTCAAGTCAATCCGCCCCGAGCCCATATCAAAGGGATCGGCTGGGGTCGCACCATCTTCTTTCAGCATGTCTTGCCATGCTGTTAGCATTAATGCCGATTGCACTTGGGCTGGCGTCCAGTCAGGATAAGTCGCCATGAGCAACGCGGCGGCACCAGCTACATGGGGACTAGCCATCGAGGTACCACTAATCATATCCCAGGCGATAGCATTATTGACGCCATAGGGTGCCAAAATATCAGTTCCTGGTGCAGTTACATTGGGCGAAATAATATCAGGCAGAGCGCGATTTGGACCGCGGGAACTGCTAGAGGACATAATATCGCCATTACTGGGGTCTTCATTGATTGTTGAGCCAGTAATGGTAGCCATATGACCCGTACCAGAAGCCAACCACGCTTTCAATACCACACCGTCAGCATAAGTGATGTGGACACCAGGTAATTCATGGGCGTCACCAACCAAAGCGTTGCCAGCAGCGGCATGGTTTGCTAACACATAACCACCAGCACCAGCGGCCAAGACGTTGGCACCCATTTCAACCCGACCGTAAGTGCCACGGTCACAGACAACGATTTCACCGTTGAATGTTCCCGCAGGCCACGGCGAGATGAAAGAACCAATGGTACCCACACCGCACAATTGCGGTGTTGAGGTCGAACCTGAGGGGAAATCACCCGCATAAACGATATCTGCAGAGCCATAACCACTGGTAAGGCCTTTACCACTAATATTGGCAGGAGCGGCTGTATCACCACCACTCATATCAATTAAGTTGTTAGACCAAACGCGGTTATGTGTAGAGTTACCAACGGAAGTCAACCACGGCGCATCTGCAGGTGAGCCGACAGTACTGGCTCCGGGGCCATTGTTACCCGCCGAGGTAGCCACAAAAATACCAGCATCACGTGCGGCAAGGTAGCCAGCCGTGTCAAAATCATTCCACATATCGGGTGTTGCGCCCGGACTACCAATGGAGTAGTTGACACTCATGCGCACGCTGGAGTCGGCGGCTAACAAGGTGGCATAGTCAAGGACGATGTCTTCAATAGCGGCTGTCAAAGCAGACTCTGTACAACATGCGCTGTAGGCGATGAGGTTGGCATGGGGAGCCACACCAGAGATGGTGCGCGTAATGGTGGTGGTAGGGGCAGAAACCGTTGCCGTAACAAAGTTACCAGCGGCCGTGCCTCCCACATGGGAGCCATGCCCATTATAGTCAACGGGGTCACCGCCATTCACGGTAGCATAACCGCGTACACCAATCAGCTTGTCATTACAGTAGCTCTCATATCCACCACTGGGGGCACAGTTACCAATAAAGTTGCCACTGCCTAGGGGGTTGGTATGCACATACCCATCAATAGGGCCAACTTCGGCAAAGGATGGGTTACTGTAGTTGATGCCTGTATCAATGATACCGACCACAGTGCCTTCGCCAAATGTGCCCATGCCGCTGGGGACGCTAGATCCATCCCACACGACTGGTGCGCCAATCCACTCGGGGCCATTATCGGTATGGAGTTCCTTTTCTTCATCTTGTTTGATGAAAATAACTCCTTCGATTTTGGCTACTTGAGCCGCTTCTGTGGGCGTAAGCCAAACAGCCATCCCATTGTTAGCTACGGCGTACTCATAAACAACGTCAAGGTTACGACCAAGCAACGTTTGAGCTTCTGTGACAAAATTGGCTCGTTGAGTAGCCAAATGGTCAGAGTAAGCTTGAACAGCTTGGCTGTTTAGGTCAAGACCACGGGTATTGTTGACAACAGGGCTTGTCGGGGCAATCCCGTTGATACCACCACGATATAAAGCAAGGGGAGGGTCTTGTAAACGAACAAGGTAAATGGCCGCTTCATTGTTGGCATCAGTTGACACTAGTTTTTCAGCATCGGCCTGTTGGGCAAAGCTGACAGAGGTGCTGACGGCCACTACAAGGCCAAAGACGGCTAGCATAGCCATAAATACAGAGAAATAGGAAGCTGATTTAGCCCTATTTGGTTTTCTCATTGGTCAATCTCCTTCTTAAAAAGGTTGGGTAACAACACAGAGGAAAGCTAGGCTTTAGCGCGTAGCGTCTGTGTCGTTACAATATGACAAAGTCACATATCGCATCATAATGAATGTGTAACAAGTGCTACCTTACTTATGTTAGGCCAAATAGGTTTTGGCGCGGTAGACAAGAGAGCGGGAACACTTTTTACGAGGTAATGGGGGGTTATAGTAATGAAAATGGGAACAATAAGCTAACCTCCTTGCTTCAATGACAACCAGTAAATAGACGTCGTCTCTTTTTCATTACGGGTGACTGGGCTAGCCCCCCTTTTTATAAGTAATGAGTCAGTCGGTCTAGGCCTTAAACTGAACCACCACAGGGAACAAAAAGAATGCAGAGTTTTGACTCTGTACTCTTTTTGTGCTCTGTAGATAAGGGTGAGTTTGGGTAAACATGCTGTGTGTCAACGGTTGGTGTGGGTGGGAAACAAGCGTATAGCAAATTAAAAATAGTCTTTGGGATTTTGTGGGGTTTTGAACGGTGTCATGTTTCATGTGTCATGTGGCTTTTCTCTGGATGTGGCTTGTTTAGCCACAACAGTTGCTAATTGATCCCGTGAATTCCCAAAAGAGCCAAATAATTTAGCGACTTGGGTGAAAAGTGAAAAAATATTCTGTGTGACTGAGTCTGAAGGCAACACCGACGATTTTTACACTTAACGCTGACTTCTTGCATCATTTATCTGGTTTGCTTCTTAGCTTGCAAATGCCGTTACAAATTAAGAAAGCAGGTATAGCGGGACGGGTGGTTAGGCTGACTCGCCCATGACATTACAGAAACATTATCGCCCTTTATGGGGGAGGGATGCAGGACGATAGATGGCTAAATCATACAGGATTTGATGGTGGTGGAAGGTTGTTTGGGGCAAACCCAATGTTTTTATCTCCTGATCTCTATTTGGTACTATTCTCAAGATTTTGCAGAGAGGGTAGTACCCATAGTCATGTGTTTTATCGGGGGAAATTGGGCAATGGTGTATTGAATAACTAGGGTTGATAGCGTGAATTTTGCGTCTATGCGGGGTAGTGGTGCGGTTAGCAAAAATTCTTAATTGGGCTAGCTTCTAACGTATGCAATATACCATCGTTCGCAAAATCGTCAACCAAAAAGCGCATTTTGGTGACAGTTTAGGGAGGTTATAGATACGTAACGGTGGTATAGCCAGTGTAGGGAATCCCACGGCCGTGTCCCCTGCATCTGATTTTCATTAGAGCTAGACACGAAGATGGGCAGTTAGACAAATGTCTATCAAAATAGGGCTTATCTCTATTTTTTCCGACATAGGACAAGCCCCGACATGACTTGGCAAGCGTTACCTTTCATTATCCTGCTCGGCTTTTTTTATGGCTCCACTCTGGTAGTTTCCCGCTTTAGCGTGGGGCAGTGGGAGCCTTCGACCTATATTGGCCTGCGGCTGTTCATCGCCGCGCTGGCGCATGGGCTGGTGTATGCTCTGCTTCGCAGTCGACAATGGTCGCGCCACGGCCGTGTGTGGCGCCATGCCATTGTGTTAGGGGTGTTGGGCACGGCCGTGCCCATGACCTGCATCGTCACCGGTCTGCAATATTTATCCAGCGGCGTCGCCTCCATTGTCATCACCACCAACCCCGCCTTTACCGTTCTGCTGGCGCATTTTTTTCTCAGTGACGAAAAGCTCAATCGGCGCAAAGTGCTGGGCATCGGGTTGGCGTTGAGTGGGGCAACCCTGCTGGCTCTCATGGGCGAAAACGGCTTATCGACGGAAGAAACGGCTAATCCCATTGGCTACGCTTTGCTCCTGACCGCCATGCTATTTGGCGGGGGGGCGACCGTTTTTGCCCGCAAATATATGAGTGAGATGGATTCGTTTGATGCGGCCAGCATTCGCATGGTGTCGGCCGCCCTGACTGTGTTGCCCCTATCGCTGGTGGTGGTAGGGTTTGACACCACGGCCGTGGATGAATGGGGCATCGCTGGCCTGATTTATGCCGCCCTGATTGGCACCTTTAGCGGCCTGCTCCTCAACTTCTACAACATCAAGCATTTTGGCGCGACCGCCTCCGCCATGACCTCTTATGTCATTCCGGTCGTCGCCAGCCTCGGCGGGGCACTTTTTCTGGGGGAAATCATCACCCTGGGGATGCTGGGGGGCATGTTGCTCATCGCCATTGGCATCGCCCTACTCAACGAACGCCAGCGACACCAGGCACAAAAAAAGACGGTCGAACCCGCGCTCGACCGCCTCTGGAAATAGATACTCTCTTTCTCCCTTCCTCTCTTACCCTCTTAATCCCCCCTACCCCGCATCCGAATTAACCACGTTCAAAGTCACGCCCGGCGGCAGTTGCACGACAATGGTCTGCTCTGTACCGCCCGCAAGTTCGGTGCGGACTTCATAGCCGATGGGCAAATGGAGCGTGGCCACGGCCGTGGTTGTCCCCCCTGTTTCCCCACTACCAGCCCCAGAATCAACGGCTGGCACAGCTTCCAGCGTGATATTGTCAAAGAAGAAATCTTTGGCACGCGGCCATTTCCCTTTCACGCGCACAATCACCGTCACCGACCCGCTAGCCGGCACGATAAACGGCACTTCATGCGTATGCCAACGATGATCCCCCATTTTGCGCCCCGTTAGCCATTGCCCCGCCCAATCATCCGTTTTATCACTGCCCACCGTATCCACCCACGCCCCCGTTTCAATGCCATAATCATCCTGCTCCCCATATAAAACAGCCAAAATCGGCACCTTGAGCAATCCTTCCGTCCCGGGTTGCAAACCACGCACCGTTTGACGCAATTCGGCCCCAAAGGGCGCGGCAAAATGAAAAATTTTATACGTCACCGACCCATCCAAAATGAGCGCGTCTTTCGCGCCCAGTTGCTCGCTGGGCGGCAGTTGGGTAGACAGTTTATGCACACATTCAGGCACGCCGTCCGCTTTATCTTGGCTGTCATACAGCATTTGGCCGGGTTCCACCCAGCTCAGCGTCCAGCCAGCGGGCTGTTGGTTGATAAGATAACCGGGTTGCGGGGGTAAATCAGTCCAAGGTTCTTCAAATGAGCCATTTTTCAACATTGCCTATCCTCCTTTGGGTAAGTGAGTCAAATAACTGTCAGCCGTATCGTCAACCTATGAAAAGAGCATCTACTAGACATCAACAATAGCAAATGGATCTACCATGCTTCATTTCCCACAGGTGAGCCAAAATTTTCTTCTTGAACTTGATAATCAGCCGGCATGTGGGCAACCATCTCGTCCAAATCAGGCTTTGTTCTCTGTGCAAAACCCTGTTCTGTGCTTGGATCCAGAATGATGATGTATACAGTTGCCTTTTCTGGCAAGCGAATATCCTCAAGTAGCTTGACTTGTCCTTGTTCAACTGTGCCCTCATAAGTGATGAGTGACATATCTGACCTCATGTAAATGATTTAAGCGTGAGCACGATGAGCCAACCGCATTATAGCAGATTGCTCTCGTTTATTGGATGGCTGTCGTAAATTGGGGCTTGACAAAGTGTACAGACAACACTATTATATAAACATATTGTGTTAACAATACACTAAGTCATAGGCTCACGGCCGAGGAGAAACATCATGTTCACAAAACTAATTGGTCTTAGCACCCTAGCTGTCGCTTTAGCCGCTGGTGGATTTTGGGGTTGGGTCGGCTTCACGGCCGTGGTCATGCTCGTCGGTCTGGTCAGCACTGGCTACTTCATCGAAACACGCGGCAAAATCACCATCCCCGAACTGAGCGTCGGCGTCGTTTTCCGCAAAAAAGGCAACCAATTCGACCGCTTCCTCGAACCTGGCACCCATTGGTTCAACCCCTACCGCGAAACCATCACCACCTACATCAACACGGCCGGGCAAAGTGCCAGCGGCCACGCCAAAAGCGTGCAAGCGATTGGCGGCCTCACCGTTAATGCAGAATGGACAGTGGCCTACACCCTGCGCCCCGAGAAAATCGCCACCGCCAAGCGTCCCAAGCTAGCCCGCGCCCTGCCCCATAAAGCAGACGCTATCGCCCGCCAGCAAATCAACAACATTTTGCACCACGTCATTGGTGACTATACGATAGAGCAACTGAGCGAGCCGGGCACCCACCGTCGCCTCGAACGGCAGGTGCGCCAAATGGCACGCACACGCTTAGAGCCGCTTGGCTACGAACTAAACAACTTCATGCTCGACGCGATCCATCTGCCCGCCCACGTCCGCGCCACGCTGGAAGCGGCGCACGAACGCACGATTCAGGCGGAGCAAGAGGCACAAGCGCTGGAGCGTTTGCACAAGGTCATTAGTCAGTTTTCGGATGCGGATGTGGAGCGTTTAATTGAGTTGGAGCGGATTCAGCGAATGGGCAAGATGGGGGTGACGATGGTCTACCCCACCCTAGCTGAACAGGGGATGATGTTTGGAGGACGGGCACACGGCCGTGTGATTCAAAATTAGGCCGAGCAAAACAGAAAGCAAAAAGTGAGAAGTAGGTCATCCACTTCTCACTTTTTACTTTTTACTTTTAACTTCTCACTTCTTATCGCCTAATCATCACGATTTGCTGAAGCAATAAACGTATGCCCCGCAAACCCGCCACCCATCGCAAAATGACCCATCAGCCACAGGCGTCGCAAGGTCATAAACGACGAAATAGCTTCATGCTCTTCATTAGAGAGCGGCCGTTCCGAGAAATAGCCCGCGAAAAACGCCTCAGACAGCTCCACCGACTGATTCAACAAATCTGAATTCAGCAAAAAGATGGCAATGTCATACGCAAACCAGCCGTAACCACACAAATCAAAGTTAATAAAGCTCAGTTTCCCTTCTTCATTGGCAAATGTGTTGACCGTATGGAAATCTCCGCCAATCACTCCCCACCGGTCTGGCGACTGCTTGCCCCCCAGCAAACGCATAATCTCCGCCCGCGCATCATCCGCCGAAGCCAGCACAATATCATAATCCCCCCACCGCTTGGTGCTCCAATTACGCTTTAGGCGGTCGAGCGGGCCATCTACTAAATAGGCCAAATCCCACACCTGCCGCTCTTGGTCAGTCTGGAAACCAGCCGACGCTTTGTGCATCCGCGCCATATCTTTGCCTAATTCGTAGAACAAATCCTCATTGGTGGGGGACATCTCCTCCCCTTCTACATAATTAAACAGGGCATAGTAGCGCAACCCTTCAGGCGCATCTAGCTCACCCAAAAACTCCCCGTTGCGCCGCCGAATAGGCTGGGCCACACGATAACTGTTATCAGTCAAATAGGTTAGCCACTCCATCTCAAATTCATAATCACTGCGCTCTCGCTGCAGATAACGACCGATTTGGTAAATACGTAAGACGTACTGTTTTTCCCCGTCAACTTTGACTCGATAATGGTCATTGTCTTGCGTGCGCAACATTTTGGTAAAGAGTTTGCACTCTGGATTACCTTCAATATCGTATTCGCTAGCTACCAGTTCAGCCACGGCCTCAGCCGCAAAAAATGACCGTTCGACACGAATGGTCTTCATAACGATGTTTCCTCACTTTTGATTATTGATTAACAAGTCATCTTGTTAGCATGTTAGGCAAGATGTATGGATTGATAAAGAATGTGGCTCTTTGGGATCTCATGGGGTTTGGTCTGAAATGGAATACGTGATGCGCGGGTCTCTCTGGACGCACATGGCGTTTTGCGCATCATTTGATGTCAACCCCCTGAATTCCTGAAGAACCAAGAATGTATATTAGTCACAAATTGCTTGAACAAAGGATTCACCGCGGAGGGCGCGGAGAACGCGGAGTTTTTCTCGAAAATTTCTCTGAGTTCTCTGTGGTTTAATAATTTAATTCGTGACTAATACAGATTGATACAGAACAGCTCGCAATCACCACGAGCCGACCAAGTGTAACGCTAGTTGCCCAAACACGCATCTTGGGAAGCGACCAAGATGTTCAACTTCTCTAAAGAAGTTGAACATCTAAAATTGCCAAGTCCTTAGCTGAACTGCTGAAACGCTTCGATAGAAGCCCGCCAGCCCTCATCACTTTCCCCCGGCACGAAGGGCAAATAGTAGCTCACACGGCCGAGCATATCACCATAACGGTCGTGTATTTTGTGTGGCAATTCCGCCCACGTGCCACTCAGAGCCATTTCATCCAAAATTTCGTCGGTAATCAAGCCGGGCATCGCCGCCCAGTCCCCGCGCCGCGCCAATTTGCTCAGCTCAAAAGCGGTCGCCTCCCAACCATGCAGTTCCGTGACGACGCGATAGGCGGGCGTGCTCATGTAGAACGAAATTTGCTGTTTGGCATATTGCTCATGCGCACTGGCTGGTTTGACATCGTCCGTGGGCACAACAAACACGCCGCTGTTCACGGTCAATGCGCTCGGGTCGCGTCCCTCTCGCGCCAATCCTTTATGCAAATTGAGCAAAGCAAATTCGCGCATATATTTGGCGGTGTGAAAAGCGTGCAGATGCACCCCATCGCACCGCCGCCCGGCTAGCTGGAGCATGAGTTCATTCACGGCCGAGATATAAATCGGCGGTCGCGCAAAACCAAGAGGGCCAGTGCTGAAAAAGGGAGTCATCAGGTTAAGCTGGAAAAATTCCCCTTCGTAGTTGAGCGGCGTGCCGTTTTCCCAACAGTCCCAAATGGCGTGCATCGCTTCAATCATTTCGCGCAGTTTGCGCACAGGTTTTTCCCATTTGACCCCAAAGCGACGTTCGTTGTGGGCGCGTACCTGTGTACCCAAGCCGAGGATAAAACGGCCGTTGCTCGCCCGTGCCAAATCCCACGCCAGATAGGCGAGGGTTGTGGGGCTACGGGGAAAAGCGACGGCGATGGCCGTGCCTAGCTCTATTTTTTGGCTGTGCTCGGCGGCCACGGCGAGGGGCAGAAAGGGGTCGGCATTGGTTTCAGATGTCCACAGGCCATCGAAGCCGATTGCTTCGGCGGCGCGGGTGTAGGTGGGCATGTCGGTCAGGACGGGGGTGAGCAGTCCGGTGTCGAATTTCATGGGAAGGAATCCTTTTTTTAGTGCTGAGTGCTGAGCGATGAGTGTGCCTGTTGTAAACTAAAAAACGAATCGGGCAATAAGCTGAGTAAGAAGTAAGACGTGAAAAGTAAGAAGTGGGCGACTGGTTGCCCAGCTACTTCTTACTTCTGACCTTTCACTTTTTACTCGTTTACCGATCTGTTTCTTAACTTGCAAGCGGCGCAGGTGTTAGGGAGTGGTGGGATAGGTGGCTTGCATGTGGGCGACGGATTGGGCGATGAGGTCTTTTAACACGGCCGTGTCCACGTCCGCCAGCTTGTTTAAATAAAGACAAGATTTACCCGTTTTATGCTTGCCCAGCTTGGCCAGCAATCCATCATACGCTTCAAAGCCAGACATAATATACAGGGTCAGCTTCTGCTTGCGCGGCGCAAAACCGACCAAAAACCACTCCCCCTCGCGGCCGCTCTTATATTTGTAATGATACTGCCCAAAGCCGACGATGCTATTGCCCCACATCTGCCCTTCGTAGCCAGTTGCTTCGGCCATTAGGGTCAGTAATTCAAAACTATCAGCGCGTCGTTTTTCATCTTCGACCTGCTCCAGATACACTTCAACATCATTTTTGGTAGGTTTGGTTTTTAAGTCAGCCATGTTTTTTCTCCAAGTTGGATCAGTAAACTATCAAAGGACGAAGGACGAGGGAAGAAGGACGAAAAGGGGCGGGTCTTCTCTTTGCTCCTCTGCGTCTTGGCGAGAGCCTGCTTCTTAATAAATAAATCACGCACCTGCGCGGGGTTTCACGGCCAGCAGGCGGGGTAAAATTTGCTCCCCCACGGCCGTGTCATCTTGTAACGGCGGCACGTCACGAAACAGCGACCATTTTTCGATATGTTCGACCTGTCCCTGTGGCGGCAACTTGGTCAGCGGCCCCAGCGTTTCCACCTCCAACATACGATCATTGGTGAAAAACTCCAGCCGACTGCCCATATCAGGATAGGTCGCATCTGGCTGGGGTACAAATGAACTGATGAATAAATGATGTCCCCGCTGATAAGCGGCCCAGCCCGGCACACCCGCTAGGCCGATTTTTTGCGGTGTGGCGCGGGCAGGGTCTTGGTGCAGAAAAATATACTCACGCCCAAACTGGTAGCGCGGGTCGCTCAGGTCAGTGTAAGGCCAAATGACCAGCGCGGCGGAGGGCAGAAAGGTGTCGCCGTGTTGCAAACGAGGCGGAAGCGGGGCCACGGCCGTGCCGCCTGGAGCCATCACCGATAATGCCCACGGGGCAACCTCGACCGTCCATAAATTATGATTTATCAGCCGATGCGTCACCCGCACCTGCGCCTCATCTAGCCAGAGGCGCACATCCATCTCTTTCTGCAAACCCGTCGTCGGCTCGATGGGTTGGGTGATGCGCACCAACCCATCCTGCGCCTCAACGGTGACGGGCGCGTTGTCGGGGTAATAAGTCCGCCCCGGCTTTTCGGGCGCGTGCCACAGGCGATGACCGCCATAAATGCGCCAGTCGTCCCCGCCCGTTTGCCCACTCTGTTCGGCAAACTGGGCGAACTGGTTTTCGCCGCCCACAAACCCAAAGCGCAAAATGCGCGGCCCGACATCGGCCGTGATAATTAGCTCAACCAGTCCATTAGTAAAGCGGTAGCAGTTTTCCCAACCGGCATACGCCGTTTTTTCCAAATGAATCATGCTGTCAATCGTCATAAGATTTCCTTATCCTCCCATTCGCAACTGCACAAACGCCGCTTTATCTCGCGCTAGCAGATACGGATTGCTTTGCTTTTGGTCGCCCAGCACGGCCGTGGGTGTCGGCCCATAATCATGGCCAGGGTAAATCACCGTATCGTCGGGCAGTGCCCATAACACGCTGTGCAAACTATGGTATTGCGCTTCCACATCACTGCCGGGCAGGTCGCATCGGCCACAGCCATCTATAAAGAGGGTGTCACCGGCGATGAGATCACGGCCGTGTAAAAAGCTCGTACAGCCCGGCGAATGCCCCGGCGTATGAATCGCCCGCAAACGCACCTCACCCACCGCCACCTCATCCCCATCCGCTATATCCAGCAGACGCGGCACATCTGGCCGATAGTTCGGGTTCGTTTCATATACCGACAGATACACGGGCAACGCTGGATGCGCTTCCAGCATCGCCGGCACCCCTTCGATGTGATCCATATGGCCGTGCGTCAGAATAATCTTGGTCAGCGTAGAGCCTAGCCGTTCACATTCAGCCAGCAAAAACGGCACATCCCACGCGGGGTCAACCACGGCCGCTTCCCCCGTCGCGCTATCGGCCAAGATATAAACAAAATTGTCGTAATTACCTAATTCATATTGATGTATTTGAAGCGTCATTTTTTTACTCTCTCAGTCACTCATTCAGTCGGTTGGCTTCGACAAGCTCAGCCAGCGGCCAATTTTTTGCCCCCTGCACCTTGCACCATGCACCTTGTTCCTACCCAATCAAAATTGACTCTTCCGGGTAAGATACCAACTGCGGGGTGGGATGAACTTGGGAGACGGCAATCACAATCGTCAACGCGCCCAGCCGTCCCCAAAACATCATCAGGGCAATAATCAGCCGCCCAAACTCGTTGAGTTCACCAGTCACGCCCAACGACAAGCCACATGTGGCAAAGGCCGACACCACCTCAAACAGAGCCATATCTAGCCGCAGGGTTGGATGGGTTAACAAGATAAGGAAGGTGGACAGCATGACCAGCCCCACGGAAATCGCCAGCACCGCCCCCGCCCGCCGCACGGTATTGGCGGAAATGCGCCGCCCAAACGCTTGCGTGTAATCATGATTCCGCGCATAGCCAGACAACATTAGCCCAATGACGCTAAATGTGCCCGTGGTGATGCCCCCCCCCATCGAGGCGGGGGCACAGCCGATAAACATGAGCACCAAAATCAAAAGCTGAGTAGCGGGGGTGATTTGGTCAAAGGTGGGCAGTCCCGCAAACCCGGCCGTGCGAGCCGAGACAGATTGGAAGAGAGCCTGCACGAGTTGACTGTACCACGGCCGTGTCACCAACACCCCTGCCGCTGATTGCGTCTCCGCCAGCCAAATACCCGCCCAGCCCACCAGCAACAAAATGGCAATGACCAACATGTTCACTTTGGTATGCAGTGACCAGCGATGCTTTGGCCGCCAGGTCAATAATTCTGACAAAATAGGAATACCGAGGCCACCAAAAAAGATAAGAATGCCCAAAATAATCAGCGTGATGTCATCTTGAGGAACCCCAATGGGAAACAGGTCTGGCTGGCCGCCAAAAAGGTCAAACCCAGCGTTGCAAAAGGCAGAAATAGCGTGAAAAAGAGCAAAAAAGAGGCGACGGTCGGCGGGCACAATATCGTTCACGCTCCAATGGATATACAA
This sequence comes from Promineifilaceae bacterium (SeqCode), assembly GCA_041745395.1. GTDB lineage: Bacteria > Chloroflexota > Anaerolineae > Promineifilales > Promineifilaceae > Hadersleviella. The sequence continues at coordinate 40,540 of JBGTIZ010000183.1, read as the reverse complement.
CACGGCCGTGCCTATCGCCTCTGTCACCAAAATACCGACCAGCACATAGCGCAAAATCCGCAAAATCGCCTCGGGCGTACTCAACCCCAGCGAATTAGACAGTGCCAACCGGTCTAGCAAAGAGATGCGCCGCCCAATCAGCCGCATCATAGCCGAAGCGATAAACATATACCCCACCCCCCCTACCTGAATCAGCCCCAGTAACACCAATTGCCCTGCAAAGGTCAGGTCTGTGCCCGCCGTTATCACACTCAGCCCCGTGACGGTAAGCGCGGACACGGCCGTGAAGAACGCCTCCGACAGACCAAACTCACTCCCCGTCGCCTGCATCGGCGGCAACATTAGCAAATTCGTGCCTAGCACAATCAAAATAACCAGCCCCAGCACAATGCGCATCGCCGCTGGGAACTTACGAATTGTCTCGCTCTCGCGCGGGTCGCGGAACAGATTCAGCAATCTGCTCCGCCATGAACGCCGCTTCGGCGAGGGCGGAGGCGGGGTAAAAGATGAACTCATTATTGTGCCAACCCTGTCTTAAAAACGAGAAAAGCGTTCAATATCCCCATCATGCCCCAGCACAATCAAAATATCTTTCGGCTGTAAAATCGTATCCGCTGGCGGCGAGACAATGACCTGTTTACCCCGCTTAATTACCAGCACATTCAGCCCAAACCGTTGCCGAATATTCGCCTGACGCAAGCTTTGGCAGGCCAAGCTATCTGGCACAATAAACTCAGCAATCCCATAATCGGTGTCCGGCCCCAGCCCAAAATGCTCCAGCATATGTGGCGTAATGAGAGAGTCAGCCAGCCGTTTACCCGACTCATGCTCAGGGCGAATCACTCTGTCCGCCCCCACGCGCATGAGAATGCTTTTCTGCCGCTCGGTCGGGGATTTGGCAACCACATGCCTTACGCCAAGCTCTTTTAACGACACGACCGTCATCAGGCTGTTTTCAAAATCAGAGCCAATCGCCACCACGACCGTATCAAAAGAGGCAATGTCTACGGCCTTGAGAGCCTCCACGCTGGTTGCATCCAAAACAACCGCGTGCGTCAGCAAATGGGCATATTTTTGTACGAAGTCCGGGTTTACATCAATACCCAGCACAGGATAGCCGTGTGACTCGACAGTCAGTGCGACACTACTGCCAAAACGGCCGAGACCAATCACGGCAAACTCTTTTTTACTCATAAGATAAGTTTTCAACCTCTTAAAGGGTGCCTTAGAAATACGCGATGCGCTCGTTTGCACCAATCGCGCCAACATCAATCAAAATCAATAGGTAGCCATTATAGCTGAAGTGCGCCGCTAACACATTGGCAACAAAAACGCTCCCGCTGACTGTGACCGGTCAACGGGAGCGCATTTTGTTTCATGAATAAAACAAGCAGGCAAAAAGTGGATGCCTGCACCAACAGGCTAGTTACGGAGCCGTGTGAATAACTATCGGGGAGAATGAGTAATACTCAGTCACGGGCAGTTCTTCAACCTCACCCATGACGGTGAAGGTGAAGGGTGTGGCCGTTGTCGCGCCGTTATGGGCAAAGCTGACGGTAGCGCTGTACGCACCCGCCGCGTCGGCGTCTACCACGACTTGGAAGGTGGTAGATTCACCAGGAGCCACGGCCGTGTTGCCAAAGTTCACCATGCTGAAACCAGTCCCCGTAACCGTTAGGTTAGAGAGGTTCAACACGGCCGTGCCTTGATTCGACACGGTGAACGTTTTCGCCACAGCCGACCCAACCTCGGTGGTCATGAAGTCAATCTCGCTGACCCCATTCACCAAAGCCACGCCGTCTTCCGTGACAACCAACGTCGCTTGAGGCAGTTGCTCTTGCTCGACCACAAACACGGCCGTGGTGCGACCCGGAACCACAAACGAACCAGTCGTTTCGTTAAACGTCGTCGTCTTCACCACGTCGTCTATCGAATCAGCCAACACAGGATGCAGAACCAAATCCGCCCCAATCAAAGCCGCTTCCGTAAACGTCTGCGCCTCATCATTGGCATTAATCAGCGCCACAATCAACTCATGATTCGGGTCTAAATCCGCCCCAACCATATCGCTGATGCTCATCACCAGCAGGCCCGGCAACTGGCTTGGCCCCGTGTTGTGGAACGCCACTCGCTCTTGCACCAGCGCGGCCGTGCCCAGTCGGAACAGCGGCGAGCTATACCGCACCTGCAACAGCTCCTCAAACATGGCCGTCGTCCGCACAATGGCAATCTCCTCCGCTACGAGCGCGGGGTCAGCCAAGTACGGAACCATAATCGGCCAATTTTCCTCATTCTTTTCCGCAATCGGCAAACCAACGCCAAAATTGTTGGTCTGGTAGGTGTAGTCCAAGCGATTGAACCAGTCGCCCGAGTTATAACTATCCCGGTCTAGCGACTTGGAGCGCAACATCTCGCTCCCCGCGTGGAAGAAGGGCACACCCTGACCCAGAGCGACGGTGCTAAGACCGACAATCTGCGCCCGCACCCGCTCATCCATCGTCGTTTCAGCCGGCAGGCCATACACGTTGATGTCATACAGAGTCTGGTTGTCATGCTTGGAGATGTAGGTGATCGCTTCATACGGCCGTGCGGTATACCCCGCTGGTTGGCCGTTGTAATCCACGTCAGCCCCCGTCACCGTATTGCCTGAACGGTCCACAAACTCATAATCAGCCAGATTGCCAGCCATACCGACCCGAATCTGGTCACTGTACAGCAACAGCCGCGCCAAAGCATCGGGCTGATTCAAATCATTCGGGTCATAGAACAACCCATTGGCAAACCCTTGCGTCTTCAGAGTTTCCCCATTGTCGAAGGGGCCACCACCGCGCACCGCGTCACGCAGACGGTCACTAAACGTGCCAATCCCCGTATCCGCCATGTTCAGTTGGGTCGCGTTCACGCCCCGCGCATCATTCTCCACCTCGCCAAAGTTCCAACCCTCGCCATACACATAGATAGCCGAACCATCTACGCCATCTTCCTCAAGGGTCAGCGCATCCAGCGCGTCGCGCACGGCCAGCATGTTGCTCTTCATATGGTGGCCCATCAGGTCAAAGCGGAAGGAATCCACCTTGTACTGAACCGCCCACAAGACAATGGAGTCAACCATGAGTTTCTCCATCATCGCGTGTTCCGTGGCCGTGTTGGCACAGCAGGTACTGCTTTCAATCTGCCCAATGGCATTTAGGCGATGGTAATACCCAGGCACTACTTTATCCAAGACAGATTTCTCTGCCTGACCACCAGCGTTGGTATGGTTATAAACCACGTCCACCACCAGCCGCAGACCTTGTTCATTCACCGCTTGCACCATCTCGCGGAACTCAATGATGCGCGTCGGGCCGTCTGGGTCAGTGCTGTAGCTACCTTCGGGCACGTTGTAATGGAAGGGATCATATCCCCAGTTAAACGCATCCATATCCCGAATGGCGTTAATAGCCGCCTGCTGTTGCGTCGAGGTCGGCGGCAAGCTGGCTAACAGGTCATAATCTGGCGTCTGCCACGTCGTTTTGTCTTCATCAATCGTGGCAATATCAAACACAGGCAACAGATGCAGATGGGTCATACCCGCATCCGCTAGGCTGAGCAGATGGCTCATCCCGTTGGTATCCGTGTAGGTAAACGCCTTGAACGTGCCGCGCTCATCTGCGGGCACGCTTTCATCAAACGCGCTGAAGTCACGCACGTGCACTTCGTAAATCGAGATGTCTTGCGGACCGACCAATTCAGGCTTGGTCAGCGTGTCCCAACCCGCAGGCGCCCAGTCTGCATCGCTCAAATCTAGGATTTGGCTCCGCGTGCTGTTCATCGCCAAGCTGACGGCATATGGGTCAGTCACAATGTTCGTTTCGATGTTGCCCGTGGTGGGCGCAAACACATCAATCTCGAACAGGTAATATTGCTCATCCCAACTTGGTTCACCCATCACGCTCCAGACGCCTGTCGCCGCATCCCACGTCATGGTATACGTCGTGCTGGTCGTCGCGGGAGCGCTGTCGGCAAACAGATGGAAGGTCACATTTTGCGCGGTGGGCGCCCACAAATGGACGCTGGGTGTTGTGCCATCCCAGACCACCCCTAACTCACCAGTGTAGGTGTACAGGTCATCCAACACGCCTGGAATTTGCAACCCAGTCGCGTCGAGTACCTCGCCCCCACTATCATACGCGGCGATAACAAATTGCCCCTTGAGCATATCGGGCACAAGAGCCAAATCAGCCGCCCCAATCGCCAAAGCGGGCAAGCCCGTCAAATGGGGGAACTTCGCCACAATGTCGCCACTTAGGCCACCGGGGTCAAGAGTCAGGGTGATGTAGCTACCACCGCTGATACCTGCTTGGCCGAGCGTAATGCCGGCGTTGGCATCGTAGTAAAGACGATACTCGGCAATGTCAGCAGGCACAGCCGATGCTTGCCAACCGATTGTCTCTTCACTGAGCCAGTAAGCGCGTTGCTGGGTAATATCGCCTGCACCACCACACACTTGCCCAATCACGTTGTGAGCAATAGCGGGGGAGACGTGCTGGAAGCCGTCATCATTCTGAACAATCCAAATTTCATACCCCGTACTGTTCAGGTTGAGCGATTGGTCGGGGTCAACATCTTTTTCGTCGCCCCGATGCAGGATGTAGTTCAAAGTGCCACTATCATTGGTGAGCGTCACTTCAAAATAAACGCCAAATTCATCTGTGCCAGCGGGCTTGCGAGGCGTTGTCCAACCGGGGTCGGGAGCCGCGCCCCAGGTGTGCAAGCCCCAGAAGTCGTTGTAGTCGGTGCTGTCGTAATCCCCATAGTCGCCAAAGCAACGATGGTAATGGATGGTCGCTACACCGAAATCACCAATGGCCGCCCCTTCTTGAGTGTACAAATTATCACGGCCGTCGCGCACCCACACTTCGTAGTTCACGGTGGGGGTGTAGGTACGGGTGGGGTCTTGTGTTCCCATGCCGTCATGAATGATGAAGTTGAGGCCACTGCTCAAAGTCAAGGTGGGGTACTGCGCCACGGTGATGGAGTAGACTGCGCCAAAATCGTCGTAGCTGTCTACCATGTGGCGGTCTGGCCAATTGGTCAATGATGGATTGCCATCTTGCCAGAGGTGCAGGCCCCAATCGGTGTAATCATCATCGTCCCGTTGGTAATGGACGAGGGTTTGTTGCAACGCTTCGGCGGCAGAGGTGTAGGCGTTCGGGTCGCCAGCGACCAGCCAAATTTCTTTAGCCACGGCCGGGTCAAACGATCTATCCGCATCCGTGTCTTTGGTATCACCTCGGTGAATAATAAAGTTCACATTCTGAGTGTCATCCACCAAACGGACGGCCAAGAACGCGCCGTAGCTGTCAAAGCCTGTGAATTTGCGCGGCTCTGTCCATGTGGGTAGTTCGGTGGGGTCAATGGCGTCGCCCCAGAGGTGAAGACCCCAGAAGTCGTTGTAGTCGTTGCTACTGAAGTCGCCATAGTCCCCGTCGGGGCGATAGTAATGGAAGATAAAGTAGTCACCTGAGCCAGGTTCGACTGGCTCGGTGGTCACGACGGAGATGGTAGCGACACCATATTCTGGGTCGGGATAGAGCAAGTCATGGACGGTCGCTTTGAAGCGGAGCGTCGTGTCAGCGGGTAAATGACTCACGTCGTAAAAGACGCGATAGGGAGCATTGGTATCTGTCCCAATCACTTCGTAGGGCGCCCCGTCAATGCTAACGGCGAAGGTCACTTCGGCGAAGCGGTCTGCGTCGAGGGCCACGCCGACTTCAACACGGCCGGAAACCTGTTGGTTAGCCAGCAGGTTATTGCCCAAGGTGTTGAAGACGGGGTTAGCGGGAGGAGTGACGCTGGCGGGCAAAATGGCGTCGGCGCGGTAGATTTGCACGCCGAGGGCGGGCACGGTCACGGACACGTCACCGTTGGCGCCAGCGGTGATGGGGGCGGCAGAGAGGGGATACACGGCCGTGAAACCCGTACTCAACGACCAAGTCGGCACGCTGACAGCCGCATTGCTGGTGCTGTTATTCAACAACACCAGATACTCCACCTGCTCCACCCGGTCAATGCGGGAGAACGCATACACCCCAGCCGACGCTTGGCTATAGCGATGGATTTGCGCCCCACGCCGCAGAGCTTCATGGTTATTCAAGACAGCCGCATAATCCGCCAACGTCCCAAACAGCGGGTGCGTTTCGTCAAAGTTGCTATCACTATATTGGGCATTCGTCCCAATCATTTCATACAGGTCATACTCGGTGACTTGGCTAGCGAACATATCTTGGCGAGCATCTTTGTCGCCGCCGCCGCCCGTGAAGCCTTGCTCATCCCCGTAGTACACCACGGGGAACCCACGCGCAAAATACATCAGCGCGTGACCAAGTTCAGAGCGACTCACCCAGCTTGCATCCATTTCAGAGCCGTTGCTGTTGACAATGTTGCGCCCGATACGGCCGACATCATGGTTACTGATGAAGTTCGCCAGCAGATAGGCATTGCTGTCCGCATCGGTGAAATAGTCATCATTGGCAAAGAAATCGCGCAGATTATTGGTGGCCGAGTTATTAGCGGCAAAGCTGTTGGCCGTGCCGTGTAGCCCAAAGTCCAGCACGCTGGGGAAGGGCAAATCAGTGGTGAATTGGCTCAACACGGCCGGGTTGCCGTCAAACACTTCCCCAAAGATGAAGAAGTCCGGCTTGCCGTTATTGGCGGCGTAATCCATCACCACGGGAACCAACGCTTCCCAAAATTCAGGGTTGACATGCTTTACCGTGTCTACGCGATACCCATCAATGTCATAGGTAGCGATGGCGTTGGTGAAAATATCAGTAAAGCCCGCCACCACGTCGGGATGCGCCGTGAAGAGGTCATCCAAGCCGAAGAAATCCCCGTAAAGCGAGCTTTCACCAGCAAAGGTGGAGTCCCCGCGATTGTGATACAGGGTGACATCATTCAGCCAAGCAGGATTTTTAATCGTGGCGTGGTTGGGGTCGGCAAAGACGGGGGTATAGGGGAAGCTGATAGCGGGATCCAGCGCGGGGAAGTTGGGGTCGTTGACGTAATCGAGATCGTCAAACGGGTTGCCATCAGCATCGCGGAAGGGGTAAGTCTCTTTGTCGCGGTAGCTGTATTGACCTTCGGCGTAGATGATGTAATCGGCCGTGTGGTTCGCCACAATGTCAAAGAAAACTTTGATTCCCCGCACGTGGGCGGCGGATATGAAGTCAATCACCTCTTGCTCTGTGCCCAGATGGGGGTCAATCCCTTCAAAGTCTTGGATCCAATACCCATGATACGCCCCACCAATGCCAAAGCTGGTGGAGCCATCTTGTTGAGTAGGACGGTTTTCAAAGACTGGGGTTAACCACAGGGCGGTGATGCCCAAATTTTCGATATAGTCGAGTTGCGCATCCAGACCAGCTATGTCGCCGCCGTGGAAGAAGGATTTGTCATTGGGCAGATACCCTGTTTCGGTGAGGGGTTCCGCCGGGGGCGGGGCCTTCGTTATTGCTGGGGTCGCCATCTTCAAACCGGTCAGGCAGGACAAAGTAGAAGATTTCGTCCTGAATGGTGTGGCTGATGGGCGCGGCCAGTACAGGGTCTTCCGTTATGTAAACAACATCAGCCGTAACCGTATCGTCGCTACTATCCCAAGAAATGGTAAGTTGATCACCTACGGCTTCAATGGTGAAGGGAACGTTGTTACCGGGAATATCGCCCCCCCACATTTCGTTGAAGGCGATTTTGAATTCATAGTTTCCAGCAGGTAGAGTGTCGTTCTCGAAGGTGTAAATGCCGTTGTTGTCCGCATCGGTCAGCAGGGAAAGCACACATTCGGGTTGCCAATCGCCCGCACAGCCGAGTTCGCTTTGAAAGCTTCCAGCGGCCACGGGGATTTGGGGATGATTTACAGTATCGAGTACCGCATTAGATTTGTCATCCCCATAAAAAATAACTATGGTATCGGTGACCACATCTAGGATCACGTTGTCATTAGGTATGGCGTAGTCCCACGTGTCATTGAAGGCAATTTTATATTCCCAACTGCCCGTGGGAATGGTGAATTCACCACGCCAAACACCGTTACCAGCATTAACCAATTCGGTCTCGGCACAGTCTGGTTGCCAATCACCGGGACAACCAAGTTCTGATTGCAAATTACCAACCAAGGCCGCGCTGGTATTAGACACGGCCGTGGGAGAGGCATTTTCCACGGCCGTGGCCGTTCCCCCCCCTGTAAACAATAACCCCACTACACCAAACAACGTGGTGAGCAGGGTTAGACTAAAAAGAAACTGCCAGCGGTATTTCGATAATTTATTCATCGACCTTTCTTCCTTTCGTACATATCGGGGCAAACATCGCCTTTGTTTGTGCGCGACCAAAGCGCGACAAATTTTGATGCTTACCCTATAGCGTTTGAGTTCTCCCCCTGCCCCGTAGGCATAGCCAAAGCGCGGCGAACTCTGTCAACAAACAAGAAATTTCGGCAAAACCCCCTAGACCACCACCCCAACAGACAGGTAAATTTAGTTGATACTGCAACTATCTGGTTGCATTTCTGTTAGAAACAGGTAAATAGTTGATGCGGCAACTATATCACTGGCCTAAACCAACGTCAAGGAAAATTTGGGCAAATTGGCTAACTATCAGGCAAATATCTTGTTCAAACTGGTGAAAATCGCGCCTGTTTAGTCCGTTAGAGTTTCCAGCGTCCCACACTATGCCAGCCAAACGGCCGACGAAACCTGCCATCGGATGCACGCTGTGGCTAAATCGCTGAACAAGTCACCCTTTTGCCAGACGGGCATTACTGCAAAAATCGAGTTTCCGTTATACTCTTGCTCATCTGCTATCCGATACAGCATTTGTGGGCATTAGCAACTGATGGGGCAACACGCCAAACAATCACACCAACCTCCCCGCTCCACAAAACAGACCAAACAACCAGAAAACAGAGCGCATGACTGTTAACACCAATGAAAAAGACAGGCTGGCCGTCTGGCGGCAACCATTGCCCTCAGGCCAACCCGCATTAGTCGAGCAATTTTTCATCTCACTTAGCCCTGTCCGACGCACCCTGATTTCAGGAATTGGCTATGTGGGGGCGGTGATTATCGTGCTGTATACCATCGCCAACGCTTGGTTCTACTATGACCAGCCGCTGTTGTGGATGGTTCTTCTGCTTGATGTGGCGATTGGCTTAGCCTTCCTTGGCCTGCCGCTCGTTCTGCGCTGGTTTCCCAAAATTCCCACCGTTCATGTGTTCTTCCCCCTCTTTGCGGTTGTTTTTATAGCAACTGGGGTGATTAGCTATGTAGTGGATGATGTGGTGGGATATTTGGCGTTGGTCATTTTGACCAATAGCGTTTTGCCGATTGTGCCGTGGCCGCCGCGCATCACGCGCACGATGATTTTGAGTACGAGCATGGCTTATCTGCTGTTTAATGTGGTGTGGGACAGCCCCAATGAATATATTCAAGTGGTGCAACCTTTTTTGCTCCTGACGGTGCTGGGTAGCGCGACTATCGCCGTCATTTTTCACAGTACGCTGTTGCATCAGCGGTGGGAGGGGTTTTTGGCGGAGCGGGATGTGGCCTTGTTGAATGAGCAGTTGCAGGAACACACGGCCGTGTTAGAAACCCTCAACGACCAGCTTACCCAGCAAAACGACGAGCTAGACGCCTTCGCCCATACCGTGGCCCATGACCTCAAAACCCCGCTGGGCGTCATTTATGGCTACACTGGCCTGCTACACGAAGAGATAAGCGAGGCGTCTTTTACGCCCCACACGGCCGTGGAACCCGCTGAACTGCTCGACGTGACCAGCAGAATCGCCCACAGCAGTAAAGTCGCCTCTAACATTGTGGATGAACTGCTCCTGCTGGCGCGGATTCGGCGCGAAGCGGTGCAACTGGAGCCAGTCAACATGGCTGAGGTGGTTGAGGTTGCTCTGCTACGGCTTGATTTGTTGATCAAGCAGGCAGAGGCTGAAATTGTGATGCCGCCGAGCTGGCCCACGGCCGTGGGTTACGCCCCGTGGCTGGTCGAGGTATGGGTCAACTACCTGAGCAATGCGCTCAAATATGGGGGACGGCCGTGTCACATTAGCGTGGGGGCGGATAGGCTCGAAGCAACGGGGGAGTTGCTGTTTTGGATACAAGACAACGGGGCGGGGCTATCCGAAGCACAAACGAAGCAACTGTTTCGGGAGTTTGCCCGCCTTCATGCCAAAACGGAAGGGCATGGACTGGGCTTGACCATCGTGGCTCGGATTATCAACAAGCTAGACGGTCGGGTGGGGGTAGAGAGTGAACTCGGCCGTGGGAGCCGTTTTTATTTTGTCCTGCCCATGAGCAGTTAGAAGTTAGAAGTGAGAAGTAGGATCAACCTACTTCTCGCTTCTAACTTTTTTCTTTTCACCCAAAACTACCGCGTCACCAGCGGCAAATAAATCGCCTGCATGGGCGGGGCTGGCTCCCCAATCTGGATTTGATACGTCACCGTATCCGTGGCCAAGCCTGTATCCACCGTAATCTCAATCGTTTTCAGGCCGGGTGTCGTCCAGCGCAGAGAGCTGACCGCCGAAGTGCTGTCTAGCACCACCACCCCTGTCTCGTAATCCGTGGCCGCAATGGTGTAGCTAATGGGAATGGCCGTTTCCGCAGGAATAACCCCCACTGGGAACTGATACGTCTCGTCTTCGTCCCCTGTCGTTGGCCCGGCCATCAACACCTCTGTCTGGAGCAAATACAGCCCCGAAAAGCGGGATGTTGTGCCTGACCCCAGCGTGCCAATCACGCCCGAAGAAGTCGTCGTGCTACTGGTGCGAACCGCTTCATTTGGCCCCAACGGCTGGCTCATGCTGAATGTGAAATCGCCATTGGCATCGGCCGTGGTGCTACCTAGATGAACCAGCGTCTCTCCCGTGTTGTCCAAATCATCCAGATAAAAATCAATGACACAGTTGGGGCACTCGCTCACATTGCCGTCTTTATCATTGCCGTTTGTGCCCGTTAGCTCCGTGCCGTCAATAGCCGTGATGCGCGCGGGTCGGAACTGGCTTAGAGACATTGGGATTAGTGGTCCAAAGACATAAATTTGGCCTGGCCCATCCTCGACAATATTGCCGCGCACCGTGATTTGCCCAAATAGTGGCGACGAATCGCTCGCCAAAATCGCCCCGTTCAGAGCGTTGCCGGACGTGTCCTCAAAGCCGGTGCGACTGCGCACGATGGTGTTGTTCACGATTTGCGTGCCGCTCCCGCTCACTTTAACACCTTGTCCACAAACGCCCACGGGAGACCCCGCACTATCCACCCCAATGATGTTTTCCTCGATGGTGTGGCTTGAGCCGAAAATCTCCAGAGCCATCGGCGGCGTATCGTTGGCGGACTGCAAAATGTGTAAGCCAGCAATGCGGTTACCCGAGACAATTTGCCCCGTGCCCGCTAGGTTAATACCCCAGCCGCCATACCAGTTGGAGGGGTCATAATTAAAACTGCGCAAGCATTGAATCGCAGACGGCACGGTGGGCACTGTACCATCTGCCCGCGTGCCAATTTGGTTATCCAGAATTTGGTTATTGGTCGTGCCGCCATTTATGTTGATAGCAGGACTGAACGCCCCGGCAATGGTGTTGTGGCGCACAATGTTATCGCTAGCAAGAAGATTGATGCCGCCTGTTGCTAGCCGCTGGGGCTGGGCTGGCGTGCGTAGCTGGATAGATTGTCCATCCCCGCTCAGACCGAGCCACAGATGCTCCACTAGGTTGCCATCTTCCTTGAGGAAAATAGCCCCCCCGTTAATCAAGCCCAGATTGCGAATTTCGTTGTTTTCGCTTTCTATCTCCAACGAATAATCTTTGGTATCAATCAGGATTTTGGGGCCTTCAACACGGCCGCCGCTCTGCGTATCGCCGTTAATAATCACTTCCCCATTGATATCTAGAATGCTCTGGGTTCTAAGGGGAGGAAAGGCACTCTCCATGACAATTGTCCATGTGCCCGTCGCATCCCGGTCACGGTTGGGGTCATCTGTAGCTAGGTCAAACACAATCGCAATGGGGCGGTCAGCTGGTGGGCGAGCGGACGCTTCGATGAGGGCGCGACGCAGGGTACAGCGGCCATCGGGCGCGGGTATGGCCGTACCGCCACTGCTGTAGGTGCAGGTGCGGGATTGAATGTTGTCGGGGTCGTCGGATGCATCAATGGTAATGGTCGTGTTAATGGTGGGGGTGGTTGATGCGGCGGGGGCAGGCAACACGGCCGTGGACAACAGCCCCACAGCCAACAACACAACCAGCCAACGCAGGTGCGTACTCAACAGATGCTTTCTCATGGATTGGTTCTCCTTTTCAATACAACTGATAGATGGGTAGACAACTCAAGATACCCTGCCAGTGTAAGCAACCAACCGTTCAGAGAACGTTCAGAATTTGCGGCTCAGGCCAAAAGATAAAATCTCTCGCCAAAGCGCAAGGAGCACAAAGCTGTATTGGTCACAGATTGCCCATACAAGAACGCGGAGATTTTCTCGAGAAGTCCCGCCCTTTTTCTTCCTTCTTCCCTCTGCCCTCTGCCTTTTTTCAGTAGGCTCATAGCTAATATTTGAAGAAATAGGCCCAACCCACCTACAATAGAAGCTATGAAATCAATTCCCACATTGCTCTACTACTTTATGCGCAAGGGGCCAGGGCGAGTAAACCTGCTCAGCCTCCTGCGCTTTATTTTGGCCCTCACCCTGCTGGTCACAATCTACAGCGTTATCTTCCACTACATCATGGCCTACGAAGGGCAAACGCAAAACAATAGCTGGGTAACTGGCTTCTACTGGACGCTCACCGTCATGTCTACGCTAGGGTTTGGAGATATTACGTTTCAATCCGACATCGGCCGTATTTTTTCAACGGTTGTCCTGCTCAGCGGCATCCTCTTTTTGCTGGTTCTCTTTCCCTTCACCTTCATGGAATTTTTCTACGCACCGTGGATGAAGGCCCAGGCGGCCGGCCGTGCCCCCCGCGAGCTACCGCCAAACACCGAAGGGCATATCATTTTGACCCATCTTGATTCGGTCACAGAGTCGCTCATCGAGAAGCTGAAACGGTATGAATACAGCTATGTTCTGCTCAATCCAGACCTCAACGAAACGCTTGATTTGCACGACAGCGGGTACAAAATGGTGTGGGGGGACATAGACGACCCCGAAACCTATCGGCGGATTCGTGTGAATAACGCGCGGCTGGTCGCCAGCACCGCCAATGACATGGTCAATACCAACGTGGCCTTTACCGTGCGGGAAATTTCGGAAACCGTGCCCGTTTTGACCACGGCTAATTTCTCGGCGTCGGTCGATATTTTAGAGCTGGCTGGGAGTGACCATGTGTTGCAGTTGGGGCATTTGATGGGGCAAGCGTTGGCGCGGCGCATTAGCGGCGGCGGGACGCTGGCGCATCCAATTGGACAGATTGATGACCTGATTATTGCAGAAGCAACGGTGGGCAATAATTCATTGGCGGGCAAGACAATTAAGGAGGTTGCCCTGCGCCAAAAGTATGGCGTAACGGTGTTGGGGGTGTGGGAGCGGGGTCATTATGAAAACGCGGGGCCGGATACGTTATTAAATGAAGGCACGGTGCTGGTTTTGGCGGGGTCGCCGAGGTGTTTCAAGCAGTACAATGAGCTTTTGTATCATGAGCCAGAACGGGATGTACCGGTGATTATTATTGGCGGGGGGCGCGTGGGTCGCGCCACGGCCGTGTCTTTGGCGCAACGAGGTCTCGATTACCGCATTGTGGAAAAAGATAAGGAGCGGATTCGTGACCCGCACAAATATGTTCTGGGGGATGCGGCCGAGAAGGAGGTGTTGGAGCAAGCGGGCATTTTAGAAACAGGCACGGCCGTGATAACCACCCATGACGACGACATCAACATTTACCTGACCATTTATTGCCGTCGCCTGCGCCCCGACATTCAAATCATCACCCGCGCCGTGCTAGAGCGCAACGTCGCCACCCTGCACCGCGCCGGCGCAGATTTTGTGCTATCTTACGCTTCAATGGGCGCCAACAGCATTATCAGCATCCTCGACCGCAGTACGGTACTCATGGTGGCCGAAGGAGTAGACGTGTTTAAGGTGCATGTGCCCAAGTCGCTGGTGGGGCGTTCGCTGGCCGAGGCAAATGTGCGCCAAGAAACAGGCTGTAACGTGGTCGCCCTACGCACGGCCGCTGGGTCAAAAATTAACCCGCCCGCCGATATGCCGTTGCCCGTTAATGCGGAGTTAGTCATCATTGGCACGACCGAAGCAGAAAAGGCATTTTTGCACAAGTTTGGGGCAAAGGGTCGGCATGATAAATAGGCGGTCAGCACTTCAGCTCGTCAGCATTTCAGCCTCTTTTTTGCCAGATAGCTTGGTCTTATTTGCGCAACCGCATGGCCTAGGTTGCCTAGGAGCTAAGTTCCTTTGAGGAACTTAGCTCCTGTACATCAGTATGAACAAACAACACACCTTCATCATTCTCACCCTCAGCGGCTTCTTCCTGCTTATCGCTGGCATCGCCTCTGTCTACAACCAAAGCGCGTGGCTCGAAGAACGCCGGCTAAGCGGCTCAGCCTTTATCCTGCTCATCATGCTCGGCATTTTTGCCCTGCTCAAGCCCCTTGAACTGCGCCAAAAATATGACCAACTCACCCCCCAGCAGATGGTCGAGCAATACCTCACCCGCCTCACCCTGCTTATCATTGGTGTCACCGGGATTCTGCTCCTCTTCCGAATCATCCTGTACCTCATCGCCCTGCCCACCATTTTGGGCCGTCCCGAATTTACCCTCATTTGGTTGACTCTGCTCATCCCCCTTGGTATCAGCCTCAGCGACCTGTATCAGGGTAAATACGCACGCACCCCAGCAAAATTCGCGCTCTCTTTTGCCCTGCAAACGTGGCAAATTTACGGTCAGCTTATCATCATCATTCCGCTTGCCCTAGGCGCCTTTGCCCTGTTCCCTGCTGGTCTCTGCCTGCAACTTTTGAGCGGGGTGGATTTAGTCGGCCATTTGCTCAGTGAACCGAGCCTCAGCAGTAGCACGCCTCTGCTATGTGACCAGCTCAATCTGGGCGAGGACAGTTGTGTGCCCGCGCTGGTGGGCTTCCATGTGGGGCACCCGGTGCTGGCGGGGCTGGCTATCTATTTTGGGGAGCAGGGGTTTAACAAGCTCGTGGGTTGGTACGCAATTAGTTTAACGTGGCTGGCGGCGCGGTTGCAGGCGTGAAGGCGTGGTTTTTATACTCAGTGGGGCGTAATGGGAGTGGGGCTGAGTCTGAACACGGCCGTGTTGCTTCTTGTGAACAACCATAACCTGCTGTATGATGCTCTATAAAGGTAGCTGGCTCTACTTTTCACGTTTTACTTCCGCGACACTTTCTAATATCCAAGGAGAAAGACCATGTTATGGACACTCGTTGTCATTTTGTTGGTGCTCTGGTTACTCGGTTTTCTAGGGCCGAACATCAGCCCTAGCTTTCCACGTACAGGCAATTGGATTCACACCCTGCTGGTCATTATTCTCATTCTCGTTGTGTTGCAACTGCTAGGCATCATTTAAGCGGGAGCATGGCGGTGTAGGATGAACACGGCCGTGGTTACAAACATAACGGCTAACCAACAAGCTTAGCCCTCGATAGCCTTCTTAGTAGTTACTGAAAAACAAAGAAGTTAAAGCACGGCCACTATACAAAGCAAAAAAGGGTGTCTACCTAACCAGGTAGACACCCTTTTTGTTTACCTCCAAACACCTACCGCGCACTCACGCTGATGGAAAAAACTGCGTCAGGCACGTAGCCGTCACCTCGAGTTTATCCGTTAAATATCCCCCAAGTGGGGGAGGAGTATACCCCCTGAACGACTGATGTTACCTCAGTACCAAAATAGTATGATATTCACATGATATTTACGCGCCTAGACAGAGTACGACCGTCGGGGTGAGGAATATAGCGAACGGCTGAAAACAGCCAAGGTTGACAAGTCCAGTACTAGTGAATGAGTTTTTTACCAATTTTCATCAGGAGAATACAGCATGAATCAAGATACTTTTGAGCGCACTTGGCCTGAAATGCGGGATCAAATCAGAGAGTGGTGGGATGAACTCACCGAAGAAGATTTAGACCAAGTGCAAGGCACGGCCGCAGAAATAGTCCCATTGCTCCAAAGGCGGTACGGCACCAGCCGGCTGTATACCCAAAAGGAATTCAGCAGGCGTTTAGAAGCGGCCAAACTTGATTAATGCTGTATCCAAACTGACAAACTTCAATTTTTGAGGGCATGGCCACGGCCGTGTCTTCCATACACTACCAAACCAAGGAGAGTACAAAATGAACTTTATTATATGGCTTATCGTAGGTGGAATTATAGGCTGGCTGGCCAGCCTAGTTATGAAGACAGACGGCCAACAAGGCTTAATCCTCAACATCGTTGTGGGTATTGTCGGTGCGTTTGTGGCAGGGATGTTTATAACCCCCCTGCTTGGCATTGGCACCATCAACCAGAACGACTTTAGCTTGCCCGGCCTTTTGGTGTCCTTCATGGGGGCCATCATTCTATTAGGCATAGTTAACCTCGTTCGCGGCGGCGTACGCTCCCGCTAGAAAGGGTTGAACCCATACCCCCTCTAATCTAACTAGCGTGGGCTTCTAAGCTTGGCAGGTTTTTTTAGGGGGGGCAATGGCAACATGGACAACAAGGGAAAAAGGAAAATGACTAAACAGAAACAGCAAGAACAAGTACAGAGATTAAGCTTTGGTACGGTGTTGGTGGGCACATTCGTGGGCGCACTGGCAGGGGCATTGGCCATGCTGTTGATGGCTCCCCAATCGGGCAAAAAGACGCGGTCAAAAATCGAGCAGAAGAGCAAGGAAATGAGCCAGCAAGCGGTCCACACGATTGAAAGTGGCGTTGATAAAGCTCAGACCAAAGCCAACGAGGTGTCGGCTAAGTTGTATAAGCAGGTCGATGACCTCCAGCAACGTGGCCACGAAGCGGTTGAACAACAAAAAGAGCGTTGGACGCCTGTGTTAGACGCGGGCAAAACAGCCGTTAATAATTCCAGTATCCCTGTACCAAGCCCGCAACATCTATAACGATGATGTAGGAACAGAATGAAAAGCATGTGTACCTTCGACACCTTGGCCGATTTAAAGACCTGTGCGCTGGTGGATTCCATTTTGGTTATTGACGATGACATTGGCATTCGCGAAGCCTTGACCGAAATTCTCGGTTGGCTGGTGAACGGGTCGATTTTTACGGCTACCAATGGGCATGAAGGTCTTGCCATTGTCCAAGAACAACGACAACACATTCGTCTTGTTATGTTGGACATAAACATGCCCCTGATGAACGGCGAACAAACCTACGCCAAATTGCAAAAAATTGCCCCTGAGGTCAAGGTCATTATCTCTACTGGCCTGAGCCACGCGGAAGTGGTTCGTCGGTTCGCACCACACCCATTGCCTCCCCTGCTACACAAGCCATACCAGATAGATCTTCTTTCTAGTATGGTCAGGCTGGCTTTAGAAACAATTTAAGCCACAGTCGCTCTTTCCTATAAAAACAAATTTCCCGAGCAAGCAGTAAAACTTGCTCATTACACCAAGGAGATAATCAAATGACTATCCAATCCCTTCAAAATTTCTACGTTGACCAATTAAAAGATATCTACAGTGCTGAAAAACAGTTGCTGGAAATCTTGCCTAAAATGGCCGAAGCCGCCGCCAGTGCTGATTTGAAGAAGGCCTTTCAAAACCATTCGCACCAGACAGAAAATCACATGACCACCGTTCAAGCTATCCTGAAGGGGCTAGACAAAAACCCCGGCTCCAAAAAATGCAAAGCAATGGAAGGGCTGGTAGACGAAGCATTGGAAATTGTCAATGTGAAAGGCCATCCGCAAGCAAAAGATGCGGCACTTATTTTAGCGGCTCAAAAAGTGGAGCACTATGAGATTGCCACTTATGGGGGTTTGCGTACTTATGCCAAAGCCTTGGGCTTTGCTGATGAGGCTGACCAGTTGCAAGGTATCTTAGACGAAGAATACGACAGCGACCAGAAGCTGGATGATTTGGCGATGGGTAGCTTGTTGACGGAAGGCTTGAATGAAAAGGCCACTGCCTAGCCTCTCGGAAGTAAATCTGTAAGCGTTCAGCGAGTCAGCCACCTAAACTTCGTGCTAACCGCGCTTGTTTTAGGTTAACAACCGCTTTGCCCGCCGTTTGGTCACGCAAATGTGGCCACCTTTGCTATATGAAAATGAAGCTGAAATGCTGACTGGCTGAAATACTGAACAGCTACATAAATTATGGTCTTGGCAACGAAAATTTAGGGCTACCGCCCAAGGAAAACATTATGTTGTGGACAATCGTCGTTATTCTAATCATTCTGTGGCTACTCGGCTTTTTGGGTGGCAACATCAGCCCCAGTTTCCCGCGCACGGGTAATTGGATTCACATTATTCTCGTCATTGTGGTTATCCTCGTTCTGTTGCAACTCTTAGGCATAGTCTAAGCGGTTGGCAATAACTTGGACTTTAAAAAATTAGTTCGGTAACAGAGTGAAATGTAAAAAGTTGAGAAGTGTCTTGAGTTCTGCTCAAGAGCTAACTGCCAGACAGTCTCAACTTTTTACTTCTTACTTCTCGCTGTATTTATTACCGAATTAAATTTTTAACTCTCAACTGATTACCAAGGAGGTTTACATGTCAACGAAACCTTATTTTACAGCCGATGAAGCCCGCGCCATTGGCGACGAGTTGGGCATTGATTGGAGTCGCTTTGATGTAACGCAATTCCACATGGGCTTAAAAGTAGAGTTGGAACACGGCCGTGGCGATCCTACCACCGACGTAACCCACAACGACCCCTTGCTGACAGGCAAAATCGCTCTCGCCCACCTCAATGAATTTCCCGATTACTACACCCGTTTAGACAAAATGGAGCGGGAAGCGAAAGAAGAACTCCAGGTAGGCGCAAAAGCAACAGCCTAAACGCATTAAAGGTAGAGACGAAAGACACAAAATTTACCAATTTGATAGGCAAAAATGCGTGTCATTCGTGAAATTCGTATCTGACAAGAAGAGGAGAGAACGTCCATGTTCCCCGTTGGTGACGACAACAGTACCCGTCGTATCGTGCCCTTCGTGACATATGCGCTGATTGCGCTAAATGTCCTCTTTTTCTTCGTCCAAATGAACGGCGGTAATGCGTTTATCGAAAAATGGGCCTTCGTACCCAGCCGTTTTTTGGCCAGCCCCATCGCCGATTCCCTAACCCTCTTCACGGCCATGTTCATGCACGCGGGTTGGCTTCACTTGGGCGGCAACATGCTCTACTTGTGGATTTTTGGCGACAACGTCGAAGACCGTTTTGGCCATATTCCGTTTCTCATTTTCTATCTAGTCTGCGGCGTGGTCGCCACCTTTGCCCAATTGGCCTTTAACCCCGACTCAAGCATCCCCAATTTGGGCGCATCGGGTGCGGTGGCAGGGGTGTTAGGCGGCTACATTTTATTATTCCCCAAGCAAAATGTGCGCGTGTTGCAAGGGCGACGGGTCATGCACGTACCCGCCCTCATGGTCATTGGCCTCTGGTTCGTACTCCAATTTTTTAGCGGCCTTGGCTCAATGGCGGATACGGCCGATACAGGCGGCGTGGCCTACATGGCTCATATCGGTGGCTTTGTGGCGGGCTTGGCACTCACCTTTTTGTTTCACGGCCGTGGTACAGCGCAAAGCATACAACAACGCCCCCGAACCTAACTGCACAGCTATGTTTTATGAATTACCCACAGGTTTGCCTTTGTGGTGCATGAAGCCCTCACCCCTAGCCCTCTCCCTCGGGGTGAGGGCTATTTTTCCAGAGAGAAAAAGATGTGGGTAATAGGTAGATCAGGACAGCCAATCCTCAAACAAACTGTTCCTGAGTCGAAAAAATCAAGTTTGGTACGCAGTTTAGCGAGCTGACTGGCTGAAATGCGGAGTAACCGAACGCTTATCTTTTTCTATCTAAAAACCTAAAAATCAGAGGCTTGCAATGACACATAACAAATTCCCAAGTCACGTGGGTTTCATTCCCGATGGAAATCGCCGCTGGGCTGTGGGTCATGGTCTGTCCAAAGAATCTGGCTATGCTCACGGCATCGACCCTGGATTCCTACTTTATGAGAAGTGCAAAGAATACGGGATTGAAGAAGTTTCCATTTTTTGCTTCACACAAGATAACACCAAGCGGCCTTCAGTCCAGAAACAGGCCTTCATTGAGGCCACCGTGGCCTTTGCCCTCGAGATTATACGTCGTGGGGCGGCTTTGCTGGTTGTCGGCGATGAAACGTCGCTGCAATTCCCCACGGCGTTGAAAGAATTCCGCCAGCGCCGGGGCGAGGGGATGAAGGTAAATCTACTTGTCAACTATGGCTGGAAATGGGATCTGGATGGTCTTAAAAACGGCCGCCTGTATTCAGATGAAGTTTCGCGCCTAGATTTGATTGTACGGTGGGGCGGCGCATGCCGTTTGAGCGGTTTTCTCCCCGTGCAATCAGTTTATGCGGATTTTTATATCGTCGATAAATATTGGCCAGATTTTGAGCCACAACATTTTGACCAAGCGCTCGCTTGGTTCAAAACGCAGGATCAAACACTTGGCGGATAATTTAGCATACATCCACAAGGAGAAACCTCCTGCGGCTCAACTCATTTAGGTTCACTACTACATCATAGATAGAAAGGATGTAGTCGTTTAGCATCTCAGCTTCCTTTTCTCGACACAATTTGGTCATATACGGCTGACTGCGTCGCCTAAAACAGGAAGCAAATTGTCAAACAATCCGTAATAAGCCAAAAAATCAAGTTTAGTACGCAGTTTAGCTAGCTGACTGGCTGAAATGCTGACTAGCTGAACGCTTATGAAAGGAGAAGACATGATACACACACTTGAACATACCACCCCCGCTGGGATCTTAGCTATGTTAGGCCGCTACGAACCGCCCTGCCTCACACTCTACCAGCCCACGCATCGGCGCCACCCCGAAAACCAACAAGACCCGATCCGTTTTGGCAATCTGGTCAAACTCCTTGAAGAGTCTCTTGAAGAGAATTATCCAGACGAAAAGACTCAACCACTATTAGAGCCATTTCTCGACTTGGCTGATGACGAGAGCTTTTGGAATCACACGCTTGATGGGCTAGCCATACTGAGTGCCAAGGGCATATTTCGCGTTTACAAACTCCAACGGCCTGTGGCCGAGTTGGCCGTAGCGGCCGATACATTTCACACCACGCCCCTGCTACGCCTCCTGCAATCAGGCGACCGCTACCAAATCCTCGGCCTCAGTCGGCACGAAATCAAGCTCTACGAAGGCAACCGGGACAAGCTGGACGAAATAGCACTGAACCCAGCCGTAGCGGAGACCATCACCGAAGCTCTAGGAAGTGAACTAACCGAACCACACTTGACTGTAGCCTCATATGGGGGTGTGGGTGGGGGACAAAATGCCATGCACCACGGCCACGGTGGCCGAGACGCGGATATAAAAAGTGATGCCGAACGGTTCTTCCGCTCCGTTGACCGTGACGTTTTAGAACACCATTCACAGCCGTCAGGCTTGCCGCTTATCTTAGCCACCCTACCCGAGCATCGGCAGATGTTTCAGCAAGTCAGCCGCAACCCCTTCCTCATAGCTGAAGGCATTGATATTTACCCCGATGCCCTAACCGACGATGAACTACGCCAGCGGGCATGGGAGGTGGTCGAGCCACATTATCGGGCCAAACTGGCCACCTTGACCGAAG
This sequence comes from Promineifilaceae bacterium (SeqCode), assembly GCA_041745395.1. GTDB lineage: Bacteria > Chloroflexota > Anaerolineae > Promineifilales > Promineifilaceae > Hadersleviella. The sequence goes on along the minus strand of JBGTIZ010000183.1, from coordinate 18,726 downwards.
CATTTGGCCAGGCGCAATCAAAAAATCTCGGCCAAGACAATCTGGCGGAGGTGGCCGTCGCGGCCGCAACAGGACGTGTCGCCACCCTACTCATCGAAGCCGACCGAGAAATACTCGGCAGACTAGATACAGCCACTGGCGACATTGAACTGGACGAACTCGCCGCAAATGACCTGCTAAATGACTTGGGCATGTTAGCCCGCCAAATGGGCGGCGAAGTGATGATTGTTTCCACGGAACAAATGCCGACCCAGACAGGTGTAGCGGCTATTTACCGCTATTAAGTATTAAGTTTTTGCACCCATTATCACAGAAGGCAAGCGTTTGGCGTCTTAGCCAATTAGCACTTCTGCTCGTTTTTCTCGACACGACTTAGCCATATTCGAGCGGCTAAGTTGCTTAAAACAGGAAGCAACTCATCAAACAGTCTGTTATTGAACTTAAACATCAGGTTTGGTACGCAGTTTAGCTGGCTGAAATGCTGACTAGCTGAACGTTTACCACAGGAGAAGACCCCTATGCACATTCAGGTTAACACCGATGGAAACATTGAAGGCAATGACACGATGATCGCTGAGATTGAAACGGCCGTGCGGGGAACCCTTGACCGCTTTACCGAAAAAATCACCTGGGTAGAAGTCCACCTAAGCGATGAAAACAGCAACAAAAAAGGGGGCAATGACGATATCCGTTGCTTATTAGAAGTTTCATTGGCGGGCCTGCCCCGGGCTATCGCCAGCGAACAAGCCGCCACTTGGGAGCAGGCCGTCGATGGGGCGGCAGACAAGGTCAAGAATGCCCTCGAAACCACTTTTGGGCGGATAGAAGACCGCCGCTAACGGTATTTGGTTAATGACTTCCCATCCACAGTGACCATGTAAACCATAGGAGAAACATCATGTCCAAAGATCCAAACAGCAAGAAAGACAAGAAAGACGACAAAACAAAGCCTGCTAAAACCCCCAAGGAAAAGAAGCAGGACAAAAAAGAGAAGAAGCGTAAAAAAGATCATCCCAATACATTGGTCAAGTACCCCCCCCGCTTTGCGTCAAAACTTTTTTCAGGACGCTCACCTCTAATTTACAACAATTTTTAATAGCCATCGCTGGCTTCAGCCATCGCTGGCTTCAAGTAGTAGGAGAAAAACTATGCCCAAAGATCAAGACAGCAAGAAAGACGATAAAAGAAAGCCTGCCAATTCACCTAAAGCTCAAGTTAGCAAAAAAGGAGATAAGACAATGCCTGCCAAATCCAGTCAAGATCAAGACAGCAAGAAAGGCGACAAAAGAAAGTCTGCCAATTCCCCTAAAGATAAAGACAAACTGAAAGGCGATAAAACAAAGCCTGCCAATTCTCCCAAAGCTCAAGACGGCAAGAAAGATGACACAACAAGGCCTGACAATTCCGGCCACGAGAAGCAACAGGTCGTGAGAGACAAGAAAAAAGATAAGAAATAGGACAAAGACCATCCCCGTGTATTGGTCGATTCACCCTACCCGCTAGACCTCGCAGGGTTAATGCCCTGCGAGGTCTAACCAGCACCTAGCTCGCCTTACCAGACTGGCTAGGTTTCGCTTTGCCCAAGGAGTATTCCTATGCTAGACCGAATTCTCGTCCCCTTAGAAGGCTCAACCCTGTCCGAGTGCGTCTTGCCTTATACCAAAGCCATTGCCGAGGCTATGGGGGCACAACTCTTCTTTGTGCATGTCGTGGAGGAGGATCCTACTGATTGCAAGCCTCAGGTAGACCCTCTCAATTGGTATTTGCGCAAAGTCGAAGCCCAATCTTACATGGGGCAAGTAAGCCGCGATTGGGAACAAACCCATTTGTCCATTACGAACGTGTTGTTGGAAGGCTCAGCGGCCGAGCGCGTCGTCGCGTATGCGCATGACAATGATGTAGATTTGGTCGTCCTAAGTAACCACAGCCACAGCGGGGTGGCTCAAAAAGTCATCTGGCAAATCCGCAAATCGGTTCTGCTGGTACGGGCGGAGTGGCCCACGGCCAACCCGCTAACTGACCTGCACCACGGCCGTGTTATCGTCCCCCTCGATGGCTCCTTACGCGCTGAAAGCGTTTTGCCCATCGGTATGCGCCTTGCCCAAACCCAAGACGCCCAACTGCTCTTGGTGCATGTCGTCGCCCGCCCCGAAATAACCCAGCCGCACACTCTCACGGCCGAGGACCACGCTATTAGCGAGCAACTCACCCAGCACAATTTAGAGGCCGCCACCAGCTACCTAGAACAACTCCAAAAACGCCTACCACTCGATACCCAAATCCGTTTGCAAGTTAGCGACAGCGTCATTGCCGCCTTGCACGATATTGTCAAACAAGAGCAGGGGGATTTATTACTCCTCAGCGCCCACGGCCATTCGGGGAGTAATGCCCGACCGTATGGCAACGTCACCACCAACTTTATCACCTATGGGCACATTCCCTTGCTCATTATTCAAGATTTGCCATCCCTTAAACTGCGGCCGCTCGCGACCAACAACATGGGTGTTCTGTCGGCCAATGCAGGGATAAGAGAGCAAGACTTTGCCAACAGCAACTATTCCCACTGAGGCACACCAGCCTTCCTTGCCCTCATCCGAGGTCTTTAGCCCGCTGGTGTGGGCTGGCCCCAAATTCGCGGCCAGCCAACAGGCCATTGCCTATGACCAGCGCGGCCAACACCTGCTGGACGCCTTGCCAGCCCAAGCCAAACTTCTCCAAGAAGGGTATCTTACCCTGCGCAACACCACGGCCGAGGCCCTCGTCTTCTCCTACGCCGCCGAATGGTTACTCGACAACTTTTACATCGTCCAGCAAACCCAACGCCAAGTGGAAGATGATTTATCCCCCGCCTTTTATCATGACCTGCCCAAATTAACGGCCGACACGCCCCTGCAAAATTATCCCCGTGTCTACGAGCTGGCCCGCCAATTTTTAATCACCGAAACCTGCCAACTCGATTTAGAGTCTGTTCACGAATTTATATGGGCCTATCGGGCCGTCACCCCGCTGACAACGGGCGAGTTATGGGCTTTGCCGATTATGTTGCGGCTGGTTTTATTGGGAAGCTTGGCGCAGTCGGTCGGCCGTTTGGCCAATCTCGAACCCGAGCCATTGCCGCCCGCCCTGCAATACAACCACACCTGTAGCGATACCGATGTGGTCGCCAACTGCATTCCCAGTTTGCGCCTGCTGGCGGCCGAAGATTGGCGCACCTTTTTCGAGCGTATCAGCCATGTGGAGCAAATTTTGCGCCACGACCCCGCTCGGGTCTATAAGGAGATGGATTTTAAGACCCGCGACCAGTACCGCAAAGTCATCGAGCGGCTCGCCCGCGCCACCCAGCAAGATGAGGCAGTGGTCGCGCACACGGCCGTGTCCCTTGCCCAAACCGCCCCAACCAGCCCCGCCAACCATGTCGGCTACTACCTACTAGCCGATGGTCTACCCCAACTAGAACAAGAAATAGGGTATCAGCCGCACGGGATGGGCAAATGGCAACGGGACATGGCTCCCTATGCCATTCCCCTCTATTTAGGCACTCTCAACGGCCTCGCTTTCCTCATCCTCTTGCTCTTGGCAGGCTATGCCCAGTGGCAGGGTGCCAATGGCTGGCTGACCATGGCTGCCCTGTTTTGCGCCCTCATCCCCGCCCTCTCCATCGCCGTCAACAGCGTCAATTGGCTCATCACCCACCTCGTCGCCCCCCGCGCCCTACCCAAACTAGACTTTTTGGAAAGCGGCGTCCCCGCCACCGCCCGCACGATGGTCGTCATCCCCACCCTGCTAACCAACTCGGCCGAGGCAGACTCCCTGCTCAAGCAGTTAGAGCTACACTACCTCCGCAACCCCGACCCCCATCTCTCTTTTGCTCTGCTGACTGATTTAGCCGATAGCGACACCGAACCCACGGCCGATTCTCCCCTGCTGGCCCAAACCCAAGCGGGTATCAAGAGCCTCAACCAACGCTACCCCAGCCAGCCCTTTTACTTTTTCCACCGCGCCTCCGTCTGGAATGCCCGCGAAAATAAGTGGATGGGTTCGGAACGCAAGCGAGGTAAATTACATGAATTCAACCAGCTTTTACGCGGCCACAGCGACACCACCTATATCATTCAGGTGGGTGATTTAGCCATATTGCCCCACATCCGCTACATCATCACCCTCGACGCCGACACCATTTTGCCCCACGCAGGAGCCAAGCGGCTGATTGGCACGCTGGCGCATCCGCTCAACCACGCTCAATTCGACCCCAACACGAACAAAGTCATTGCAGGCTACACCATTCTGCAACCGCGCACCCAAATCAAGCCCACCAGTGCCAATCGCTCCTTTTTCACCCGCCTCTTTTCAGGCGATAGCGGCTTCGATTTATACACCTTGGCCGTCTCCGATGTGTATCAGGATTTATTTGGCGAAGGGAGTTACGTCGGCAAAGGCATCTACGACGTGGATGCGTTCGAGCGCAGTTTGGCGGGACGCATCCCCAAAAATACGCTCCTCAGCCACGATTTGTTCGAGGGGATTCTCGGCCGTGCCGGTCTTGTCAGCGACATTGTGCTATACGAAGAATACCCTTCTCACTTTTTCACCAGCGTGCGCCGCTCCCAACGCTGGGTGAGGGGGGATTGGCAACTCTTGCCGTGGCTGATGCCGTGGGTACCCACGGCCGTGTCCCCTCCCCCACGCTACATTCGCAACGATTTATCCCCCATTGGACAGTGGAAAATAGCCGACAATTTGCGGCGCAGTTTGCTCGCCCCGTGGCTCCTTTTGCTCTTTGTGGCGGGCTGGGTTCTGCTTCCCGGTTCCCCCCTTGTGTGGACCTTGCTAGGGCTGTTCACGGCCGCCATCCCCCTCGCCACCACTATCCTCAGCTCCCTGCGGCGCCTGTTTGACGGAGCCACATGGACGGAGCTGGCTCGGCCAGTGCGAGATGCCGCCCTGCGCTGGGTGCTATTTCTCGCCTTTTTACCCTACGAAAGCGCCCTCACCATGACCGCCATTCTCACCACCTTATGGCGGTTGCTCATCTCGCGGCGCAATTTGCTACAGTGGCAAACCGCCGCCTCGGTCGAATTAAGACACGACAATAGTGGAAAATCGCTAGCACAGCAACTCGTGCCCTCCAGCTTATTTGGCATAGTCCTCGCCCTCTTGGTCTATTGGCTCAACTCGACCGCCTTGCCCATCGCCTTGCCCCTCCTCTTTCTGTGGGCCATTGGCCCCCTTATTGCCTATCGGATTAGCCAGCCAGCCAGCTCGCAGGTCATCCCCCTTCAGCCCGACCAACAGCAAAAGCTCCGCACCCTTGCCCGGCGCACGTGGCTCTTCTTCGAGGAGTTTGTCGGCCCCGATGACAACTGGTTGCCGCCCGACCATTTCCAAGAATCGCCGCGCGGGGTCATCGCCCACCGTACCTCCCCCACCAATATCGGTCTCTACCTCCTCTCCGCCTTGGGCGCGTATGATTTGGGCTATCTCAGCCCCCTCTCCCTCACTCTCAGCCTGCGCTCTACCTTCAATACCCTCGACAAAATGGAGCGGTATCGCGGCCATTTCCTCAACTGGATAGATACCCGCGATTTATCCGCCCTCAATCCTAGCTACGTTTCTACAGTAGATAGTGGCAATTTGGCAGGCTGTCTACTCGTTCTCCGACAAGGGTGTCTGTCCATGCCCCAGCACGCCGCATGGCGTTGGGCAACGTGGCAGGGGCTGTTGGATGCGCTGGCGTTGCTGGATGAGGCTCTATTGACGGCCGACCAAGCCGCTCCCCCCTTACACGACCATTTAGGACAGATGAGGAAACAGGTGCTGGCCGTACAAGACCAGCCCGAGCAATGGGTCGCCTTATTGCACCATTTGTTGGCAACCGAGCAACCCATCCTTGCTACTCACCTCATGGCCTTGGTCACGGCCGATGACATCATTACCCCCACCCAAATCCACACGTGGCGCATCTATGCCGACCGCATCCACACCCATTTGCAAGGCATGGTGCGCGAGCTAAACAGCTTGCTCCCGTGGGCATTCCTCTTTAACCAGCCACCCGCCTCTTTGAAACAAGCCCGCCTCTCCACAGAAAGACAAACGGAAATACAAGCGGCGTGGCAAACCCTGCAAGCCACTTTGCCGCTCACCCCTCGCCTCGACGAAATCGTAACGTTGTGCCATGAGGGGCAAACCGCCCTCGCCCACCTGCAAGCCTTGCTCCCCACCACAGACAGCGAGGCTCATGCCTGGTGTGCCCAACTCGCCGCCGCCTTGCTAGAAACGCGCATGCTCATTACCCCGCTCCTGCTCAGTTACACCGATTTAGCCCAGCAATGCGCTCGCTTTCTCACCGAGATGGATTTTTGCTTCCTCTTTCATGCCCAACGGGAAATTTTCCACATTGGCTACAGCTTGACCAACGGCCGTTTAGATGCCAACTTCTACGACCTGCTCGCCTCCGAATCCCGCATCGCCAGCCTAGTGGCCATCGCCCACGACCAAGTGCCGCAAAGCCATTGGTTGCATCTCGGTCGTCCCCTTGCCGACCTGCACGAAGGGCTGGCTCTGCTTTCGTGGAGCGGCACGATGTTCGAGTACCTCATGCCGCCCCTGCTGATGCAGAACTACGAGGGAACCCTCCTCAACCAAAGCTATCACCACATCGTCAACCATCAAATTGCCTACGGGCAGAGCCACAAAGTGCCGTGGGGCATCTCCGAATCGGGTTTTTATGCCTTTGATACGAACCAAAATTACCAATATCGGGCGTTTGGTGCGCCAGGGCTGGGCTTTAAGCGGGGCTTGGCCAATGATTTGGTCATCACCCCCTATGCTTCGGTGCTGGCTTTGCCCTTTGCCCCGCAGGCGGTCAGCCAAAACTTGGCTCACCTGACCGAGTTGGGCATGATGGGGCGCTACGGGCTGTTTGAAGCGCTCGACTTTTCCCCCGTCCGGCTGGAATTGGGGCAAGATGCGGCCATTGTGCGCTCCTATATGGCTCACCATCAGGGCATGATTTTACTCTCACTAGTCAACTATTTAGAAGGGGAGCCAATGGTGGCGCGGTTCCACGCCGACCCCCACATCCAAAGCATCGAGTTGCTCCTGCAAGAACAAATCCCCATTGTCCTGCCCGACAAACGGCCGTCTCAGCCCGAGGATGCTCCCGCTGGTACGGGGAAAGCGGCCGTCACCTTCTATCCGTGGGGTGTGCCCACCGATACCCCCATGCCGCTCGTCCATTTTCTCTCCAATGGCCACCTCCACACCTTGCTGACCAATACGGGCAGTGGGTACAGCAGTTGGGATGAGACGATGCTGACCCGCTGGCGGCCCGATACGACGTTGGACAATTGGGGGCAGTGGCTCTATGTGCAAGATTTAGAGAGCGGCGCAGTTTGGTCGGCCGGGATGCAACCCACGGCCGTGTCTCCTGAAAGCCAAGAACTGCTTTTCCACCCCCACATGGTCGAGTTTCGCCGCTACGACCAGCACATCGCCCTGCAAATGAGCGTGGTCATCGCCCCCGAAGACGACGTGGAAGTCCGCCAAATCAACCTGACCAATGACAGCGGCGAAACCCGTCACTTGCGCCTAACCAGCTACGCCGAAGTCGTTTTGGGGTCAGGCGCGGCCGATGCCCGCCACCCCGCCTTTGCCAATTTGTTTGTGGAAAGCGAATACCTGCCCGAGCTAAATGGCCTGCTCTTCCGCCGTCGGCCGCGCTCCGCCCACGAGGAGCCGCTCTATTTGCTCCACATGTTGGTGCTGGAAGACCCTAAGGGTTTAGACGCGCCAAATGACCCAACTAGTGGGTCAAAACCCTTAGGGTCTGGCTATGAAAGCAACCGCGCTAATTTTGTGGGGCGCAACCGCACCCCTCGCCAACCCGCCGCCCTTGTGCACGGCCTTAGCCAAAGCACGGGGGCGACGCTCGACCCCATTATGTCGCTCAGCCAAGATCTGACGCTGGCTCCCCACACGGCCGTGCGCTTGGCCTTTATTACCATTGCTTCCCCATCGCGCCGCCAAGCAGTGGCGTGGGGCGGCCGCTATCAGCAATGGCTCATGCTGGAGCGCACTTTTGTGCGTGCCCGCAGTTTGGCCGAGCAAGAGTTGCGCCGACTGGAGCTATCCACCCCGCAACTGGAGCAAATCCAACGAATTTTGTCGCTCTTGCTCTACCCGCACCCCGTCGGCCGTGCCGACGCAGACATCTTAGCCAGCAACACAAAGGGGCAAACAGGGCTGTGGGCCTTTGGCATTTCGGGCGATTACCCCATCTTGCTGGTGAAATTGCACCGCGAAGAAGATGGCGAACTGTTGCTAGACCTGCTCCGCGCCCACACCTATTGGCGGCGGCGCGATTTGCAAATTGATTTGGTCATTCTCAATCAGCAAGAATCAAATTACGGCCAAGAGGTGCAAGGGTTCATCTACCACCTCATCCACCGCACCCACAGCGAAAGCTGGCTCAATCGGCGGGGCGGCTTGTTTGTCTTGCGCGAAGACCAAATGGGGCTGGCCGACCGCATCCTGCTCCAAACGACGGCGCGGGTGGTATTGGATGGCTCAGGGGGCACGATTGGCGAGCAGTTGGGCAATTTCTTAGCCCAGCCCACGCCGTTGCCCGCCTTTGTGGCGACAGGGGACGGGGGCGAAAGGGACGAGGGACAGAAGGACGGGTTGCCACGGCCGACGGATTGGCAATTCGACAACGGCCTCGGCGGGTTCAGCGCCGATGGCAAGGAGTACCAAATCTACTTGCGGCCCAGAGAAAGCACTCCCGCGCCGTGGATCAATGTGATTGCCAACGAAGAAGTGGGCTTTATCGTTTCCGAGACGGGCGGCGGGTTTACGTGGGCGGTGAATAGTGGCGAAAATCGGCTGACATCATGGCGCAACGACCCTGTCAGCGACGTTCCCAGCGAAGCGCTTTACCTGCGCGATGAAGAAACGGCCGAAATCTGGTCGCCCACCCCCCAACCCGCCCCGGCTGACGCGCCTTATTTGGTGCGCCACGGGGCAGGCTACACCATTTTTGAGCATCACAGCCACGGCCTGCAACAGCAGACGCGGCTGTTTGTCGCGCCCGAGTCACCCGTCAAAATGATGCAGGTGCGCTTGGAAAATAAGTCGACACGGCCGCGTCGCCTCACCCTCACCCTCACCCTCTATGCCGAATGGGTGCTGGGCACGAGCCGAGGCACGACCCAACCCTATCTCATCCCCAGTTATGAGCGAGAGCAGTATGCCCTGCTGGCGCGTAACCCGTACAACACGGAATTTGGGGAGCGGGTGGCCTTTGTGGCCGCCTCGAAAGAGCCGCACAGTTTCACGGCCGATAGGGCGGAGTTTATCGGCCGCTTGGGAGATTTGCGCCAGCCGGCCGCGCTGGGGCGCATCGGCCTGAATAATCAGGTGGCGGCGGGCACGGATAGCTGTGCCGTTTTGCAAGTGCATTTCGATTTGCCGCCGGGCGGCAGTGAAGAAGTTTATTTTCTACTGGGGCAGGGCGCGAATCAAGAGGAAGCGTTGGCGGTGATTGAGGAGTTCCAGCAGGAGGGGAGTTGCACGGCCGTGTGGAACGACGTGCAAACCCTGTGGGATGACCTGCTCGGAGCAGTTAAGGTGAACACGCCCGACCCCGCTATGAATGTGATGCTCAACCGCTGGCTGTTGTACCAAAACGTGGCGTGCCGGATATGGGGGCGTTCCGCGCTCTACCAGTCTAGCGGGGCATATGGCTTCCGCGACCAATTGCAAGATGTGCTGTCCCTGTTCCACACCCGCCCCGACTTGGCGCGGGCACACATTCTGCGCGCCGCCCACCACCAATTCGACGCGGGCGACGTGTTGCACTGGTGGCATCCCCCCTCGGGGCGCGGGGTGCGCACGCGCATCAGCGACGATTTGCTGTGGTTGCCCTATGTGACGGCCGCCTATGTGGTCAGCACAGGGGACGAGACGATTTTGGCCGAGGAAATCCCCTTCTTGCTGGGCGCACCGCTAGCTAAGGGGGAAGAAGAGCGGTATGGAGCCTACGAGACGGGTAGTGAACAATATAGCCTCTTCGAGCATTGCCGCCGCGCCTTGCAGAAGGGGTCTACGACGGGGCAACACGGCCTACCGCTAATGGGCGGCGGCGACTGGAACGACGGCATGAATCGGATAGGCATTGAAGGGCGCGGGGAAAGCGTGTGGCTGGGCTGGTTCCTCTACAAAACGCTGAACGATTTTGCGGATTTGTGCGAGCGGGTGGGAGCGGACGGTGCTGATGGCTATCGCCAGCAAGCGGTGGCCTACCAAAAGGCCATCGAGCAACATGGCTGGGATGGGGAAGGGTATCGCCGCGCTTTTGATGATGAGGGGGTGGCGTGGGGGTCGGCCCAAAATCAGGAGTGCCAGATTGATGGGCTGGCCCAAGCGTGGGGGGTGCTTTCGGGCGCGGCCGACCCGCAACGGGCGCAACAGGCGATGGCTTCCAGCTATGACCGCCTCGTGCTAGAGCAGGAGCGGCTGGTGCTATTGCTCACGCCGCCGTTTGATAAAACAGCACGCGACCCCGGCTATATCAAGGGGTATTTGCCGGGCATTCGGGAGAATGGCGGCCAGTATACCCACGCCGCGCTGTGGACGGCGTGGGCGTTTGCAGAGCTAGGGCAGGGGGATGTGGCGCACGGCTTGTTTGCTCTGCTGAACCCGATTAGCCACGGGGACACGGCCGTGGAGGTAGCCCAATACAAAGTAGAACCATATGTGCTGGCGGCCGATGTGTATGGGGTAGCCCCGCATGTGGGGCGGGGCGGCTGGACGTGGTATACGGGGTCGGCGGGCTGGATGTGGCGACTGGGGGTGGAGGGGATTTTGGGCTTGCGCAAGGTGGGGGAGACGTTGCGGATAGAGCCGTGTATTCCTGCCAGTTGGGCTGGGTTTGAGATGCGGTATCGACACGGCCGTGCGACGTACCACATTGTGGTGAAAAACTCAGGGGATTTCCAGCGGGTGTGCTTGGATGGCGTGCCGTTACCCAGTCCCTCTATTCCGCTGGTGGATGATGGACAGGTGCATAAGGTGGTGGTGGGGCGAATCCCCCAAGTGGGGGAGAGCTAGACCCGCTGAACGGCTGATGTGCCCCACGGCCGTGGAGCGTATCATGATAATAATACCCTTTCCCAAAACCAGTTCAAACCCCATGAATGCCCTGAGGTAATCATGCCCCAAAATCACACGTCTGAAACAAGAACAACCCGACGCGACCCCGACCAAGAGCAACGCCTCTTCACCTTCAAAGTCACCCAACTCATTTGGCTAGCACTGGGCATCGTCCAGGCTCTCATCGCTATACGCATTATCCTCAAGCTCATTGGAGCCAACCCCGAAAGTCCTTTTGCCGCCTTCATCTACAACTTGAGCGATATCTTGCTCTTCCCCTTCGCAGGGCTGGTGGCCACCCCCACATCTGGCAACATGATGCTAGAGTTATCTTCCATCATCGCTATGATTGTCTATGCTTTGCTAGCGTGGGGCATCGAACGCATCGTCTGGCTCATATTCTATCGCCCCCGTAGTTCTGGGGTGGGCGTCACCCAAACAGTGACCCATACCCCTGTTACGCCCGTTACCGCTGTTACGCCTGTAACGCCTGTTACCCATGAGTCAGACATTTTTAACGAAACAACAACAACCCGCGAACGATTAGGAGATTAACCCATGCTAACCATTCCAGTCTATGAAAACATCATCTTTCACGACCGCAATCCGCATGCCGAGCCGTTATTTGTAGATGAACACGGCCGTGTGTTGCGTTTTGCCCTCAAGCCCGGCCAATCTATTGCCGAGCACAATGCGCCCCATTCCCCCTTGCACATTCTCATTCTAAAAGGCAGTGGCCTGTTTTCAGGCGGCGACCAAGAGCCGCAACAGTTCGGGCAAGGCATGTTGCTAACCTTTGATATGGGTGAATATCACGCCGTTCAGGCCAAGGATGAAGAGCTTGTGTTTTTGGCTTTTATGCACGGCGTGCCTGAAGAGCTAAAAGGCCCATCTTCCTAAAATGGGAACGACTAACGCATTCGAGGGCTGAGCCTGTCGAGAGCTTGTCCATTTGCCTTCAACAGAGCTTCGGGCAACGGACTTGCTGGTTAGCAGTTACCTAAAAGGAGTAACCGATGACTGAACATAAACAAACACCCCCTAGCAAGCCCGCTCAATGGTGGGCTAAGATAATGAACTGGTTGGAAAAACCCAGCCCTTCACCAAACGCAGTGCAACCTCCCCCAGCCGAACAGGCTAAAATGACATGGGCTGATGATGGTGGGGCAATACCGCCCCCCGCAGACGAACCCCCACCAAAGTCTTAGGCCATTTCCCAAATGTCTCGAATGACGCGAATTTCTCAAAATCCGTGTCATTCGAGTATTGTTTGAGCCTCACTATGTTTACACTTTTACAGACTGGTGAGTCGTGACCTGCGGTCACGACTCACTGAAAAAATACCCCTTTATGGCCGAGCCGCCGCAGGCGGCGAGGCGTGTTCAATAGTTAAAAGCTGAACGGCTAGTAACTGTCACCATTGCGAGGACGATATGTCCGATACGCCTACCCCAGCTTCATCGCCAGCTCTATCTCCAGCAAATTGGACATTTGGACAAGTGGTGTGGGGCACGCTTGTTTTAGCGGCCGTGGGTCTCGGCTTTTGGCTCCTCTACCTCTTCTACCAAATCCTCTTTGTGCTGTTCATCGCCATCGTCATCGGCACCGTGCTAAGGCTGGTGGTGGCGTGGTTGCATCGGCGCGGTGTGCCGCCCAAAGTGGGCGTGATTTTGGTCTACCTTTTGCTCCTAGCGGGGTTGGCGGGGTTCATCTTCCTGCTGTTTCCGCTCATTGTCGAACAAACGACCGCGATTACGAAATCTGTGCCCGCTACTTACCAAAGCGTGCGCGAATGGCGGGAGGATGATCCGGGCCTGTTCCTGGACAGCCTCAATGCCCTCTTGCCCGATACATTATCCATTCTCGACCCCATCCAACAAATAGGCCGGCCCGCGGAGGGTGGGATGCTAGAATCGGCCGAGCAAATGCTAGCTTATTTGTCCACGGCCGTGAGCGGGTTCTTCACCGTTATCGTCCTCTTCCTTTTAGCCTATTATTGGACACTCGACGGCCCGCGCATCATCCGCGCCCTGCTCATGCTCGGCCCCAAGGATCAGCGGGAAAGCATTGGCGAACTAATTACCACGATGGAGACCAAAATTGGGGCTTATATGGCGGGGCAAGGTCTACTTATGCTCGTCATCGGGGTGATGTCTTTCGTGGCTTATTGGCTCATCGGATTGCCCTCTCTGCTTGTTTTGGCCCTGGTGGCGGGGCTGATGGAAGCTGTGCCATTGATTGGACCACTGCTAGGAGCCATCCCGGCGGGCTTAGTGGCTCTGACCTTAGGCCCTGACAAGCTCCTGTGGGTTATTGTGGCCACGGTTATCATCCAACAAATCGAAAACTATTTTCTTGTGCCGCGCATCATGCGCCGCACGGTGGGCGTGAACCCCTTTGTTACCTTGCTGGCGTTGTTTGCGTTTAGCACGTTGCTGGGCTTGCCCGGTGCGCTGATGGCTATTCCCATGGCGGCCATGATTCAGCTTTTGCTGAATCATTTTGTGTTTAAGCCCAACGGCGAGCCAGAGAGTGTCGGCGGCCGTGATTTTGCTAGTCGGTTGCGCTACGCCGCCCAGGAACTGATCCAAGACCTGCGCCAGCAGACGCGGGTGAAGCCCGACGGCTCTGAGGAGCAAGTGGCGCAAATGGAGCAGGTGATGGACGAAATTGAGGCGATTACAGCGGAACTCGACGCGTTGTTAGAATCCGCTAGCGAGTCGGAGGAAGCATGACCAAGCAACTTTTGCGCATTGCCACGGCCGTGATGACGACCCTCCTTGCCTTGGCTTTACTGTGGCAATTTCGCGTCGTCGTCCTCTACGTCTTCATCTCCTTGGCCGTAGTGGCAACTGTGCGCCCCCTCGTGCGGCGGCCGCACGGGCAAACGTGGATTATGCGCGTGGGGGTGATTTTTCTGCTGGTAGCGGCCTTGGCTGGCCTTGGTTCCCTGCTCGTGCTGGGCACAGGAGCCGCCATCGTTGACCTTGAGGAGTTGGGGCAACAACTTGCGAGCGAGGATAAATGGCATCAACCAGAATGGTTAGTGGGTAGCTCGTTCCAAGAATTGCTCTATGCCCGTCTGCCCCCCCCTAGCGAACTATTTTCGACCATTTTGGGCGAGCAGGGAGAGATTGTGTTGCCGGCCGTTCTGGGCTTCACCCAGGGTATTTTCGGGTTTGTTAGCGGGGCGTTGATTATTCTCTTTTTGAGCATTTATTGGGGCATAGACCAGAGCCATTTTGAGCGATTATGGCTCTCCCTGTTGCCGGCTGGACAGCGGACACAGGCGCGTGAAATTTGGGGGTTGGTCGAGTTGGGTCTGGGCACATATATTCGCAGTGAGCTGGCGCAAGCCTTTTTGGCGGGCGTCCTGCTGGGCGTGGGCTATTGGGTCATTGGCTCCCCCTATCCCGCCCTGCTGGCCATGCTGGGTGCATTCGCTTTGATCATCCCCGTGGTGGGGGTCATTTTAGCCCTGATCCCACCCTTGCTACTCGGCTTGCTAACGGGTCTCTCCGTCACGCTTTGGACGGTCGTGTATACGCTATTGGTCATTCTCTTTTTGCACTATTTGGTGGCGCCACACCTCTCCAACGACCATCTCTACAATCCCATCCTGACCCTGCTGATGCTGTTGGCCTTGGCGGATGTGTATGGGGTGTGGGGCTTGATTATCGCCCCACCACTGGCGGCCGTGTGCCAAATTTTGTGGGATCAGCTGGTGGTTAACCGACGCACGGCCGTGAAGTCCGTCGAGGGCAAAGGGGCAGGCGTAGCCGTAGCTGACTTGAAAGCGCGACAGGCCAAGGTCGCGGCCATGTTGGTCACCATGGAGGAGCCACCGCCCCCGCTCGTCAGCAGTAGCATGACCCGCTTGGCTACGTTATTGGAGCAGGCTGAAGCGGAGTGACTTTTTGCCGACTGCGCGTGACCAAAGCCACGCCTGCAATGGTCAGCAACCCTCCGCCGATGCCTTGCCATGTGGGCAACTGGGTAAAGAAGAGCCACGACCAAAAAATGGTGATGACCGGGCTGAGCGTCAAAATAATGGCGTGGTAGCTCATCTCGATGCGGCGCAGGACGAGGTAATACAGCACCCGACTCAGCACGACATCGACCGTGGCCGTCAGCAGGAGGATGAGCCATGCCGTCGTACTCGGCCATTCCCACGCGCCCCCCGCTACCACGGCCGTGAACAAAATCACCGACGTGCCCAGCACCCGAAAAAAGAAGAAGTTGGCGAAATCAATCTCCCCCCCATACCGCTTGACCACGGCCGCGTGCAGGGCGTACATAAACGACGACCCCAGCACAAACAGTGCCCCCAACTGCCAAAAATCCCCCGGCTGAAAGCTGATGATGACCACGCCGACCAGAGCCACGGCCGTGCCCACCCACCCCAACCGATTGAGCCGCTCCCGCAACCACACCAGTCCAAAACCAATCGAAAAAATGGTCGAAGCCCGCGCCAGCAAAGACCCCGTACCGGGGTCAATGTAGGTCATCGAGGTGTAGCTGAACACCATCGCCCCCCCGACCAAGCCGCCCACGGCCGCAAAAAACCAAAAATGATCCCACAACACCCGCCACCGCAATCGGCCTAGCCAAATCATGCCCACCCCCAACTGCACCGTGGCAATCGCCATGACATAAAAGGAGGCGACCAGCGGGGGCAACAGCGGCGCCAGCAGGCGGGCAAAAATGAGGTGAAAGCTATCGAACAGCAGTAAAAAAAAGACCACCAGGGGCGCATTGTCCAACAGGCGGCGGGGCAGGGATGGGGTGGGGGATGACATGCGGGGATTGTAGCTGATTTAGCGGAAAAGGGTATTGGTCATGCGTTGCTAAAACAGGCGACTTTTTATACCGCATTCGTGCAGTATAATACATAATTAGAAGGCTGATATCGTCAAAGCCAAAGAAATTGCTAGACAGTTGGAGGTATAAGGCTATGGGTATTAAAACGACACGCTGGGATTCAGCAGAGCACCTTGAAACGGAAGAAGATATTCAGCTGTATCTTGAGGCCTGCATCGAGGAAGCTGGTGACGATCCTGCCTTCATTGTGCATGCGTTGAGCGTTATCGCACGCTCTAGGAACATGAGCCAACTGGCACGAGATACAGGACTTAACCGAGAAGGCTTGTACAAAGCCTTATCACCAGAAGGCAACCCTACGTTCAGCACAGTTGCAAAAGTCGCAAAGGCGCTTGGCTTGCAGATTACCGTGCAAACGCTCCGACAACCGCCTTCTAACAATCAATTGCACGCGACCAGCTAAGCTGGCGCGTGAATACGGGCGGTAGCTAGACGAATTGAAACCCACGGCCGTGGTTTATCCACAAACACCTATCATCAAAGGGTGTCCATCTGGTCAGATGGACACCCTTTTTATCTACGGGGAGCGCGTCACTTAAAAAGTGGACACGGCCGTGGGTTCAATCATCGCGGGTGGGCGAGTTGAAGGGAGATTGCTTTTACGTCATAATTCGAGCGTGTCATTATCGTTGCTGACCCGCCAATCCCCATAAACCAACCATAGCCAACACCAAACAAACAAATGTTACTTCTCCATTTACATTGGTTAACCCCGACGGACGCGCAAGCCCACGGCCGTGTGTTCCTCTGGGCTGAAACAGCCACCGCCGACCAGCCCAGCCGCGACCGTCGCAAAAAATCCAGCCAGCCCCACCCCTTCGCCGCCAGCGCCAAAGATTTGCGCCACAGCCTTAGCCAGCTCCTCCCCAGCTTGGGCAAAAAAATCGCCACCGAGAGCCTCACCCTCTGGCTACCGACCAACCAGTTTGGCCCCGTGCCCTCGCCCGGCCTGCCCCATAGCTGGGAGCAAGACAACAAACCGCTCCAGCTATTGCCGTGGTCTATGCCCGGCCTATCGCTAACCAGCGAAGCGACGTGGCAACTCCTGCTCCATTTGCATCAGCATCCGCTACCGATGCAGGTACGCTTGGGCGTGGACAGCCAGTATTGGCAAACGACGTTTGCGTTTGTGCTGGAACTGCTGGCGCGGCAGTTGTATCGCCCCACGCTGGTTCAACAGGGGCCACTAGCCCAGTTTGAAGCGCGGTGGCAACCGGTGGTGGATGGGGACAGCGAAGCGGAGCGCATGGCGCGG
The DNA here is from genome assembly GCA_041745395.1 of Promineifilaceae bacterium (SeqCode). GTDB lineage: Bacteria > Chloroflexota > Anaerolineae > Promineifilales > Promineifilaceae > Hadersleviella. The sequence goes on along the minus strand of JBGTIZ010000183.1, from coordinate 1,442 downwards.
CTGGCTTTGGGCATGCCCCCCGTCTGTCGAGCGGAGGCGGCTGACCCAGCGGAGACGCTTCCCCCTCGAGCTATTTTGGAAAGTTTTGTGAATCATATGCTGGACACGGCCGTGCGTGATTGGGCCACGCGGCAAGAGCTATACCTGCCCACCGACAACGACCCCGCCAGTGCCTGGCTCCGCGCCCTCTTCGCCACCGACCCCACCGTGAAAAATGCCAGCGCGGGACAACTACAACATTTTGCCAGCAGTTTCCGCGCTTGGGAACGCGCCCTGACCGTGGCGGGCGACAAATTTTATCGGGTTGCCCTGCGGCTGGAGGCTCCTGCCCAGCAAAAACATAAACAGAGCAAAAAGGGGGAAGCGGCGTGGCAGTTGCATTATTTATTGCAGGCGCGGGACGAGGCGAGCTTGGTTGTGCCCGCTGGTGAGGTGTGGAAAACGAAGGGGAGTGTCCTGCAAACGCTTGACCGTCATTTTGACCGCCCACAGGAGCGGCTCCTGACGGGTCTGGGGTATGCCGCCCGCTTTTTCAAGCCGATTGAGCGCAGTCTGCAACAGCGCAACCCGACGCAGGTCGCCCTGACCACGGCTGAGGCGTATGCGTTTTTGCGGCAATGTGCGCCGCAGTTGCAGAGGGCGGGCTTTGGACTGCTCACGCCGCCCTGGTGGAATAAGCCAGGCACGCGGCTGGGGATGCGTCTGCGGCTGAGTAAGCAGGGGAGCAGTGGAGGAGGCACGGCCGTGTCTTCCGGCCATCTCACCCTCGATAATCTGGTGCAATACAAATGGGAACTCGCCCTCGGCGACACCAAGCTAAACCGAGACGAATTCGACGCGCTGGTCGCCCTCAAATCCCCCCTCGTGCAAATTCGCGGCCAATGGGTACAGCTCGACCCTGAGCAAATCGAGGCGGCCATTCGCTTCTGGGAAGAGCAAGAGCTAGAGGGGACAATCTCCCTACAGGAAGCGGCCAAGCTGGGGCTGACCGGCCAAAGCAAAACCGAGACTGGCCTGCCTTTTGAAGGGGTCGAGCTAGATGATTGGCTCCAAAGCTGGCTCAACCGCCTGCAAGGGGACGAAAAAGTGGAGGTGCTTCCCCCGCCAAACGGCCTGCAAGCGACCCTGCGACCCTATCAACAATATGGCTACTCATGGCTCCACTTTGCCCGCCGCTGGGGGATGGGCGTTATTTTGGCCGACGACATGGGCCTTGGCAAGACCATCCAGACCCTGACCCTCACCCAACAACTGAAAGAAGAGATGGGCACTCTGCCCGCCCCCATTTTGCTCATCTGCCCCACCTCTGTCGTGACCAACTGGGAACAGGAAAAGGAAAAGTTCACCCCCCACCTGCGCACCCTGCTCCACCAAGGAAGCGACCGCCTGCAAGGGGATGCCCTGCGCGAAGCGGCGCAAGCATCTGATTTGGTGCTGACCAG
>JBGTIZ010000182.1:0-5597 GCA_041745395.1 Promineifilaceae bacterium (SeqCode) | reverse complement strand
GCAACTCATCACGGTAGGCGGGGGTAAGTAAGAATCGGGCATACCTGACCCGTGAAACTTGACACCGGACACCTAAAAACATGACAAAACAAACTCGATACACACACCAATTCCGCGCTATGGGCTGTCAAGTCAGCTTTTGGCTAGACACATCCGACCCAGCCGATGCCCGCTATGCCCTACACACGGCCGAGTATCTTTTTCACCGCGTCGAGAGCCAACTCAGCCGCTTTCAACTTGAGAGTGAACTGAGCTTGTTTAATCGCCAAGCTGGGACATGGGTTACGGCTTCCCACCTCTTTTTTGACATCGTGCAGGCGGCGACACAGGCGGCGGCTATCACGGGCGGGCTGTTTGACCCCACGGTGCATCAGGCGGTTGTGGCCGCTGGCTATCGTCACCCGTTCACCAAACAGACGCCCTCGCCCGCCGCCCAAGCAGACGTTGACCCCACGGCCGTGGACAGCAGTTGGGCACAAATCGAACTAGACCCAGCCCGGCAGGCGGTACGTGTACCAGCAGGGGTTGGTCTTGATTTGGGCGGCATTGCTAAGGGGTACACGGCCGTGTTAGCCAGCCGCGTTTTGGCCCGCATTGGCCCCAATCTGGTCAACGCCGGGGGCGATATTACCGCTGGTGATGCGCCACAGGGCGAACCCGGCTGGCCCGTCAGCATCGCTAATCCGTTCCACGCGGGGCAAGATTTAGCCACGCTCTGGCTGTCTAACGCCACTTTGACCACCTCTGGGCGCGATTATCGCCGCTGGGCGGGCGGGCATCACATCATTGACCCGCGCACCAATCGCCCTGCCCAGAATAAGGTGCTCATGGCTTCCGTCTGGCATCCTTCGGCCATTGTGGCGGAGACGTGGGCCACGGCCGTGATGGTCGCGGGTAAACAAGAGGGACTAGAGATGCTGGCCGCTTATGGGCTGGCGGGTCTGCTCGTCGATGACCAAGAGCAGGTGACGCTCAGCCCCGAGATGGAGCCACGGGTTTATTTCAAGCCCCAAGAGCCACGCAGAATGAATTATGAGCAAACGAGTTGGACCACGGCGGTGGTCGGCTGACAACCTAACATGCAGGAGGACAAAAAATGAGTACAGAGACAAATGAAAACGAAAATGCCCCAGCTAGGGCGCGAGGCAACGCCCGCGCCGCCGCGTCGCGCCCTCAGCCGTCTGAATGGGCGGAGTTGCGCGGCGTATTGGGCAAAATCACGGCCGTGGTGGGGGTCGCCCTTTTTATCCTTTTGCTAGCGCGTACCACCGCGCTCGGCGATTGGCTGGCCGTTTTTGCGCCTTATGGTGAAAAAACGGCGTGGTTCCTGACCCGCAGTACGGGGTTAATAGCCTATCTCTTTCTAACCGCCTCGACGGCCTGGGGCATTTTGCTCAGCACCAAGCTGATAAAAGAGAATGTGCCCCCGCCGGTCACGCTGGAGATGCACAACACCCTCTCGTGGCTGGCGTTGGGGTTCACGGCCGTGCATGCCTTCCTGCTCCTCTTCGATACCTACTTCACCTACACCTTTGCCCATCTGCTCATCCCCTTTATTGGCCCCTACAAACCGCTATGGGTGGGCTTCGGTACTTTAGCCCTGCACCTTATGCTTTTTGTTAATCTGAGCTTTTATCTGCGTAAAAAAATCGGCCAGCAAAAGTGGCGACTCATGCACTACAGCACCTTTTTGGTCTACGTTTTTGGCACGCTCCACGGCTTAATGGCGGGCACAGACAGCAACCAAACGGGCATGAAACTGCTGTACGGCCTCAGCGTGGGGTTAATCTTATTTTTGGTAAACTATCGGTTGCTGAGCCGGTCAGCCCCCCGTCCCTCTCGCGCTAATCGGTAGATTGTGCATCTCGCGCCCATTCAGATTATGATTAACAGTAGTGAGACTAACAATCTATCAACCCTTCCGCACAAGGTGACAAAATCTGTGTTCGCGCTTCTGACGCTCCTAACCGTACCCATCCAGCCCGACCGCGTAGCCGAGAATCAGCTTCTCCAGCGCGTGCGTCGGCTGGAAGAAGCGGCTCTGGTCGAAGTCCACGCCCATTACTTTCAGCCGCTCTTTCGGTATATCCGCTTCCGGGTGCATGACCACGCCACGGCCGAGGATCTGACCAGCGAAGTATTTACGCGCTTCCTGCAAGCGGTTCAAAACAAGAACGCGCCCCAAGACACCCTGCGCGGCTGGCTCTTTGGAACCGCTTCTTATGTGCTCAAAGATTATTACCGCGCCAAAAAGCGTGACCAAGAGCAGAACATCACTTTGTCAGACACGCTGGCGGGACGTTTGCAGAGTGACGATGGCTCGGTCGGGTCCGCCCTCGCTCTTCAGGCGTTAGAAGAAACGCTGGCGGAAGCGTTAACCGAGTTGACCGATGAACAGCAAGAGGTGTTAGGCTTTCGTTTTGGGTATGGGATGTCTATTCGAGAAGTGGCGATTACGATGGGCAAAAGCGAAGCGGCGGTCAAAATGTTGCAAGCGCGTGCCGTACAGGCATTAGCCCGACTTTTATCTGACACGGCCGTGACCACGCGAGGAGGGTCAGCATGAGTGAAGCCAATCAAACCAACGCGACGAATTTGCTGGATGAGGTGTTGGCGAGCTGTATTGACCTGCTGGCAGAGGGGCAAACGATTGAGCAGGTGTTGGCTCGCTATCCCCAGTGGGCGGATGATTTACGGCCGCTGTTGCATCTCACGGCCGTGTTGCAAACCCGCCACCTCTCCCCTAGCCTACAGGCGCAATACCGCTCCCAACAGCAGTTTCGCGCCACGGGCGAAACTTTGCGCCAGCAAAAACAGGTTCCTCTTCTTAACCGCTGGGACTGGCGCAGTTTTTTCTCTGGTCTGATGGTTGCGACGGTGGCCACGGCCGTGATGCTGTTTGCCGTTGGTCTTTTGTCCCAAACGGCCGTGCCGGGTGATGCGCTGTATGGCGCCAAGCTATACAGTGAGCGGCTCCAAGTGGGGCTAACGGGCGATATGGATCGCCGTCTCGAGGTTCAAGAGCAGTTAAGCAAGCGACGCCAAGACGAAGTTCGCGCCTTGCTTGGCTCCCGCCGTGCTGAACCAGTGCGGTTTACGGGCGAGATTCAAGCTATCAATGGTAATATATGGCAGGTCAGCGGCATTCCCGTCAGAGTGCCTGCGGGGCAGACGGGGAACCTCGGCATGGTTGTGACCATTATCGGGGTGACTTCGGGGGATGATGATGGGCTGGTTATGATGGAAGAGATGCTTGTGGTGGCTCCCGCGCCGCCGACGCTCACGCCCACTCTGACGCTCACGCCCACGCCAAGTCCATCGCTAACGCCTACCCAGACCGCTACGCCTGACCGCACGGCTACGCTGACGCCGACCCCGCCGCCGACCGTTGCGCCGACCAACACGGCCGTGCCCACCGTTCAGCCCACCCGCGACGACGACGATGATGATTGGGACGACGACGATGATGATGATGACGATGATGATGATGATGATGATGATGACGACTGATACGTAGGCTCTTTGTAACCTGATATGGCCAAACTATTTACCCCTGAAGCCCGTTGCCTGAGCATGTCGAAGGCAACGGGCTTCACCATGCTCAGCCTTCGAGTGCATTCGTAATTATGTGGAAACTAGATATGAAATCTCTATTCAAATTCTCTTCTCTGGCATTTCTGGTATGCCTTGTATATCTCGCATCTTGTACGCCTGAACCACTGCCTCAAACGGATACACCTGTGCAAATAGTAGATATTCCGCTCCACAAGTACGGTGTATTGACGTGGTTTCCCAATGGGCGAATAATTACGACTTTAGAAGATCGGCAACTTTATGAGTTGAAAGATAACGAGCTTGTTCCTCTGATGCTTGAATTAGAGCCAAATGATTGCTGGCAAGTGCGATATTTTCAGCCTAATGCTCTGCCTAATGGTCGCTTAGGAGTGATCCGCGAGTGTTATTTTGAACAAGAAGGAAGAGAATACAAATTAGACCTAATGGCTTTTGACTGGCAAGATAATAGCCTAGAGATAATGACACCAGACGTGGGATATGGTAGGTTTTCTTGGCATCCAGATATGACAAGAGGCGTTCAGAGTATAGGATCGCTTAACGGCACGATTCAATGGTTGACCTCAGAAGGAACACAGCCTATTGACCTATCTCTAACTTCGGGTGATAAAACATGGTCACTGGCTACAAATTACTAGTCCATCCAAAATCCGCAAATAGACACAAGTGGCACCGGTATCGCTCGCTCAGCGAGCTGGTCGCCAACTGGCTCTCAAATCGCTTTTTTTGCCACATCTGACCCTGTGAATCAAGGAGGCATCGCTCGTGCCAGAGGTGAATACACCCTGTATTTGATGAATCCCGATACATTAGACGTGCAAGTGTTACTCGATGATATTTACTTTGCACATCCTTTTATGGATTGGTCGCCAGATGGAGAGTGGTTAGCTTTTGGTGGGAGGGCAGGGTCTCCCAAACAGAGTGGATTATGGTTATACTCCCCTTCCCTAAATGAATTACACCCTGTTGCATTTAACAGTAATTTAGGGAGCTTTGATTGGTCGTCTGATGGACAAAAAATCATTGCTGATATTTGTGACAAAGGTTGCGATGAGTCTGGTGGCAGTGTACAACGAGCAATTGTCATTTATGACGTCAGCAACATATTACAGTGAAGTCATTTCTGTCCCACAAGGATGGCCCGCAGACATACATTTGGCCGGGTAGGGGATTGCCACACGGCCGTGGCCCCACCCCGCAGAGAAGGGCTTGTTCTATTTCTACAGCGACCACCACGGCCGTGTTAGCATGATTTAGTGGGTGTGCAACTGGGATGAGTCCGCCACAACGACAATGTCGTCTGGAAAGTCAATATTTGTCATCCAACGATGGGAGGGATACCAATGCCATGTAGAAACGCCTACCTTATACAGGAGATTTGAGATCTAGTGATGAAGTCCGACAACAAAAAGAGTAGAAAGTGGATATTGTTAGTAACCGGGCTAGTGCTAGTTCTCATCTTAAGCATTGGCTACTTTGCTAATACAACCGCCCGTTCGCATCAAACATGGATGGCTATCAATCGTGAGTTGATACGCTCTCACATTCTTTGGGTGCCATTCATTCCCTCTGCGCTTGAGGCTTATTTAGGTCACTCCGCGTATATTCTATTGCTTGAAAAACCATTCCCTGCTGAAAAGAGTGGCACTGTTGTTCAAGAGTGTATCTTTGCTACAGTTGTTTACCTATCGCCGACTGGAACAATTAATTATAAAATTGATTACAAATTCGTAGTCATTCATGAAGAAAAAGATAACAAGATGCGCTTACTGTTGTTAGAAAGAGGTTCTATCCTCAGTTCTTTGCCTAGAACTGAATGTGTTTACCCCTCTGCTAGGGGCGATTCCTCTCCTGCCAGCGGACTCAGGGCAGGCTATTAGTGGGGGCACAACTGGGATGAGTCATCGCCACAACGACAATGTCGTCTGGAAAGTCAATATTTGTCATCCAACGATGGGAGGGATACCAATGCCATGTAGAAACGCCTACCTTATACAGGAGATTTGAGATCTAGTGATGAAGTC
>JBGTIZ010000181.1:0-4627 GCA_041745395.1 Promineifilaceae bacterium (SeqCode) | reverse complement strand
TTTCAGTGCGCTTAAGCGTATTGATAGTGAAAGCTATGGACTTTTAGTCCCTCAGCTTTCAGTCGGTGCGAAAGTCACCGAAGGCACTTTAGTGCCAAACCTATGCACTTGCAGTGCATAGTATTTTAGTCATTACTCATTATTCATTATTAATTGAAGTTTATGGCTGTGCCGCGCACGTTCACTTGCCCTCTGGCCTCGAGATTCAGGTTGCCGTTGGCGGTGAGGGCAAGATTGCCGCCGCTGGTGATTTCGATCGTTTTGGTGCGGTCGTTGAGCTGGATGGTCAGGCCGCCAGCGGTGCTAATGGTGATGGCTTGTTTCTGGTCGTCGAGCTTGATTTCTTGCCCCCCGGCCGTGGTAACGGTCAGGGTTTTTTTGCCCTGATAATCATTCATTTCGATGGCGTGCCCGCCGGGAGTTTCCCAGCTTTTGCGACCAGACACATCGGGAATTTGCTGAAGGCGTGAGGCGGGCGGTTCGCTGTTGTTGCCGTTGATGAGCGTGCCCATGACCAGCGGCCGATTAAAATGGCCGTCATCAAAGGCGACAATGACCTCGTCGCCCACTTGGGGGAACGCTTTTTGCCCCGCGACTTGCAGGGTGCGTGCCCAACTGCTCTCTTCGTCGGGGCTGAGCCACGGGAATTTGAGGCGCACGCGCCCCCAGCCTTTGGGATCGCGGTTGTTCGTTACCACGGCCGTGACCAAACCAAAATGCTTCTGCACGGGCGACTGATTATCCGTCTGCTCTGTCAGCAACCCCGTGCGCAAGCCGCGCACCGTGAAATAAGTTTCCAGCCCTGTGGACGGCGTGTAAGCGTGCGTGGTGCTGGTGACCAAATAATTGCCGCTAAACTGCTCGCCAATCCCCTCAATAGTGATAACCGCCCCAGCGGAAACCTCGGGCCGCCGAAAAACCGCGCCCTCCATTTCGACCGTGGCCGCGCTCAGCTCATCCAGCCGCGCCTGCGCCAGTAAATCTGCCTCGACCTCGTTCACGATGTCCATATCGGTCAAGGTCAATTTGTGGGAGGTGTCCTTTATGCTGTCAAACGCGCCGATGTCGGGTCGTAATTCACTGCTGGTGGCGCGGCCGATAATCGGCTCTTGTTTGTCAGGATTCCAACCCTGTACCATGACTTCGGTCACGCGCTCGGCCGTGTTGAGGCGCGGATGAATCTCGAGGCCGTTGTCACCCCAAGTGAGCGTTAGCTCGGACGCGCCCAGCCGCCGACTGGAGACAAAGTGGAGCGTTTCGTCGCGCACAAAGCAGAGGTAGCCGATGCGCCACGCCCGTTCGCGCAAAAAGGAGAGATGGGATTGGTTGCTCTGATAAAGGTGTTCATAAATGAGCGGCGTTTGTTCGATATTGGCCGTTAGTCCCGCTTCTTGGGCGATAGCTTGGGCGATGTCGCTGTCGCGCATGTTGACGTAGGTTTTGGTGTGGCGTTCGCGGTAAAGCTGGAAGGAGCGGTCGTAGCCGCGAATGAGGTATTGGGCGGAGCCGTCTGCGCTAAAGGTGGGTTCCACGGCCGTGATACTCCCCTTTAGCAATACCAGCGGCTTTGAACCCGAGCCATACGCCCCTATTTCTACCGTCTGATTCAGGCTAAACTGCGTCCCCTCAATCAGCCGCGCCTCTTGGTCATGCAGGCGCAAGGTAAACATATTGGGCAAATGGCAATGCTGGTCCACGATCACCTCGGCCAGATTGTCCATCACCTCTGGCCCTTGCCAGCGGCCATCGAGCTTTAGATAAAGTTGGCTACTGAGTTGTACAACGTTGTTAGCCATTCACGCTCTCAATCTTGAGTCTTTAGGATTTCGTGGGGTTTTTAATCGTTTCATGTTTCACGTGTCATGTGTCACGTGGTTTTTCTCTGGACGTTGCTTGTCTAGCCAAAGAGACTCAATCGTTTAGTCGGTCAGTCAATCTAATGCTTTTCGTCGTCACCGCCTAGGGGTGAACCCCCAGGCTAGTCAAGCCAAGGACGCTAAAGCGCCCTGCAGTTGAATACTCGCGCCGCACTTTGCACTCATCGCTGAGACTATGCAAAAAGGTCAATTTAACTGCGAAGGACGCGGAGAACGCGGAGATTTTCTCGAGAAGACCCGCACATTTTCTTCCTTCTTCCCTCTTACTTCTGCCTTTTTTCAGCAAGCTCATCGCTCAGCACTTCTTTTCTTCAAAGCCGGAATCAGTAACCGCACCCCCGGCTGTAGCACCAGCGGATTGGCGATGTTGTTGAAATTGGCGAGGAGCCGCCACTGGGCGGCGTCGCCGTACACTTGAGCGGCAATGCTGTCGAGGCGGTCGCCTGCTTTGATTTCCCACGCTCGTTCAACACGGCCGTCGCCGCCACTGCTCGGGTTTTGCGGGGGATAAACGCGCCGATGACGAAACTCTTTGAACATCAGGCTCACTTTTGCCCGCTGGGGCGTGCCGTCGTGGGCAAAATGAGTGAACTTGATTTTGACTTTTTCGAGCAGACCCAAAAAGCGAAAGTTGCCCCAGCGAAAGGCGAGTTTGGGTGGCGTGGCTTTACTGGTATCGGCCGTGCGGAAATCGGGACTGTATTTCGCGGCCGTGCTTTCCGCCATTTCGAGCAGTAAATCCGTATATTTGCTCACGTCCCGCTCTCTCCAGTGGGGCGGGATTAGCTCGGTCGTATCCAGCCAAATCTCTTTGAGCATAAGCTGACGCGGCTTGCTCTTGGTTTTTTCACCCAGCAGGGCGTAATTTTTGTTTTCGTCCAGCCCTTTGCCTACAAAAGAACTGCTCTTTTTGATGCTGTAGGAATCAGGGTTAAACATGCAGTAAAAAATCGGGTAGCGGGAGCCGTAAACGGGTTCGCCATCGTCGTCTACTTCGTAAAAGCGGGCGGGAACCAAGCCGCCACGAGTCGCTTTGCCGGGAGCGGCCACGATGCGCCGCGCTAGCTCTATTTCCCGCTGGTCTTGCCCCCCCACACGCTTGATGTTGACGGTCAGAATAGCGGGCAAGCGCATCTTGACTTTGACCACAACGGGCATGGGATAGCTGTATTCCACGCGGATGTTGTGCGGCCCAGGGCTGAGTTGCATTGTGATGCTTTGGGAGCTGGCCGTTTGGGCTTGGGCTATGCCAACGGTGCCGGGCCACTGGTTGATTTTGGTCGCGCCATCCACAAAAACGCGCACGCGGGCGTTGGCCTGGGTGCTGATTTCGTATTTGCCGGGGCCGTTAATGGTCTGGACAAACCGCGCGGACATATCGTCAATGACGTTGTCGTTGCCCTGTTTGGTCAGCACCTCTTTGGGCAGTTGATCTTGATTGCTGATAGACAGGCCAGCTTCAACACGGCCGGGGGTTTTATTCCCGCCGCTGAAGTTACTGCCTTGAAAGTACTCTGCGGTCCAACTCATGATGAATAGTTAATGGTTAATAGCTAATGGTCAATTGTCAATGAATAGGTGTGCCTAGCACGCTGACTTTGAACTGCTAGTCCCTGCACCCTGCACCTTGCACCTTGCATCTTGAACCTTGTTTATATCCATTGGGCGGGGATGATGAGGGTGCGGCCGGGCTGGAGGCGGAAGGGGTCGAGAATGTTGTTGACTTGGGCGATGAGTCGCCATTGGGTGGCGTCGCCGTAGACGCGGGCGGCGATGTTGTCGAGCCGGTCGCCGGCGTTGATTTCCCAGGTGCGTACTTCTGGGCGGCCGCCGCTGGTAGGGTTCTGATTGGCGTATAGTTTGCGATGCTTGAACTCTTTGAGCGTCAGGCTGACTTTGGCGCGGAGCGGGGTTCCGTCGGGCTTAAAGTGGGTGAACTCGGCCGTGATGGATTCGACCACGCACAAAAAGCGGAATGTGCCCCAAGCAAAGGCGGCGTAGGTGGGTTGGGCGACGGCCAAAACGGTTTGCAGGGACGCGCCCATGGTGTCCTGCTCGGCGTACTGCATCAGTTTGTCTATCTCTTCGCTAACGTCTCTGCCCGTTTCGCTGGTGTCGAACCAGATGGAGCTGATGGTCAGACTGCGCGGCTCGACGTTGGAGTCGTATTCGAGGTTATAGTTCTTAGCTTCGTTTAGCCCTTTGTCGCTGTATTTGACCTTTTTCTGGATGGTGTAGTCGCTAGGGTTGAAGTGAAAATAGACGGGCTGGGTCAGGGTGCGCAGGGCACTGGGCTTGGGCACGCCTTCGCGGGTAACGGGGTAGAGGGAGGCAGGTATAAGGTTGCCTCGGGTCAGGTTGCGTTCGAGCTGGGTGCGGCGTTGCTCTTCTCGTTCGCGCTGGCGGCGTTCTTCGGCGACTTGGGCGCGGGTGCGCTCCGCTTCGAGCTGGATGATGAGGTTCCGCAGTCGCTGTTTTTCAGGACGCAGACGGTTGTTAAGGATGCTTTCTTGTTGGTTGGCGGCGTTGAGGAAGACGAACCCCGTCAAGGCCGTGCCCGCCTGTGCGCGTCTGTCCCGCACAAACGCCTCCGCATCCTCGACCTGTTTGGTGACAATAGCCAGGTCTGCGCGGGCTTTCTCTAAATCCTTTTCGATGAGGGGTAAACTGCGGGCCATTTTATATCAATGAGTAATGAACAAGGAACAAAAATGAATAATGAATAATTGGGAGTGCTGAGCGATGAGCGA
>JBGTIZ010000180.1:0-3358 GCA_041745395.1 Promineifilaceae bacterium (SeqCode) | reverse complement strand
TTTCAGTGCGCTTAAGCGTATTGATAGTGAAAGCTATGGACTTTTAGTCCCTCAGCTTTCAGTCGGTGCGAAAGTCACCGAAGGCACTTTAGTGCCAAACCTATGCACTTGCAGTGCATAGTATTTTAGTCATTACTCATTGTTCCTTACTCATTGAACGCATTGATTATAGTTGTGGCTGGGGTAGAAAAGCAAAACGGCCGACTCCATTAAAATGAAGTCGGCCGTTTGCGGGGTGGGTTAGGGAGGTTACATATCGCGGATGATGATTTCCTCTTCGACGATGGGACTGGCGTTTGGTTTGATCGGGTCTGCGCTCTGGCCGTCTGCCTCGGGCATGATGAGCATGAGCAGGAAGTAGATGACCAAGCCTCCAGGAATGTTGGAGAGGATGAGCAGGGCGAAGAGTAGCCGCACGAAGACGGGGTCAATGTCGATGTAGTTGGCGATACCAGCGGCGACACCGCTGACCATTTTGTCGTTGGAACGGGTTAATTGTTTGTGAGTCATTTGTTTGTTCTCCTAGAAGCCCGTAGGGGCGTTTGATTTAGAATTGGTTGTCAGTCTGTGAAAAGCTATACGGCCGTGTGGGAAAATGGTTGCGCGATTAGCTGAGTTTGTCGGTTTTGTTGGAAGAACCACGGCCGTGGCGCGTATTCTTAAACAGCAGGTAAAACCCGAAGGCAATGAGCAGAACAGGCCACAGTTGCCACACCAGCCAACTGCCGCTAAAAACCAAGAACAGCACCGTGCTAACCGTCAGCAAAACGGCCACCGCGCCTCGCGTTTCGCGGAGCCTGCCCGCCAGCAGGCTGTAGAGCAATATGCCGCCACCGACCGCCCCGGGCATGAGGAGCCATAGTTGCCAAAAGCCCCAGTTACCTGTCCAGTTTTGGTACAGGAGGATACTACCAACGGTGGTGATAATGACGCCGGGCACGGCCGTGCCTGGGTCATTCACAAACGCATTTAGCAAGAAAACAACCCCCACCCCTAACACAATCAGCGGCCACAGGCGGCCAAAATTAAGCCAAGCCGCCAGCGCGGGGAAAAATTGGGCGGCCAAGAAAAACAGCCCGGCCAGAATAAGTGACATGCCTAAAAGAATTGAACCTTGTTTGTGCATTGGTATCTCTCGCTTATGGTTTCGTTTGACGACAGGCTATCGTGAGGTTGCCCTAGGGCTATTTTGCAGTTGGGGTAGAATAGCGATAATAGATTGTGCGTGCGTATCACATCGCTCACTCTACTAAAACAATACGCATCAAAATTTGGATGGTCGCAGTAACTGCTCCTTAGATTGCCTTACTCAAGTAGGAAAAACCATATGACCCATGTACTCATCACTGTTGATTTTGAACCACATTTAGTTGAAAAAATCCGCACGGTTTCCCGCGAAATTGAGGTGGAGCAAATCAAGCTTGTCAAAGGGCAATGGCCAGAGGAGGCGACCACGGAAGCGGAAATTTACTACGCTGGTTGGGGCGTGCCCCGTCCCGAGCAAGCGCTCAATTTGCGCTGGGTGCAAACTCATTTTGCGGGCATAGATAACCTGAAAGAACATCCCATTTGGCAGAGCGATATTCTCATCACGTCGGCCAGCGGGGTGCATACCAGCAACATTGCCCAATACGTGATGGCCCAAATTTTGCATTGGGCGAATCGGGTCGAACAATGGCACAAGGCGCAGGCCAAGGGGCAATGGCCGAGCAATCGTTGGGATACCTTTGTGCCTATCGAGCTACGCGGCAAAACGTTGGGTATTGTGGGCTATGGCAGTTTGGGGCGGGAGATTGGGCGGCTGGGCAAGGCGTTGGGCATGACTGTCTTGGCGACCAAGGGCAACGCCATGCAGATTGAAGATGTGGGTTATACCTTGCCGGGTACGGGTGACCCGAAGGGGGAGGCGGTCACGCGCATTTATCCACCAGAAGCGACGCGCTCTATGATCGCAGAGAGTGATTTCGTGGTGATTGCCGCTCCGCTAACGAACAAAACGCATCACCTCTTTAATGAGGAAATGTTGCGCACGATGAAGCCGACGGCGTATCTTATCAATGTCGGTCGGGGGAGTATTATCAAGGAGCCAGATTTGGTGAAGGCGCTTAAAAAGGGGTGGCTGGCGGGGGCTGGTTTAGATGTGTTTGAGGAGGAGCCATTGCCTAGTAGTAGTCCGTTGTGGACGTTAGACAATGTGTTGTTGAGTCCACATGTGAGTGGCTTTACGCCGCATTATAATGAACGCACGGCCGTGTTATTCGCCGAAAACCTGCGCCGCTACCTGACTGGGGAACCCCTACTTAACGTCATCAACCGTGAACGAGGGTATTAAACCTGCTGAGAGTTGCGCTATGAGCATCACTTGTTCCGTATACATAGCCGCCAGCGTGGACGGCTTTATCGCCCGTCCTGACGGAGATATTGACTGGCTTTTGCGCCCAGAATACGCCACTGACCAAATGCACGGCCTGAGCTATGAAGCGTTTATCAGCACTGTGGACACTTTGGTCATGGGGCGGCACTCTTTTGAAAAGGCGCTGACTTTTGAACCATGGCCTTATGAAGGGATGTCCGTGGTCGTTCTTTCCAGTCGTTCTTTGGCGATTCCGACTCCGCTCCAAAACAAGGTGCGGGTCATGAACCAAGACCCCGTTTCATTGGTCACGCAACTGGCCGCTGAGGGCAAGCAACACCTTTACATTGATGGCGGCCAGACGATTCAGCGGTTTTTGCAGGCGGGTTTGCTGAACGAGCTGACCATCACCTATATTCCGCTCCTGCTAGGCGCGGGGATTCCCTTGTTTGGCGTGTTGGGTCAAGAGGTTTCTCTGCGTCTGTTAGCGGCCACACCATCACCAAATGGCTTCGTGCAGGTGCGTTATGCGGTGCAAGTTTGAAAGGATGGTTTAATTGCTTATGTCTGCACCACGTTCACCCTATGTTTGGGATTATGATATAGATGAAGCCACCTTCGACGCTATTTTAAGGGGCGACGTTCAGCTTGGTCGTTTAGACGGGGATTGGGCGGCGGTGCGTCTGTTGGAATATGCACCCTATTCTGAAATTGTGCACCAGATAGGATATGCTCGTTTGGTTGCCAATTGGTCTCGCTGGCGGTTACGAGTTCGTGCTGACAATCGGCGACGGGGTTTGGATTTTTTGGTTGCTTGGCTTCCAGAGCATCACCCAGAGTTGCTATAAAAATGCCTTGAGGGAGACAATACCTTCGCCAATTTATGGGTCTACAGGGGCATGAATTCCACCGAGAGTCATAATTTTGGCAAAAAATTGGTCGATTAATAATTCGTTCGGCGATTCTGGCAACAATTTTAATAGCTCAGCGCCATATTTGCGGCCT
>JBGTIZ010000179.1:0-2986 GCA_041745395.1 Promineifilaceae bacterium (SeqCode) | reverse complement strand
AAATGCAATCGGCGGTTTGAAGCGTTACAACATACTTGTTCATCGGTTTCGCAATCACAGGAAATCTTTTGAAGATGAGGTCATTGGTATTGCGGCTGGCCTCTGGAATTTCAACCTTAATTATTAAGGAACAACTCTGTTGGTTAGTTGGATAGTGGGTTTCTAGGCGAGCATGGGAAACATCCGCCCCCCTCAGCACTCATCGCTCAGCACTCTCAACCCTTCTAGGAGGGCTTCTTCCTGTTCTGGTAGTATGGTGCGCGGGTCAATGAGTAGCTGGTTGTCTTGGATGCGGGCGATGATGGGGGGGCGTTGTTGGCGGAGTTTAGTCTCGAGGTGGGACACGGCCGTGTGGCGGATAACCAGCAGTTTGGTGGGCAGGGTTGTCCCGGGCAGAGAGCCGCCGCCGACCGTAGAAAAGCCATTTTGCACGGCCGTGTCCAAGCCCACCTCACCCAATTCCGCCGCCCAAGCCAGAGCGCGATTCTCCAACGCCTTAATGGATTGGCTCATCATCTGCCACACGGGAACCTGTTCATCCACCTCATCCTGCACAAAATGGGTCAGCGTGGCCGCCAAGCCCGCCAGACACAGCTTGTCGGGGCGCAAGGCGCGGGTCAGCGGGGCGCGTTGCAAACGCTGAATAATATCTGCCCGCCCGCACAAGATGCCCGCCTGTGGCCCGCCCAGCAGTTTGTCCCCGCTAAACGTGACCAGATCGCACCCCGCCGTGAGCGCGTCCTGCACCAGCGGCTCGGGGGCAAGTCCGTAGGGCTTGGTGTCGCGCAACGCGCCGCTCCCTTGGTCATACAGCAGGAGCAATTCATGTTGATGGGCCAGTTCAGCTAGTTCGGCCAATTCTGGTTCGCTGGTGAAGCCAATGATTTTGTAGTTGGAGGGGTGGGCGACGAGAATCGCGGCCGTGTTTTCGGTGATGGCTTGGGCGTAATCCCGCAGATGAGTGCGATTGGTTGTGCCCACTTCGACCAGCTTGGCCCCCGACTGCGCCATAATGTCGGGCACGCGAAAGCCGCCCCCTATTTCGATGAGTTGCCCCCGGCTGATAATCACTTCCCGCCCTGCGCAGAGCGTGCTGAGCATGAGAATGACGGCGGCGGCGTTGTTGTTGACCACCAGAGCCGCTTCCGCGCCCGTGACACGCTGGAGCAGGCTGGCGGCGTGCAGGCTACGGGAGCCACGTTGCCCCGCGTCTAAATCATACTCGAGGGTATTGTAGCTGTGGGCGACGGTGGCGATGGCTTGGCGCGCGGCCGCGCTGAGGGGCGCACGGCCGAGGTTGGTGTGAATGATGACTCCCGTGCCGTTGATGACGGGCAGGAGGGTGGGCAAGGTGAGGTCGGCTAGCCACGTGGCGGCGCGTTGCAGAATGGCGGCGGGGCTGGGGTCGGCGGGTTGTCCAGCTAGGAGTGTTTGGCGGGTGACGTCCACGGCCGTGCGGATGCTTTCGGTGGTGAGAACACGGCCGTGGGACTCAATCAACGGTTGCGCTTGCGCTTGTGTCAATAGTTCGTTGACGCTGGGCAGTTGGCGGAGGGGGTTGGGGGTTGAGGGCATGGGATTGGGAGTGGAACGTGAGAAGTAGAAAGTGAAAAGTAAAAAGTGAGAAGTCGCTGGCTGAGCTTGTCGAAGTCGAGCCTGTCGAAGCCTCATTGTACTGAGTTCTGCTTTCGTTCGCATTTTTTCGTGACGCGCCAGAAGGCAAATCGGTTATAATGAACGCATTATGTTAGAGCTACCTGTCAAAAACGAGACTAGCACAATTGAATACCCTGAAACGGATGGTTTGCCGATGGCGGAAACAGATACGCATCGTGACCTGATGGTACAAGCTCTGATTGAGCCGCTGAAGACGTTTTACCACGGCCGTGAAGACATCTACATCTCCGGCAACCTGCTCTTCTACTATGAAGAAGGCAACCCGCGCCAAAGCATCTCCCCCGACGTGTTCGTCGTCTTCGGCATTCCCGCTGGGCAACGGCGCGTCTATAAATTGTGGGAAGAGGGTCGCGCCCCGGACGTTGTTTTTGAGCTAACCTCCCGCTCGACTTATCGGCAAGACCTCGAGAAGAAACGGTTTTTGTATGAACAGCTTGGGGTGCAGGAATATTTCCTGTTTGACCCCCTGCATGAATACCTTGAGCCACCTCTGCGCGGATTTCACCTTGTGGATGATTACTATGCGCCGCTGAAACCACGGCCGCTGGCGGAAAACAATTGGGCACTCACCAGTGAAGTCCTGCAACTGGAACTGCACACGCACGGCCATTGGCTCCGCCTCTATGACCCGATGCAGGAAGCGTATCTGCTGACTACCCAAGAATAAGCGCAGGCGCGTCTGCAAGCGGAGCAAAGGGTGCTGGATATGGAAGCTGAGTTGGTTCGTTTGCGTGCCCTGTTGCAGGGGCGGGATGCGTAAAAAACTTGACACGGCCGTGTTTCTCTCGCTATACTCACAACCCTAATCAATAAATAAAGGCAACGACTGGAAAGAGTAAGCGGTTCGCTCGTTTTGCCAGAGAACGGGGTCACAGGCTGAAAGCCCCGCCAAAACCAACCGCCGAACGTCCTCCACAAGCCGCTAGGCTGAATGAGTAATGAACAATGAATAGTGAATAATGAGTAGCTCCTTTACTCATTACGCCTTACTCCTTATTCATTCCCCTGTGTAAGCTTAGCCGGGTACGCCCGTTATGGCGTCCGAGAGTCAGAACGAAACCCGTTCTGGAACTAAGGTGGTACCGCGTGAGCAAAATTTGACGCTCTCGTCCTTAGCTGATTTTTTAGCTAGGCGAGAGCGTTTTTTTGTTTAGCTATAAGCTGTTAGCCAGCAATTCTAAATCTAAAAAACTCGATGACAAAGCAGGGAAAATATGATAGCTTCTGGTTTTCGCTACTTGGAGAACCACATGCTAAATAAACTAAATCCCAGTTCAATCATCAAACGATTACGCGCTCGTTGGCAATC
>JBGTIZ010000178.1:0-2842 GCA_041745395.1 Promineifilaceae bacterium (SeqCode) | reverse complement strand
TTTCAGTGCGCTTAAGCGTATTGATAGTGAAAGCTATGGACTTTTAGTCCCTCAGCTTTCAGTCGGTGCGAAAGTCACCGAAGGCACTTTAGTGCCAAACCTATGCACTTGCAGTGCATAGTATTTTAGTTCTCACTTCTTACTCATATCAGCCAACTCTGCTATACTTACGGCCTATGGATACTATCGTAGAAGCCCTGCTGGTCGAAGACGACCAGCTATTGCTAGACCTTTATAATCGCGCCCTGACGGCGGCGGGTTATCATGTCACCGTAACGCCTGACGGCCAGCAAGCCCTTGACCACCTCGCCGAAAACATCCCCTATTTGGTTATCCTCGACCTGCATTTGCCCAAACGCTCTGGCGAAGAAGTATTGCGCTACATTCGCGCCGAAACCCGCCTGGCCGCGACCAAGGTTATTATTGCCAGCGCGGACGCCGCCCTCGCTAACTGGCTCGACCAGCAAGCGGACTTCGTGCTGAACAAGCCGGTCACTTACACCCAACTTCGCGCCCTCACCCTACGCCTGTTTCCATCAGGATAGCTGTAAGCTATAAGCCGTAAGCTGTACGCGGCTTCTCTTCCTCTCTTTCTCCCTTCCTCCCTTCCTCTCTAAACGTCACGCCTTAAAGGCCACAATATGCGCACTCACCAGCGTCTCCATTCCCGCTGGTACGCCGTCGGTGGCTAGGTTGCGCTCGGGGTTTTGCCGGTCGCGGATTTCGATGCGGGTGAAGCCAGCGGCGGTGAGTTCGCGCTGAACAAATTCGATGGTTTCCGCGCCACTGATGCACTCAGACCATGCGCCGAGGTCGGCGCGTAGCTCGGGGGTGAGGGGGGCAGTGCTAACCGTGTCGCTGATGGCGAATTTGCCGCCCGATTTGAGCACGCGGTACGCTTCGCGGAACACTTGGGGCTTGTCGGGGCTGAGGTTGATGACGCAGTTGGAGATAATCACGTCCACGGCCGTGTCAGCCACTGGTAACGCTTCGATTTGTCCCTGCCGAAACTCAACATTTGTGACCCCCATCTTGGCTTTGTTGGCCTCCGCTTTAGCCAGCATGGCGGGCGTCATGTCTACGCCAATGACGTGACCCGTCGGGCCAACCCGTTCGGCGGCCAGAAAGCAATCAATCCCCCCACCTGATCCCAAATCTAGCACGGTCTGCCCCGGGGTCAGCGCGGCGAGGGTAATGGGGTCGCCACAGCCCAGCGATAAATTGGTGATGTCGGCTGGCAGGTGGCTGGTGTCGGTGGTGTAGATGTCGTTGAACAGCACTTGGGCTTGCTTGGCCGTGGTGGGGGAGCAACAGCTTGTGTCTTGGCCGGTGGCGATGCGGCTGTAGCGGTCGGCCACGGCCGTGTGAATCGTTTCGGCTACTATTGGTTCGGGGGTAGTCATGTTTATTTCTCCTTGTTGTGTGAGATGGGTTGGGGATAAAAGTTGACATATATAGACGTACATCTATTTGTATCGCCAAAAAAAACTGCCCTAACGGTCACGACTCAACGGCGATTTGCTCGGGCGCAAAGCTAATCATCAACTGACCACAGCAGTCCGCTACTTTGGCTTGGTTGAGCGCGTAAAACACCTGTTTGCCCTCGCGGCGCGTTTGTACTAAATCTGCTTCGCGCAAAATGCTGAGGTGGTGTGAAACGGTTGGCTGACTCACACGGCCGTGTAACGCCTCGACCACATCCCCCACACAGAGCCAGCCACAGCACAAACTCGCCATAATTTCTTGGCGGGTTTCGTCAGCGATGGCTTTGGCGAAGGTGATGGTTGTGATCATAGTGGTTAGTTTGTATTGATGACTGTCTATATGTGGGGATTATAGCAGGACACACGGCCGTGTCAAGATGATGGGCAGAGCAAAATTCACGCCCCTCACCGCCCCCACGAGCCATCTGTATGAATACACAGCACTGTGCCCCGCCGCAGAGTGACCGTGGCCGACACGGCCGTGAGAACATTGCTCACTCCCCGTGCCGGGCCAAAGGCTAGTACATCATCATGCAATGGCCACTTTAACCCGGCCGTGGACAACACCTGCGCCTCCCCGCCCAGCGGAATCAGCGACACAGTATCCCCCACCACGCCCAAAATTTCCGTTTGCTCGCGAAACAACCACGCCCGTTGATGCTCCTCGACCAGCCGCACCATCCGTCCCGCCAGTTCTGGATGCGCCAGCAGAAGAATATTCGCCAGCGTTTGGTCCAGCCTGCCGCCCAGCACGCCCAGCACCAGAATTTCTTGATCTGGAAACTGCTCGACCGCGTAGAGCAAGGCCAGCTCGAGGTCGGTTTCATCTTTTTCAGCAGGAAAACGTAGAATTTCAACGCCGTCTTGGGTGAGTTGGTCAAGGGTGGGCTGGTCGAGCGAGTCTAAATCCCCGATGACCACATCGGGCAAATGGTCGGCGGCGAGAACATGGTGTGCCCCTCCGTCGGCGGCAATCACGGCCGTGGCCTCCTGCAAAAACGGTTTTACCCATTGCGCATCCACCAAATCCCCATTCGCAAAAATCAAAACGCTCATTGTGTCCTCATTGGCCGTTTAGCACTGCCTGCTGACCAGCTTAAATAATGAATTTTAGCCCCAAGTTTACGCCGTTCCAACTTGCCAACAGTGCATTCGACCTTTTTGCAGTAAACTCAGAACGGGACGACAGAAACCACATTGAGCCTGCAAAACGTTTACCTGATTCGTTTCTCAACTTGCAAAAGGCTGACGAAAACGTCGCCCCTCTGTATTGGTCACAAATTACTCACACAAAAAATCCTGTCTCGGCACACCTCGCCGCCTACGGCGGCTCGCCTGTCATAAGGGTGTTTTTTTTG
>JBGTIZ010000177.1:0-3196 GCA_041745395.1 Promineifilaceae bacterium (SeqCode) | reverse complement strand
TGACAGCGAGTCGTGGCCGTAGGCCACGACGAAGCCGTTATTACCGAATTAAATTTTTAACCTTCAATAGCCGTTTTTAGGTTACTTGGTCAACAAGCCCCGACTACTCAGCGACTGCTTCTAATGCCCCATCTAAAGCCGCACGAAACTGCTCTAGGCTAGGTGCGCCGAAGGTAAACTGGCCGTTTAGCTGAAAAACGGGCTGGTTGACGACGCCCCGCTCGCGCCGGATGGCGTCGAGAGCCATCACTTGCTCAACGGTCGCGGGGTCGTCGTAGCAAGCGATAAATTGGTCACGATTGACGCCGAGAGATACGGCCGTGTCTATAAAATAATCCCGCGTCGCTCCATAAAGCTGATCCAGATTTTCAAACAGCCGATGATGCGCCGCAAACGCCAATTCCGCATCTTGCTGACCCACACATTCCATCGTGGCCGTGGCGTAGACGCTGGGCAGGCCGTGGTTGATCACGGGCCAAAACACGTATTGAATGCGTCCCGTCTCGACATATTCGGACACAATCGTTGGCTCTGTGCCTAACACGTAGGCACGGCAAGTCGGTCACAAAAAGTCGGAATAATCAATTAGCACCACATTTGCCTCGGGATTGCCGCGAAAAAACGCCCCTTCGGCCGTGCGGCCATAGGTGAAGAGCGGTGGCGGTGGCTCGGTGGGCGTGGCGGCGAGGGGTTCGGGTGTGTCTGGGAGGGGTTCGCTGGTTGGTATGGCTGTGGGGCTGGCGGTTGCGGTGGGGAGAGGGGGTGCGGTAGCGGTGGGGAGGAGAGGGGTGGAGACCACGGCCGTGGGCAAAATCGTCGCCACAGCGGTCGGCTCCTCCGTCACAGCACACCCCACCAGCATAAACGACAATAACAACAGCAAAAAGAGGGGGTTACGTTTCATTCGTCTCCTGATTAACGCACGGTAAGGACTAACGAGAAGAAGTTCAACTTTTGGACATCAAATCACATGACACATGACACATGACACATGAAACGTGACACCTGACCGCTTATAGAGTCGTTTTCCCCGCCATATCTTACTGTTGCCGGAAATCAATCATATCCATCCGCACTACCGTATCATGCTCGGCCGTGCGCAACCGTTGCACAAACAAAATATTCTCATGCTCCAAATCTCCAAACCGCGCCGCTAAACCACGCACATACCCGTGCCAATTCTCAGGTTCATCTCGCTGGTAAATGGTGTACACCCCATACGAAAACAGCAAATCTTGGCACACCTTCTCATCCGCCGCGACCGCCATAATCCACGACGACTGCCGATACCGACTAATCCGCCGCGCTGTCCCTCCCGTTTGCGTCGGCACAATAATCCCCGTCGGTTGAAGCGTCTGAATCGTCTGATACAGCGAGAGCGAAATTAAATCACGCGGGTGAATGACCCCGCGCAAGCTTTCCCCACGTAGCGCGTCCAGCGTGGCTTGATTGCTCCTCTGCCCTTCAGCGATAACACAAATATGGCTCATCACCTCAATCACATTATCGGGCGCAATGCCCATGGCGGATTCGCCCGACAGCATCAGGCAGTCGGTGCCGTCCAGAATGGCGTTGGTTACGTCCGACACTTCGGCGCGGGTGGGACGCGTGTTGTAGGTCATGGATTCCAGCATTTGGGTGGCTGTAATCACGGGTTTGCCGTGAATCAACGCCTTTTGAATGATGTTTTTCTGAACCAGCACCACCTCTTCGAGCGGAATTTCTACCCCCAAATCTCCACGCGCAATCATAATTGCATCGGCCGTCTTGATAATGTCGTCCAGCGCATCCAGCGCATTGGCTCGCTCGATTTTGGCAATAATCAGCGGGTCATAATCAAGGGCCTGTGCGGCGCGGCGCACATCTTCTACATCCTCCGCATTTTGCACAAACGACAGGCTAACTGCGTCCAGCTTTTGCTCCGCCGCAAATTTCAGGAATTCATGGTCTTCATCCGTAAACGCCTTGATGCCCAAGTTAATACCCGGCAAGTTAATCCCCTTGTGCGAGCGCAACTCCCCGCCCATAACCACATAGGTATGCACCTCTGGCCAGTTGATTTTTTCGACCCGTAACTGGATAAAGCCGTCATTCAGATAAATCGTATCCCCTTCCTGCACCGCATCGGGCAACCCTTCAAAGCTCATGGAAACCTGCTTTTCATCGCCCAAAATGTCCACCGTGGTCAACGTAAAGGGATGCCCGCGCCGCAGATTGATTGGCTCTTCAGCCAGCTTGCCGATACGCATTTTGGGGCCGGGCAAATCCCCAAAAATAGCTACCCTCGCTCCCAGTTCGGTCGCCGTTTCGCGGATTTTGCGGATGTTATCCGCATGGCTGGCAAAATCACCGTGGGCAAAGTTGAGCCGGGCGATGTTCATGCCGTTGCGAATCATGCGTTTGAGAATGCGCTTTTTGTTGGAAGCAGGGCCAATAGTAGCAATAATTTTTGTCTTTTTGTTTGGTAGTTGGTTGTCCATCTGTATTCCTATGTGGTTTGGTATTGATAATGTTTCTTGATGTTGTCCCAAAAGGTACAGTTGTCTATGTCCGCCATCTCTCTAAACGTTTGAGACGTTTTAAGACAACGCCCTTGTATTGTCACGTTTCGTGATTGGGTATGTTTATAGACGCTCGTAACTACTACGCTCTCGAGAAGAAGTTCGACTTTTAGCGTTCAAATTATTTGACCCACTAGAGAAAAGTTGAACTTCTGGGCTGGTAGTTACGATCGCTCACAGTAGCACATGAGGCAGGACATCGTCGAGGCGGTCTACGAGGATGAAGTTGAGGTCTTGGCGGAGCCGCTTGGGGATGTTGAGGATGTCGTTTTCGTTTTTGGCGGGGAGGAAGAAGTCTACGATGCCAAAGCGGCGGGCGGCTAACGCTTTTTCGCGGATGCCGCCGACGGGCAACACACGGCCGCGTAAAGTAATCTCCCCCGTCATGCCCACATCCCGCCGCACGGGACGCCCCGTGAAGGCCGAAATCAAGGCCACCGCCAGCGGCACACCCGCCGAAGGGCCATCCTTTGGCACCGCGCCCTCAGGTAGATGGATATGAATATCCGTCCTTTCAAAAATATCAGTTTCCAGCCCCAGCTTGTCAGATTGACTGCGCGTGTAGGTCAGCGCGGCTTGGGCACTCTCCCGCATCACCTCCCCCAACTGCCCCGTGAGCGTCAGCGACCCCTTGC
>JBGTIZ010000176.1:0-8154 GCA_041745395.1 Promineifilaceae bacterium (SeqCode) | reverse complement strand
CACGGCCGTGGAGCAACCCACCGCCCTCTGCTCCGTCGCCCTGCAAGACCACCCCGCCGCCCTCGACCTCATAGACCTTGCCCGCGCGAGCGATTGGACAGAGTTCCTCGCCGCCACCCGCCGCGTCATCGCCCCAGCCCTCCATTACACCTATGCCGACACAGACGGCAACATCGGCCAATGCCTCACGGGGCACGTGCCCCGTCGTGCGGGGGGGCGCGGCCTGCTCCCCGCGCCGGGCTGGACAGGAGAGGCGGATTGGGTTGATTTTATCCCCGTTGACCAGCTTCCCCAGCAGTTTAACCCGCCCAGCGGCTTCGTCGTGGCCTGCAACGAACGGCCAGACCATCTCGCGCCGCACCTCTTTTTGGGGGAAACGTGGATGAGTCCCCAGCGGCGGGTGCGCCTGACCCAGCTCTTTAGCCAGCAAGATGAACCGCACACGCTAGAGAACACGGCCGTGTGGCACATGGATCAATTTAATGCGGCCGGCCACCGGTTAGCCCAGTTAACGGTCGCCACCCTCAGCCGCCCCGAAAATATGCCTCTGCTGGATGAGGCGGCGCAACAAGGGGTCGCCCTTTTGGCGGAATGGGATGGCTTCATGACCGCCAAAAGTGGGGGCGCGGCCGTGGTCGCCGTGCTGACCCGCCAACTGGCGGAGCGGATTCTGGCTCCCATTGTGGGGGAAGCGTTGACGCTGGAACTGCTGGGTAAAGGGCCGCATCCGGTGCTGTATCCGGTCAATGAGTTGCTGAATCAATGGCCGGAGACGCTCTTGGCTCTGTGGGAAAATGAGGAGACGGGCTGGTTGGCGGGGGAACACGGCCGTGTGGCTCTCCTCAGCCAAGCCCTCAGCCACACCATCACCCAGCTTCAAAAAACGCTCGGCCCACGGCCGTCACTCTGGCAATGGGGAGATTTACACCCCCTACACATCCCCCACCCGCTCGCCAGCAGTTGGCTCATCAACGACATCTTCAGCCTGCACCGCACCGACCACGGCGGCGAAGGCAACAGCGTCGCCCAATCCTCCAGCGTGCCCCTGCCCGCCCACCACATCCACACCCCCGCCGACAATTTCGGCGTCTCCTATCGGCAACTGCTCGACGTGGGCGCGTGGGAAAGCGGCCAGATGGTGTTCACGCCAGGGCAATCCGGCCATCTCGGCTCCCCCCATTACGCCGATTTGCTAGACCGCTGGATAGAAGGGACGTACCTGCCCATGTTTTGGTCAACGGAGCAGGTGGCTCAAGCCAGTCGGCAGGCGTTGACGCTTCTGCCGCGTGAATGACGCGAATAGGTGCATGAACAAGACCCTAAAGGTTTCCAAAACCTTTAGGGTCTGGACTTTTAGCAAGAGGCTACCAGATGAAAATCAGTTATGATTCCGAAGTAGATGCGCTTTACATCCAATTTCTTGAGGCTACGGTCACCGCACAGCATTTGGCCGAGGGAATTGCGGTTGATTATGATGCGGAGGGGCGTTTGGCGGGGATTGAGGTGCTAGACGCGCTGAAACAGTTTCAAAATCCGCAGGTGTTCAGGCAAATTATTCTGGAGGATGTGGGGCTGGTGAAGGTGTAACGGGTGGGCTGACTAGAGAAGTAATCGCTTACAAAAGGTTTCTTTGAGATGTGGCTTTTGATAAAATTTTGTTGTATTCTTACAACAGAATCATTTGTTCTACAATAAATTTAGGTAATCGTTCACCCCCTCAAGACCTGACAGGTTTTTGAGACGTTTTTGACAGGCAATTACTCTGGTAGAAACCTGTCAGGTCTGAACAGTTACAAATTTAGCTAACCATCTCAAAGGTGAAAATGAGTCAAGAGCAGTCCGTCCTCACCCGTTTGAACGACCTCCATGAGCAAATTCGCCAAACTTACCTCAACTACCCTTACCCTTGGGTAATTGGTTACTCTGGTGGCAAAGATAGCACCACCACCCTCCAACTTTGCTGGTATGCTCTGCGTGAATTACCCCCCGAACAGCGCACCAAACCTATCTACGTCATCTCTACTGATACCCAAGTAGAAACCCCCGTTATTGTTGACCGCATCAAAAATAGCCTCGCCCTCATGAATGAAGCGGCGGAAGAACAGGGATTGAACCTAACTGCCCACAATTTGTCCCCCATTTTGAATGATACCTTTTGGGTCAATTTGCTAGGGCGTGGTTATCCCGCGCCCAATAGTGCCTTCCGCTGGTGTACCGAACGGCTCAAAATCAATCCGTCGAACAAGTTCATTTTGGAAAAAGTCGCCAAGCATGGGGAAGTGATTTTGGTTTTGGGCAGTCGGCGGGATGAAAGCGCGACGCGCAACCAAGTGCTGGATATGCACCGCGTCACGGGCATGGAATTGGCGCGACATGGGCAATTGCCCGGCGCATGGGTTTACATGCCCATTGAGCAGTTCACCACGGATGATATTTGGACTTATCTAATGCAGGTGGATTCGCCGTGGGGCGAGGATAATATGCACCTCGCTTCGCTCTATCAATCGGCGCAAGATGGGGAGTGTCCGCTGGTCGTGGATGACAAAACTTCCTCCTGTGGCAACTCCCGCTTTGGCTGTTGGGTTTGTACGGTCGTGAGCAAAGATAAATCTATGGAAGCAATGATTGATTCTGGTCAGGAATGGATGATTCCTTTGCTAGAATACCGGGATTGGCTGGCAAGTACCCAAGACCCCGCCGTGAAGCCAGAGCAAAGAGAGTTTAAGGGGCGCAAGGGTGATATTAAAATCACGACAAGCGGGACGTTACGCTGGCGGACATATACGCTGGATTTTTCACGCGAAATGCTACGTGAGTTGCTGAAAAAAGAAGCCCTCGTGCAAGCTGAACGACCCGAAATGAGCTTGATTAGTGAAGCGGAATTGCGGGAAATTCGGCGACTCTGGCTTTTGGAGCGTCAGGATTGGGAAGATTCCTTGCCCCAAATTTATAAAGAGGCCACGGGCAAGAGTTTGAATTGGGAACAAAACGATATGGCTATGCCGGGTCAGTTGGAAGCTGATTTGCTGGCTGGTTTGACGGAAGAAGCGGATATACCGATGCAGTTGGTGCAAAAGTTGCTGGATGCGGAGTGGCAACATCAGGGCATGTATCGCCGCGCTAAAATCCATGACCAAATCGAAAAGATTTTCCGTGAGGATTGGCGGTCGTGGGCGGAAATTGAGGCCGAAATAACGGAACGACGTGAAAAACAGCAGGAAGAAATAGCGGCATGATTATCCGACAAATTACGTTGCATAATTTTGGAATTTATGGGGGGGCGCATACGTTTGACCTGACCCCCAGTAGCAGTGACCATTTTCAGAAGCCGCTGGTTGTGGTGCGGGGGCAGAATGGGGTGGGCAAAAGTACGCTGATGGAGGCGATTCGGCTGGGTTTGCATGGCAAGCTGAGTTTGGGTAATCGCACGTCGCAGAAGGAGTATGAGTTTTATTTGGAGCAGAGAAGACACCACACGGCCGTGGGTGAACGCTCCTCCTTTACCAAAATTGAACTCATTTTCGACCACGTTTTTTTGGGGCAAAGCCACCAATACCGCATCAAACGTGAATGGCACAACTATGGCAGTACCCGACTAAACATTCAGCTAAATTTGTGGGTTGATGGGGAAGCCCATGAAGGGAGCGACGAAGAAAAAGAACATCTCCTGCGCGAACTGATTTCCCCCGGCGTCGCCGAACTATTTTTCTTTGACGGGGAAAAAATCAGCACCTTGGCCGAAGCAGGTGATGGCAGTGAAGCTCTCCTCGCCCAAACGGTCAAAAACTTGTTGGGGTTGCATCTGGTCGAGCAATTAGACCGGGACTTAGACATTTACTTGACCCGCCAAACAGGCGTACAAGAGTTGCAACAGTACCAAACAGAGATAAAAGAACTCTCCCAAGAATTGGAAAAATGGGAACGAGAGCAAGAAGAAACCCAGCGCATGTTGTGGGATTGTCGCCAAAAGTTGCATGCCCAGCGGGACCAGATTGCTTTGCTCGAGGAGAAGTTGGCGCAAGAAGGGGGTCAATATGTAGTGACCCAAACGTCACTTCAGCAACAATATGCGCAACTTGAGCAAGATTTGGCTCAGAATGAAGAAGAGATAGCGGAATTAAGTCGGGGGCTAATGCCGTTTGCCGTCGCGCCTAATTTATTACGGGCGGTACGTGACCGTTTAACCAAAGAAGCGGAGTATGAACAGTGGCAAGCGTCGCAACCTTTGTTACAAAAGATACAAACCCGCTTGCTCAAGGAACCAGAGCCTAGCGCCGCGTATCAGGTAAATACCACTGGACAAAATGGTTTAGATACGGCTGATGACCAAGACTTTATGGCGTTTGTGCGTCGTCTCATGCAGGATTATGAACAGCCGCCGTTGCCAGACACGGCCGTGGTGCATCGCGTCTCACCTGAAAAGCGCGTCACCTTATCCAACTGGATAGACGAAGCCCTGACCACCGCTCCCGAGCAACTCGCTACCACCTTACAAACGCGCACCAAAATACAAAATGACCTTAAAAAAACGGCCGAAAGTCTCGACCGCGTGCCTCTTCTCGCCCTCGTGCAACCCATCCAAGATGAGCTACGCCAAGCGGAACGCTCTTTAGGCAAGACAGAAGCCGAGCTAGAACGGCTGACCGCCGACGAAAAGAGAAACGCCTATTACATCGAGCGCATCCAAAACAGTCGCAAACGAGTTACCGAGCAAATCGTCAACATCGACACCGACGAACATCGCATCAAATTAGCGGCACGTACCAAACAGCTACTCGACAACTATCAACAAAAGCTAATTGCCCAAAAATTACACCAGTTAGCCAATCAGCTAACCAAGCGGTTCAACCAGCTTAGCCGCAAGCGGAACCTCGTTGACCAGATGCGCATTGACCCCCAAACCTTCACCATTACGCTATATCGGGCGGGGAAACAGTTCCCGCGCAATCAGCTTTCCGCAGGTGAGGAACAGATGTTAGCGATGGCGACCTTGTGGGCGTTGCGCGAAGTCTCGGGGCGGCCGTTACCCGTCATTATTGATACCCCGCTCAGCCGCTTAGATGAGCATCATCGCCGCGCCGTTTTGTCCGAGTTTATGCCCCAAGTGGCACAACAGGTCATTGTCCTGGCCACAACCAGCGAGATTGATGACCAAACGCTTCGCTTCTTGCACCCCACGCTGGCTCATGCGTATCTGTTGGAAGCGGATAGCGCCACGACGCAAATCACGGCCGAGCCTCTACCCGCGCTCACATCCTTCATCTCTTTGGATGCCGTGCCCATCAACCGCTAATCGCCACAGACGAGGAGAGCTATGTATTTCAGTGAGATGCACTTTTCAGAGGAAAACTCCCATTATTTGAGCCGCATGAAGGGGCGGACAGGCTTAACGCCCAACATCTTGGCCCGGATAGGCTTTTGCCTTTCGCTAGAAAATCCTATCCGCCCCAATCTCGATGATTATGAAGGGAGTGGGCATATCAGCATCAAGCGACATGTCTTGCTGGGGGTCTACGACCCGCTTTTTGTGGCAATGCTCAAAGAGCGTTGCGCTCAGGACAATTTGGATGAATCAGAATGGTTGACCCAATTCAAAGCGCATATGAATCGGGGCGTGGTCTTGCTCAACAAACGGTTGAAATCGTTGAATGATTTGGTGCTGGCACTGCCCCCAGAATGGCGACCCGCAACGGAAAATGAAAATGAGTGAGCGCGTTTATCTCGACTATAACGCCACCACGCCTGTTGACCCGCGTGTGGTCGAGGCGATGCTTCCCTACTTTAGCGACATTTATGGGAATGCGGCCAGCAATGACCATGATTTTGGGCTGGAAGCGAAACGGGCGGTAGACAAAGCGCGGGAGCAGATAGCCAAGCTTATCAATGCTCGCCCCGATGAAATTATTTTCACCAGTGGGGCAACTGAATCAGACAACATTGCTATTCTGGGCGTAGCTGAAAAATATGCCCACAAAGGGCGGCATATCATCAGTTGTGTGACGGAGCATAAGGCGGTGTTGGATGTGTGCCAAAAGCTAGAACGGGATGGGAATCGCCACGGCCGTTACGACATTACCTATCTGCCTGTAGACCAATACGGCATGGTAGACCCCGGGGCAGTACGCCGCGCCATCACCCCCCAAACTATTCTCATCTCCATCATGTCGGCCAATAACGAGATAGGAACCATCCCCCCTATCGCCGAAATTGGGGCAATCGCCGCTGAACATGACATCTTTTTCCATACTGATGCGGCGCAAACAGGGGGGCATTTGCCGCTGGATGTGCAAGCTATGAACATTCACATCATGTCCCTCTCAGCGCACAAAATGTATGGCCCCAAAGGGATTGGCGTGTTGTATCGGCGGCGCAGTAATCCACGGGTACAGTTAGAGCCAGTTATTTATGGGGGGGGACATGAGCGGGGCTTGCGTTCAGGCACGCTCAATGTGCCCTATATCGTGGGGTTTGGGGAAGCGGCACGCTTAGCAAAACAAGAAATGAAAGGGGAAGCGGCGCAATTCCAACAATGGACAGCCAAAATATTGACCGATTTGCAAACAAAGCTAGGGGATGTGCAGTTGAATGGGCATCCAACAGAACGGCTTCCCCATAACTTAAACGTGAGCCTGCCCGGCGTGAAAGCCCGCGCCCTGATTCCCCAGCTAAAGGGGGTCGCCATTGCCACGGGGTCAGCCTGTACTTCGGCAGAAGTAAAGCCGTCCCATGTCATTCAAGCGTTGGGCTTTGGGGATGCGCGGGCGCATAGTGCGTTGCGGATTAGTGTGGGGCGGTTTAATACGGATGAGCAGATAGAGGTGGCGGTGGAGAAATTGACCACGGCCGTGGAAAAACTCCGCGCCATCTAAGGACAATAGTAAAATGAACCAAAAAGGCATCATCTTGTATCGAGGGATCACCCCGCGCTCACTCGGATTAGACATTCATGGGGGCTATGGAGAAACATGGACACGAGATTTTGCTCACGCCAAATGTTATGCTCGTGCACCAGAAAGTTATGTTCTGGAAGCGGTTCTACATCCTTCAGCCAAACGACTTGTGTTAATAACAGAACCAGATGAAGACGGTTATACAAATTATATTCCAGAGAATATTCAGCAAGTAGCCCAATTGATAAAAGACCCTTGGCTTTATGACAGCTTGATGTGTGGAAGATGTTCTTTGTGGGATGTTTGGCGACCAAAGTGGACAAAACGCATCAAAAAAGCTGGCTATGATAGCCTCTTTACCAGCGGTTTTGAGGGGCCAGAGGAATACGTTTTGAATCCCAACCTATTGCAGTTTACCCGCTACCACCGCGTACTAGAAAACGGCAAAACAAAAGCGTACCCGATTGAATCAGATACGCTTAAGCAGTTGGAATATGTGGCAAGCTGGGAACAGTCGTATGCTTAATTTATATTGGTTTTTCAGGAATTCAGGACATCACCGTTAAATGAGACGTGATACGTAATGTATGGGCAGAAAGACCCGCGCATCACGCATTCCATTTCAGACAAAACGCCTTTTGATATCTAAACGGAGAATAGCTTTTTTGCTTGTTTTACAATTTTCGATTTTCGATTTCCAAATTCTCTGACATCCCAAACACTCAAGCCTGCTAATTCTTGATTCATATGTACAGTAGATGTTCGGTATCGCGGTAATTTATCAACAAAGGAATCATTTCCAGCCCGACTGTTGTCAGTAGGAGCCCAAAAAGAAAGGTTCGCTATTTCATGTTTATATGGCTCCAATTCCAAATCGATTTCATTTGATTTGGGTTTTTGAGGGTATATATGTTCAATAGTGACTTGGGTTAAATCCCACTTGATCATTTTATTTGGTGAGGGGTTCCCATTTGAACCATTGGCAAACCAATTTTTGTGATCTTCTAAGGTTGTTAAGAAGTGTCTTATTCTTCTCTTTTGTGCAGTAGAAGAGTCTGTATACATTAGTTTTGTTATTAGATTCGATTCGAAAACAGCATCTGGTGCATTTATCGAACTAAGCTTTCTTAATTCTTGTTGCATGTCCTTTATATTAAAACTTGAAGGATCCTCACGAATTATACTGATATATTTCTCATAAACCTCACTTACTTTACAGCAATTCCCGCAGGTAAAATCTGATATGATGGTAACCGCGTTTTCG
>JBGTIZ010000175.1:0-4199 GCA_041745395.1 Promineifilaceae bacterium (SeqCode) | reverse complement strand
ATAGCCCATGAATTTGGAAACCGCGTACTTAGGCGGTATTGATACCACCATTCGCACCTTCTAGGTAGGTACATAATACTCGCCACAACGGTAAAACCTTTACTTATTCCACTGCCAGAGGCAGTGGTTTACATCTTTAATTAATGGTGGAGTATGTTTTTATGAACCTAAACCAGCACGGGAGCAGTCGTCACATCGGGCGTTTAGCACGCCGCCTCGCACCCTACATCCCTCAGCGACTAGCCCAACAAATTTTGCATCGTCGCGTGCCCCAGCCGGGGGAGGTTGAACGCTTGCAGGCGGCCACTATCTTTTGTGATGTCTCTGGTTTTTCAGAAATGGCTAATGAGCTAGCCGCTGATGGCCCACGCGGCGCGGAAGAGCAAAATCTCACTTTGCTCATGACCTTTACGGCCATGATTGGGGCCATTCACAACGCGGGCGGCTTTATCAGCCATTTTCACGGGGATGCTATGCTTATTTATATCCCTGATGATGACCAGCGGGCGGCTACCCGCGCCCTTTCTTGCGCTCAATTTTTGCAAAACCTGATGCAGGCCAGCTATAGCGAACTAGAGGTCAATCGCGCCAGTAACGAGACGACTAATTTTAATCTGTCCATGAAGGTGGGGGTTGGTTATGGAGAATGTGTGGAACTGGTGGTGGGCACGGCCGGGGAGAGTTTAGAGTTTGTATTGGGCGGCACGGCCGTGGATGAAGCCGTGCAAGCCGAAAGAGAAGCAGAAGCAGGCCAGGTCGTCGCCAGCCGTACCGCCCTGCACCAAGCGGGACTTGACAGCGAGACCCCCTTCCGCATCGTGACCGAAATGCTCTTTACGCCCTATGCCCAAGTCGCTCTCTATTGGGATGCCTACGACAACGACCAGCTCTATGCCCTAGCCAACACCGCCGCCGATTTTATACCCGTCGCCCTCTCGAAACGGCTCACCAGCGACCGGTACGCCTTCATCGCCGAGCACCGCCCTGCCACCAGCATTTTTGTCCGCTTCGAGGGCATTCACTTTGACGACCCCACGGCCGGGCAAAAGCTCCAAGAGTATTACAACTGGGCCCGCCAAATCGTCCGTCGCTACGGCGAAGAAAACGGCCGCCTAAACCGCATCCTGACGGGCGACAAAGGGAACGTGTTGCACATTATCTTTGGCGCCCCCGTCGCGCCCGACGCGCCCACCCAAGCCATTCGCTGTGCCCTTGCCCTGCAACGGGAAAAACCAGATTTTATTAGCAACCAAGCGATTGGGCTGGCCGCCGGACAGGTGTTTGCCTGCACCGTCGGCTCCCAAATTCGGCGCGAATATACGATTGTGGGGGATGTCGTTAATTTATCAGCGCGACTAATGGCGCACTGCCCGCTCGGCGGGGTCGTAACCGATTACGCCACGGTTCAGCGGGCACGACACACTATTTCTTTTCATGAACTACCGGCTGTGCGACTCAAAGGGTTCCAGAAATCTGTGCCCATTTTTCAAGCGGCAGGCATCAAGCAAACCAGTATTTTGCGGGAACGATTTAGCGAGCGGGAACGGCCGCTCACGTGGCGCACGGCCGAGCAAAGCCTCCTAATCGAAAGCACCAATCAGGCGTTGCAGGGTAAAACGCAAACCGTCGTTATTCATGGCTCAGTGGGGGCGGAGCAGAGGCGGTTGGTCAGCACGGCCGTGCAACATTGGCTTAACAAGGGCGGCAAAGCACTGGTCGGCGTCGGCCAGCAACATATGGCCGACGTGCCCTTTGGTCTGTGGCAAGGCGTCTGGCACAGCTTTTTTAATATACAGCCCGATATGGACAACGACAGTCGGTATCAGGCCATTGTCCAGCAACTCCAGCGAATTTGTCCCGCCTGCATCGAAGACGCGCCCCTCTGGGCAGAAGCGCTGGGAGCGTTGCCCAGCGGCTCGCCGCCGCTCAGCAACAGGCAGACGGCTGATGTGCAAAAAGCGCAGCTTCTGCGGTTGATGAGCATCTGTTTTGACACGGCCGTGCGGCAAAAACCACTCTTCATTTTGCTCGAAGATGTGCATTGGGCAGACCCCTTGAGTCTTGTTCTGCTCCAAGATTTGGTGCAACAGTTAACCCAGTTGCCTTTGTGCATCATCCTCACCTTTACCCCCAGCGAAACCCTCCCCCGCGAAAAATTACCGCCGGGCCTGACTCTTGAGCTAAACGATTTGCCCCCCTCAGCGGGGCGCGACGTGGTGCGCCACTTGTTGCAAGGGCATGACGTGCCCGAGTCACTTTTACGCTACTTGGGACTAAATGGGCATAACGGCCTCGTCAATCCGCTCTTTCTGGAAGAAACTGTGCAACTGCTCATCGAGGACGGCATTTTGCGGCTCAACGGGCGGGTCGAGCTAGATGAGCAAGCGTTGGCCAAAGCGCGTATGCCCGATACTGTGCAGAGCTTATTGCTGACGCGCCTAGACAGAGTCACGGCCGTGGGGCGCACCCTGCTCCAAGCCGCCTCGCTCGTTGGCCGTCAATTTGATGTGGAGATATTAACCGAAGCCATCGCCGAGCTACGGCCGCTAGACTTAACGCCCTTGCTCCAGGAATTGACCGAAGCGCGGCTGATTGCCCCGCTCAGCCAAGACACGCGCACAAGGTATCTGTTTCAAGATGATTTGATTCAAGAAGTGGCCTATCAGAGCATTCCGTATAGTCGGCGGCAACGGTGGCACGCCAATATCGCTCAAGCCCTCATGAAACAGCATGAGGCAAATTTGGCGCCGCTCTACCCCATTTTGGCCTATCACTTTTCGCGGACTGATTTGCATGAGGAGGGGCTTCGTTTTGCCTTAGCCGCCGCCGAGGATGCCCACCAAATTTACGCCTGTCACACGGCCGTGGAGCTTTACAATCAGGCTGAAAAACATCTGCAAGCCCTGAATAGCGAATCTTATCAAGCGCAATGGTTCCAGCTCCGGCAAGCCCGCGCCGAACTGCTCGCCCTGCGCGGCGACATTTCCCCCGCCGTCGCCAACGCCGAGCAAAGCGTCAGCCAAGCCCAGCAAAATCCCCAGCTTGACCCACGGCTCAACAGCTATATTTTGCTAGCCAGCCTGCGGCTCATGCAGGCCCAACCAGCCGTCACCCTGAAGTTAACGGCGCACTTAATCCCCCGCCTGCAACCGCCCAGCACCCATTACAACAAAGCCAATTTGGGACAAACCCACAGCATCGCCGGTGAAGCCCATGCCTATTTGGGTCAGTTTGAAGAAGCGTGTCACAGCTTTACGCAGGCGCATCATAGCTTTGTGGAGGCGGGCGACCAGCGCGGCCTTTTTCACAATCACGCCGTCTGCGGTACAGAATATTTTTGCCAGCAAGGCAATTGGTCAGAAGCGCGGAAACAGTTTGAGCAGGCCACGGCCTTAGAGCGCACGGTCGGGCACACCGCTCCGGCCGCCAAAGTTCGGCTTCATTTGGGCTGGGCGCAATTGGCTTTGCAAACGGGCACGCCCGCTCAAGCGGAAACGCATCTGCATCAGGCGCATGAGGTCATTACCAGTAAGGGTGTTTTCTGGTGGCAGGCCGCGCTCGATTATTATCGGGGCCTGTGGCTAGTGGCTCAGGACAAACTGGATGAGGCTCGCATCGCTTATCGGCGCGGTATCACGGCCGTGGCTGAAGGCAGTAACCCCGACTACTTACCCCTGCTCTTGCTAAATTTGGCCGACATCGCCACGACCAACACGGCCGAGCGCGAATACATGCGCCGCTGTTTGCAAACCGCCCGCCAACGCGCCCGACACCTCGACCGCCTGCACTGTTTCCAAGTTTCCCGCGCCCTGACGCACGCCCCGTAGCCGCTTTGCCAAAAAAAAGTAGGTAACGAATTGCCGTAAGCGTTCAGCTAGTCAGCAGTCAGCTAGCTAAACTGCGTGCCAAATTTGATTTTTTCGGCTTATTTTGTATTGGTCACGGCTTGCTAAAACAGATTAGGAATTACGCAGTTGGTTGCATAATTAGACCCCTCACCTCTAACTCCTCTCCCCAAGGAGAGGATGACTGGCTCCCTCTCCCTCAGGGAGAGGGCTGGGGTGAGGGTGTAACTGCGTAAGTCCTAAAGAACTAAAATATTATGCACTGCAAGTGCATAGGTTTGGCACTAAAGTGCCTTCGGTGACTTTCGCACCGACTGAAAGCTGAGGGACTAAAAGTCCATAGCTTTCACTATC
>JBGTIZ010000174.1:0-4348 GCA_041745395.1 Promineifilaceae bacterium (SeqCode) | reverse complement strand
AAAAAAACACCCTTATGACAGGCGAGCCGCCGTAGGCGGCGAGGTGTGCCGAGACAGGATTTTTTGTGTGAGTAATTTGTGACCAATACACAAAAAGAACAATCTTGTCTCTAACATCATGCTTTACGGTTGCTTTTTAGGTATGCCGTATAGGTAATGGTCATGCTCCGCAGACCAATCTGCCGGGGCATTGACCGTACCCGTTAACGTTTCTAACAGTTGCCAAGCATCACCATTCGCCAATAAGCTTGGTGGAACAACTGTGTC
Organism: Promineifilaceae bacterium (SeqCode); assembly: GCA_041745395.1. Taxonomy (GTDB): domain Bacteria; phylum Chloroflexota; class Anaerolineae; order Promineifilales; family Promineifilaceae; genus Hadersleviella. The sequence goes on along the minus strand of JBGTIZ010000174.1, from coordinate 4,081 downwards.
AATCGTAATAACGTATTCGGTATCAGGCGTTAATTCAAGCGGTGTCAGAGGACGTAACACTTCTCCGTCAAATAACACAGTTATGGTTTGTAACATTGTTCTGCCTCAGGTTTTCAAATGAATTTGCCGTTTCTCATAACATAGTTTAACGCCATCTGAAGGGTCACTACGTACCGAGAACGGAGAGAGTTGGGAAAATACCCTCTCAAAATAACACGGCCGTGGGCGGCGAAATCGCTCACGTGAACGAACCCTCTGTTTTTTGTTATAATGACGACCATCCTAAAAAGCGTATGTGAGGCTAAAACAAGCCCATTTTGCACGCAGTTTAAGTTTGTAGTGGGCTGGCTAGCTGAACACTTACCAATAACTTTTGCCTATCACCACCGATAAAACAATGGCTACCGTACAAGTTAAATCAAACATCCACATAGATACCCAAGAATTACTAGGCGGTGTTGCTCAGCTAGAGACGCCTGAAATTGAGCATCTGTTATCGGCTATTGGTCAAATTTTAGCCCAACGCAAAGCGGGCAGTTTGCCTAACCGCGAATCACAATTACTGCAAAATATCAATCACAGTTTGCCACCCACTACCCAAAAACGGTACAACAACCTGCAAGAAAAATTGCTAGCTGAGCAAATTACGCCTCCTGAACATCAGGAATTACTGGCTTTGATTGATGAAGTAGAGGAAGCAGACGCGGTGCGTCTAAGTTATCTTCTCGAGTTAGCTCAGTTGCGGCAGGTGAGCTTAGATGAATTATTGCTGACCCTCGAATAATTTCTGAGTGCCTTCATGCCCAAGCAATATATATCGGTTGAGATCCAAAAACGGGTAAAAGCCAGAGCCAATCATTGCTGTGAATATTGTCGCTCCCCAGCAATATACGCAACCCAACCCTTTGTATATGAGCACATCGCACCTTTGGCGAAGGGTGGCCATACAACTCTCAATAATTTGGCCTATGCCTGCGGGGGATGCAATGGTCACAAATACACAAAAACCGAAGCCATTGACCCTGTTAGCGGACATGCAGTTGCTCTCTATAATCCCCGCACACAGGCTTGGTATCAACATTTTGCATGGAGCGATGATTATCTGCATGCCGTCGGACTGACAGCCACAGGGCGAGCTACGCTGTTAGCATTAAACTTGAACCGTCTTGGCGTGGTTAATATGCGTAGATTATTGCTGTTAGCGGGCAAACATCCACCTCTGGCATAATCACCCCCCCTCCCTAACCCCCAACTACCCCGCCTCCCGCTCCAGCAGAAGCGTCACGGGGCCATCGTTGTGAATCTCGACCGACATCATTGCCCCAAACTCCCCTGTCGCTACCTGTAGCCCCATCCCCCGTAACTGCGTCACAAAATAATCATAGAGCGGCTCCGATTGTTCGGGGCGAGCGGCGGCCGTAAAGGAAGGGCGTCGCCCTTTGACCGTGTCGCCGTAGAGCGTGAATTGGGAGACGACCAGCAGTTCGCCGCCCACGTCGGCTAGGGCGAGGTTCATTTTGCCCGCCGTATCCTCGAACACGCGCAGGCCAGCCACTTTTTGGGCAAGCCAATCCGCCTCTTGGGTCGTATCGCTGTGGGTGATGCCCACGAGCAGGCAAACGCCGCGCCCAATTTCACCCACCACACGGCCGTGGACAAGCACCCTCGCTTGGCTAACCCTTTGTAATAAAATCCGCATATCTCCTCCTGAAAAATAGTGCTGAATTGGCAAAATCATGCCAACTTGCTGACAACGCTTGAAACCACGGCCGTGTGATGACACAATAACGCGCAATGAGTAATGAGTAAAAAAGTTGGTTGCTAAGATTGTGTGTGCCGTCTAGAATTATTCTTTCTCGAGAAAAACTCGGCACTCTCTGCACTTTTTTTGACCTTTTTGCCATAGGCTCAATCATGAACAAGCAGCAAATCTTGCACCAAACCCGCCCTTTTGCTCATTGCTCATTGTTAATTGCTCCTTGTTAATTGTACGCCAGTATAGTGAGTGTGATGTGATATGAGTAATCCAGACCGCACCTGTCCCGAATGCAACTTCCAAATGTCGTTTAGCGGCGATGGTCGCGCCCTTGTGTGTGACCGTTGCGGCCATCGGCATGACCTGAACAAGAGCGAGCAACGCCCCACCCTCGCCGATTTTCGCCAAACCCAGCGGCTGGGGCATCGGCTCAACACCTCCAACGTGCGCGGCGTTTTGCGCCACGGTGTAGCCGCCGCCAAAGCGGGCGATTGGCACGAAGCGGCCAAATATCTGGAGACGGTTTTGCTCAGCAAAGCAGACGCCGAGGATGAAATGGAGGCGTGGCTATGGCTGAGCGCGGTGTATGAAGACCCCGCCGAAAAGCGGGAATGTTTGGAAGAGGTACTGGCCGTTAACCCTGCCCACGGCCGTGCGCGACGTGACCTAGCCATGTTAGATGGCCGTTTGACACAGGATGAGGTTATCAACCCTGACCAGTTTCGGCAAGAAATGGGCGAGGGTGTGCAAGAAACCACGGCCGTGCGTATGGAATGCCCTCGCTGTGCCAGCCGGATGAACTTCACCCCTGACAAAACCGCCCTGCACTGCGACTTTTGCCATTATCATGAAGAGCTAGACGCCCTGTTACCCAACTCCGCAGACCAAACAGACATCACCATTGACACCCAATTTGGCGAAGGCGCGTTTGAGCAAGATTTCACGGCCACCATTCACACCGCCAAAGGACACGCCAAACCAGTCAGCGTGCGGGTCTTGCAATGCCAAAATTGCGGCATCTCCTACGTGCTCAATCCCCAAACCCACTCCCTCACCTGCGCCTATTGCGCCTCCGTTTACGTCACCGAAGCGGCCGAAACGGCGGAGCTACTCGAGCCGCAAGCCCTCATCCCGTTTGCCTTTGACCGTGAAGCGGCCAGAAAGAAATACCGCGCTTGGTTCCAAGAGCATGAGTTTCACAAGCTAAAAGGGGTGCGCGTCTCCCGTGTGGTGGGCGTGTACGCGCCCGTGTGGACTTTTGACCTAAGCGGTAATTTGGATTGGACGGGGCTGATTCGCAAAAATAAAGCAGGGTGGCAAAGGAACGGGGATGAATGGGAGCCGATTAAAGGGCAAAAGTATCTCTTTTTTGATGACCATCTTGTGCCTGCCAGCCGCCAAGCCACGCCAACCATGAACGACGCTTTGGCCAGTTATGAATTCGACCAGCTCGTGGCTTATGACAATCGTTATTTGGCGGATTGGCCTGCGGAACGGTACATGACGAAGCTGTCGGACGCCGCCATAAAAGCCCGCACGGCCGTGGTCGAAACCCTGCGCCGCAACCCCCAGCGACTCGTTACCAACGCCTACGAAATCCGCAACCTGCGCGTTCAAACCCCCAACCTCATTATCGAATCCTACAAGCTGATTCTATTGCCCCTCTGGATGGTGCATTATCAGCACGACGGCCAAACGTATGATGTTTTTCTCAATGGACAGACGGGGAAAATATGGGGAGAGCGACAAGAAAGCTGGCTAGGCAAGATAACTTCGTTCTTGAAATGGTAAAAATCAGGGCGGTATGCGGCCATCGTCCAAGTCCGCCCCTAGCACCATAGGAAATGATATGACCCCCAGCCAAGTCGTAGAAAAATTCGTGGCTCGCTTCAATACCGCCGACTTGGACGGCTTGGCCGATCTTTATCATGAAGATGCCGTCAACCACCAAACTACGCAGGAGCCTGTGCGCGGTCGGCAGGCAATTCGGGAGATGTTTGCCCAAGAATTTTCGACCGCGACCATGCATTGCATACCAGAAAACATCTTTGAAGACGGCGAGTGGGGAATTTTGGAATGGCGGGATCCGTTGGGATTACGGGGTTGCGGCTTCTTCCACGTACGTGATGGGAAAATCGTTTTTCAGCGTGGCTATTGGGATAGGCTTACTTTTCTCAGGCTCCACGGCTTACCAATTCCAGAAGTCTAACACGACTTTGGCATGTAATCTGGGGCCGTTTGGTTGCCGTAAGCATCCAAAACGACTGAAAAACTTTACCAACTGAAGAAACTTTATCACCGACCACATCTCAAAACAGTTACACT
>JBGTIZ010000173.1:0-2839 GCA_041745395.1 Promineifilaceae bacterium (SeqCode) | reverse complement strand
AGCTCTGGATTGGCGATTGAATTTGTGGGGGCTTGCTGTATACTGTTTGTCATAAGCGTGTTTGTGGAGTGTTGTGGAGTAGATATTCACATCATTTCACAAACCGCTTTTTCTTTCAACTATTTTGTGCAACGCTCTCTGAAGGGATGTGAAAAATATGGGGGGCGTTCTGTGTGTGCAGGGCAAGATGGTTATAATCACGGCCGTGTATCATGTATAACGTCAGTCAGCCAGTCAACGCTGAACGCTTAAGTTGAGAAGTGAGCCATGACCCCACCCCAAATCAAACTAGGCGACATCGTGCGGTTACGCAAAGTGCATCCGTGCGGCAGTGACCAATGGCGTATTGACCGCCTTGGCGTAGATATTGGGCTGGTCTGCCTCGGTTGCCAACGGCGCGTCCTGCTCCCCCGCAGTAAGTTCAACAAGCAGTTCAAACAAAAAATCTCTCCATCTGCGGCAGAGTAAATTAGCAAGTCCGTTTGCTTTACTAGAAGGGTTTAGGTCGTGCTAAACCCTTCCCTTGCTCGCTTACTCTCCCGCTCTCTTACTCTCTTACCCCCTCCATGACATCATTTATAATCCAGTTTCTCTACACCATCGCGCTCAGCGGGCTGGCCGTTTATGGCGTGTGGGGTTTTGTCATGCTCTGGCTTTATGGGCGACATCGCCACAGCACACGGCCGTGGCCCGGCACAGATTCAGACAGAGACCTCCCCCCCGTCACCATTCAGCTTCCTATCTATAATGAAAAATTCGTGGTGCAACGGCTCATAGAAGCGGCCGTGCGGCTCGAATATCCCCGCGCCCGCCTCGAAATTCAGGTGCTGGATGATTCGACAGACGACACCACGGCCGTGGCTCAACAACTCGTAGCCGATTACCGCGCCCAAGGGTTCAACATTGACCTGCGCCATCGTCCCCACCGCACGGGCTACAAAGCCGGCGCACTGGCCGAGGGCACGGCCGTGGCTCAAGGTGACTTCATCGCCATTTTCGACGCTGATTTTCAACCCCAGCCCGACTTCCTCCAGCAAACCATCCCCTACTTCCTCCACGACCAAAACTTGGGCATGATCCAGACCCGCTGGGGGCACACCAACGCCCAAGCCTCTCCCCTGACCGGGGCGCAAGCCATCATTATGGACAAACATTTCATGATTGAGCAAACTGTCAGCCATCGCGCCGACCTATACCCCAAGTTCAACGGCACGGCCGGGATTTGGCGGCGGCAATGTGTGGAAGACGCGGGCGGCTGGCAAGCCGACACCGTCTGCGAAGACCTCTGCCTCAGCACCCGCGCCGTCTTAAAAGGGTGGGATTTCCACTTTTTGCCGCAGGTTGTCACCCCAGGCGAGCTTCCCGCCAGCATGTCGGCCTATAAAAGCCAGCAAGCCCGCTGGGCAAAAGGCTCCCTGCAATGCTTCCGCAAGTTTGGCCGCCAAATTTTGACTGACAGCCAGCACCCCCTCTCCGCTCGGATTTACGCGCTGGTCGCTATGTCTGGCTATCTGGCGCACCCCCTCATTTTGCTAACCCTGCTCCTGCAAATCCCTCTGCTTCTGCTGGGTCAGCCCGATTCCCCGTGGCTCCTATTTTTCACCGTGATTAACCTGAGCCATCCTGCCCTGTTTGTGCTGAGCCAACAGCTTGCTTATCCTGATTGGCTCCGCCGCTTGCGCTATTTTCCGGCGATGATGATGGTCACGCTGGGCGTTGCCCCGACGGTAACGCGGGCGATTGTGCAGATTTTTACGAGCAAGCACCATCCATTTATACGCACGCCGAAACAAGGCACGGCCGTGTCTCCGACCACAGAGTACCGCCTGCCGTTTGATTGGATTGTTTTGGTGGAATTGGGATTGGGTCTGTACACGGCCGTGGGGTTCGCTCTCTGCCTCTGGCTCGGCCACACGGGGCAACTGTTCTTCTTCGCCTTCGCCACAGCCAGCTTTTTCAACGTAGCTTGGGCAAGTCGCTGAAAGGTGACGCTAGCAGGGGGATGAGTGAAAAATCGAAGAAATCAAACAAAATATCAATATTATTGTTAATTTTTCTGAGAAATTTACTTATTCATCAAAAATAATAAATATTCATGGTTGACAAATAAATATTTTTCCTTATCATATCAATTATAACGTCAAGCGTATTGATCAACTGATAGAGTAAATCCCTCTGAGGTAATCTATGTACCCACTACCCACAACCTGCCACATCTGTGGTCAGAAATACCATGTAACCGAAGTCCACTGCGGCCATTGTCACACCACCGTCAGCGGACAATTCGCTCTCGGGCGACTGCACCAGCTCACGCCCGAACAGCTCGACTTTATCGAAATCTTCATTGCCTGTGAGGGCAAAATAAACCGGGTTGAGCAAGAGCTGAATCTTTCTTACCCGGCCGTGCGCTCTCGTCTCCACGAAGTCATTCACGCCCTCGGCCGTGAAGTGGGTGACAGCAATGACGCGCCCGACCCAGAACCGCCTCACCAAGCCGATAAAAACGAAGCGCGGCGCGAAATTTTGGCTCGCGTTTCCAGCGGCGAATTACTTCCTGAAGAAGCGGCCGCCCTGCTTCGCAGTGAGAAGTAAGAAGTAAAAAGTGAAAAGTTGCGATGGTCTGACAGCCCATGACGATTGGAACGCAAACCACTTCTCACTTTTCACTTTTTACATTTCACTCGGCTATTGCCTTAATTTCTTAAAGCCCAAAACAGGTATGAAACAGGAACAATCAAATGACCAAAAGCGTCCCGCAACATATGGACTCTGACCGCAATAACATCTTGCGACCACTTTTGGTCAGCTTGGGCTTTATTTTCTTTCTGATTTACACCCT
>JBGTIZ010000172.1:0-13204 GCA_041745395.1 Promineifilaceae bacterium (SeqCode) | reverse complement strand
GTGGCCGCAGGCCACGCCGAAGCATTTTATCGCTTCTGGAAAGCGACACAATTACATCTGTTTTAGCAAGCCGTGACCAATACAGAAAAATCAAGGTTGGTACGAAGTTTAGCTAGCTGACTAGCTGAATGCTTGCGTAAGAAAATTACTTTTCTGTCCGCTTCTGCTGTTCTTACCTTACTCGTGTACTGATGGAGAAGGTATAATTGAGTATAACAGAGAACGAATGAACACAAAATGCATGTTAAAGAAGAAACTAACGTTCGCGGAACGCATTGACCATTAGCTATCGACTATTAACCATTGACCATTGACCAGCCATTGACTATTTTCCTTTCCCTTTTGTGGGCTGTTTTGCTGTTTGGCGGGTTTATCTTTGGCCGAGCGGATGATTATCGGCGGATGCTGCTGTGGACGAGGTTGAGTTCCACGGCCGTGTTGGTCATTCTCGCGTGGTGGCTCTACCTAGATCCAGAGACAGGACAGACTAGCTTCGCCCTGCTCATCGCCGTGGGCGTGAGCCTCGGTCTGCTGGGCGATTTCTACATGGCTCAGCTTATTCCTTGGCCACGGCCGCCCGTGCTGGGCGGGATGGGATCGTTTGGGCTGGGGCATGTGGCGTACATCACGGCCGTGTGGCAGTTCAGCAACGGCGCGGGGCTAACCGACCCGCTCGCTCGCTGGGGCAGTCTGGCTTTATGGCTGCTGTTGGCGGTGTTGATTTGGTTCGGGGTAATTTATCGCGGCGCACCAGCGGGGGAACGCTCGGTGTTGCACACGGCCGCGATTCCTTATGCGATGCTGTTGGCGAGTACGGTAGGGGTGGGCATGGGCACGGCCGTGCAAAATCCTGCCTTTTGGCTCTTTTTCATGGGCGCGGCTCTTTTTCTGTTCAGCGATTTGCTGATTGCCGTAGACCTCTTTAATAGGAAGCGGTTCTGGCTAATGGGGGACGTGATTTGGTTGACGTACGGCCCGGCACAATGGTTGATTGTGCTGACGATTTTGCTGGTGTAGTAGGCGATCAGATAAACTGCGAAGATCGCGGAAATTTTCTACCTCTTTCATAATTCGGACTTCGTACTTCATCCCTTGATAGAAACCCCACTATGGTAGAATCACAAGAATTGGCTTGGGAAACGTTTGCGCAGGTACACGGCGGGTATTTTGTCCCGGGGGGCAAAAAGCATTCCCCCAAGATATATTTGCCCACGGGGCAATGGCTGGTGCAATTCCAAGTAACCACCCTGCCCGAAACGAGAGCCACGGCCGTGTTTGTTAACAAAAGCGGCTTCCACGCCATCGTGCGCAAAATGGGTTTCCTTGAATCCGTCGGCCAGCGTTTTTTACAAGGCGTCATGCCTCCTGAAGAGACCACGGGCATTCTGCTCACCGCTCAGTTTGCCCTTGAATGCACCGATGAAACGGTTGGCCGAAATCTGTTAAAGAACGAAGGTCTTCTGGAAAAAATAACCGCGCATAAATTAGAGCTAACGCCGGCTAAACCACAAGGGCTGAGTGAAATCCAGTACAATCAATATGGCGTCATGACCGACTACGTCACCCTCCTCAGCATCACCAACACCATGCGTGACCTGCTCGACACCCTTCACGACCTTGGTATTGCTTATCCACTTTGAAATGAGTCAGCCCGCGCCAGAGTGGCTACAATTGCTTTGTGGGCAACCCCTTAAACCGTGATTATGGACTGGTTAATTATTATAGCGTTCGTGGCTGTTATTATCGCCGTGTTGGGTTTGCTTTATTGGCGCACACGGCCGTGTCCTACCTGCCCTGCTTGTGAAAAAGACAACGCTGGCTTAGAAATTGACCGCGAGGTCGCCAAAACGCGCTACAAAGAAGAGATGAGCACCTTTGGTGGCGGCGATGGCGGTCTCTTCATCGAAAACACCTACAACGTGCGCTACCGCTGTAAGTATTGCGGCCACGTCTGGACACGGCAAGAGGTGATTTAGCAGGGTGCGAAGTGCGAAGTGCAAGGTGAGATGTAAAGGAACACTCGCATTCGCAATTCACAATTCCCAACTCACAATTATTCAGAGGAGAAACCATATGCCACTGTGGGCAAAAATTCTGTTAGGTCTTGTTGTATTTATGGGCGTAGGCTTCGTGCTGTTCCGGCTCATGATTCCTCAGCTCAGCCCTATGCCTGAAAACTTGGGCGTGACCGCTGAAGGACGGCTGGCGGATTGCCCCGATTCGCCCAACTGTGTGTCCACCAGTGCCACCACGGCCGAGCATAGCATTACCCCGTTGACTTATAGTGAGGACACGGCCGTGGCTCAAGCCCGTCTCGTCCGCCTTATCAAAGAAATGCCGGGTGCCACCATTCAAACCAACAACCCCGGTTACATCCACGCCGTTTTTGCCACCCCCATCATGGGCTATCTGGACGACGCCGAGTTTTATTTCGATGAAGCGACCAGCGAAATACAACTGCGCTCTGCCGCGCGGCTGGGTCAAAGTGACATGGGTGTCAACCGCGAGCGCATGGAAAGCATCCGCGCCGCGTTTGGCAATTGAGCTAGGGCGTCTTAGACGCTTTCTAAATACGCTTGCCCAGCCTGTACGCCTGCGTTAGCATCAACTCTTGCAGAAAAAGAAAAAAGAGGCTTTGGGGTAATTCACGCGGTCAATGAGCAATCGTCTTTGCTAAACGAGCCGCGCCCAGAGAGAAAGCTACGTGACACATGACACGTGATACATGAGACCGTGGCAAAATCCCCAAGAGCCTAAAAAGCTAGGTGAGGTAATTTGTCAACAATGGGTAAGCAACCGTACATACCAGCATTAAGGCCAGCGTTAAGGTCATTGTGGCCTGTTTTGCTTCTGCTTATAAGTAGCCTGTGGCTGGTGGGGTGTGGACAAACCACGGCCGTGTCCAGCACAGACAGCCCCGCCACTATACCGCCCACCCCGATCCTCACTGCCACCCCCATCGTCCCGACGCCAGAGTATGTTCGGTCAGCCGTTAGCATCGCCACTCCGCTCCCCGGTAGTGAAGCCATTGTCCTTGATGTGGGTCTCACGGGCTTTGTGCGCCGCATTGACCCCCAACAGCCGCTGACCAATAACGAAACAACACTCGTTGAAAACCTGTTTGTGGGGCTGACCCGCTACAACCAGCAAACAGAGCAAATCGAGCCAGTCCTAGCGCGAGAGTGGCGGGTGAGTGAAGATGGCCGGGTGTGGACGTTTGACCTGCGTCAGGATGTTTTCTGGGTCGAACCGCGAGCTGGAGAGAGCATCATCCCTTTGCTGGCTCAAACACAAGAGTTGGCCGACATGCGCACTGTGCGACAGGTCGTGGCCGATGATGTGGTACACGCGGTGCAACGGGTCTGTAACCCGGCCGTGGATACGCCCGACACCTTTGTGCTTTTCCTAATTACTGGCTGTGAAGCGGTGCACAGGCAAACCAATCCCACACCCGCTGACTTGAACCAAATTGGCATTAAAGCCAACGGCCCCTTTCAGCTAATCGTGACCCTGACCCAACCAGCCAATCACTTTTTAGCCATTACCACCCTGCCGCTCATGCGGGCCGTCCCCCGCGACATTATTGCCGAGGCGCAGTTCGGCGTTCAATGGGCGGACGTGCAGGAGTTAAGCGTGTTTAGCGGGCCGTTTCTGCTTGGCCCCGCCAGCAACCTGGATGAAGATAGGTTGGTGCTGGTGCGCAATCCATTTTGGCCGTTTCCGTTCACTTATGATGAATTAAACGCGCCCGATATTGTCAATCTCTATTTTTATGAAACAACGCTAGAGGCGTTTGACAGTTGGCAAAAACGGGAGCTAGATATTGCCCCGCTCCCGGGGGTGGAGCAGGATAGAATGCGCACGCAGAACCCGACCAAGGTTCTTTTGGTGCCTGAGCAAACGGTTTTTTATCTGGGATTTGATTTAGAAAGCAATGTGTTCCGCGACACGGCCGTGCGGCAGGCATTTTCGGCGGCGATTGACCGAGAACGGCTCGTCGAAGAAGTTTACTTTTCACGCGGCTATGCTATGCGTCACTTTACCCCGCCCGGCATTGTCGGCGCGCCTCGCCTAGATGAAATTGGCCTCGGGTATGACCCTGACTTCGCGCGACAATTGCTGGTGCAAGCAGGCTATCGCAACTGCGGCTTTTTGCCAGACATACGCTATCTGGTCAGCACCTCCGACACCTCCCTCTTTCAGGCCGAGCTAATTCGGAGCATGTGGGTTGAAGAGTTGGGTTGTGAAGAAAGCCAGATTATCATTGAGCAGGTTCCCTTTGGCACGCTCCTGGCCAACACACGCCAAGAGGCGGGCGATTTGCGCCCTGATATTTATGATCTGGGCTGGGCTTCTTATTACCCCGACGCCCATAATTGGTTGAGCGATGTGTTGCACTGTGTAGATAGTGACAATCGGCCTCAGCGTGATTGTGATGAGACAGACCAGATGATGCGCCGCGCCCGCACGGCCGTGCCCGAGATGCGCACCGATATTTATCGTCGGGTCGAAGACAGCTATTTTGGGCGGGGTGGCTCACAACCCATCGCCCCGCTTTTTGTGCGTGCCCGCTACATTCTACGCCAGACGTGGATTTCACTACGACCAGCCTCGTTTGGGGGCGAACAGTTTGACACCTATTTTATTGACGCGGAAACCAAAGCAGTTGAAAGACAGCAATAGCGACGTGTCATGTTTTATGTGTGAACAGTTAGGGGATAAAGACGTGGAAGAAATAAAAGAAACAGAAGAAACACCAACAGAACCGTTTGATTTAGGCGAAGCCGTCCAGCCCTATGGGTTATCGTTGACGGCCGAACAACTGGCTCAATTTGACCAATATCTCGCTCTATTACAAGAGTGGAACCAGCGGCTCAACCTCACCCGCATCATTGCCTCGCGTGATGTGCAAATCCGTCACTTTTTGGATGGACTGACCTGTGCCACGGTCACGGGCGACCTGAATGGGCAGACGATGGTGGACATGGGTACGGGGGCTGGGTTTCCGGGGTTGCCGCTCAAGATTTTGTATCCTGAACTAACCTTGACTTTGGTGGATAGCGTCACCAAAAAGACGCACTTCCTCACGGCCGTGGTTGAGAGCCTCGAGCTAAGCAACGTGACCATTCTGGCCACCCGCGCCGAAGAGCTGGGACAAATCCTCGGACACCGCGAAGCGTACGACTGGGCGGTCGCCCGCAGTGTGGCCGACATGCGCGTCCTCGCCGAATATCTATTGCCTTTGGTACGCATCGGGGGCAACATGCTTGCCCAAAAAGGAGCCAGTGCCGCCGCCGAAACCACGGCCGCGTCCCAAGCCTTTGAAATTCTGGGCGGTGGCTCACCCCACATTACGACGATACAGCTACCCGAAAACGAAAGCCCCCACTATTTGGTCAAAATCCCTAAAGAACGCCCCACCCCTGCCAAATACCCCCGCCACCCCGGCCGCCCCACCAAACGACCGCTAGAATAAAAGAATTGCAAATGGTAAATGGTGAATGGTGAATTGTAAATGAAACCTCTCGGTTCACCATTCGTCAATTTCTTCGCTTACTCCCTTACTCTCCTAAGCTAGCGTGGGCGAAATAATCGCTCGATAAATCACCTGCGGCATCGGCTTGCCTTTTAGGGGTATGGATCCCATTGATTCAAAACCAAGTTCGGTCAAAAAACTGGGAGAACGCTCTTCTAGAGCGTCAAAAATAGATTTGGAAATGACAACTTGCCCTTCTTGGGCAAGGTCTACCAAACGGTGCGCCGTGTTCACTGATTCGCCCACCATCTGAAAGTTCATGCGGGATTCGGCTCCGACGTTGCCCATGACGACATCACCTTGGTCAATGCCCACGCCCAGCCCGAGGGCTATGCCAGTCCGCGCCAGCCAATCCCGCCGCTTTTCGTCGAACCGATTTTGCATGGACACGGCCGTGTTAACCGCCCGATACACCGCATCTTCCTGATCCAGCGGCGCATTAAAGCCAATCATCAGCTCATCCCCCGCCAAGTCAAAAATCGTGCCATCAAACTCGTAGACGATGCTGGTCATCTCTGTAAAAAACTCATTCAAAATAGCAATCGAATCACCTGGATTCAGCCCCACAATCATGCTCGTAAAGCCCCGCAAATCAGCAAACATCACTACCGCCAGCCGCCTTTGCCGCTGACCCAGCAAGCTCGGCTCATTAGAAAGCACTTGCTCTACCAGCCGTGGACTCATATAACGGCTAAACGTCTGACGAATACGCTCGATTTCGCGCCGCTCCTGCGCCAGCCGCATCTGCTCCATGCGCTTCATCTCGGTCACATCTTGCATCACCGCCATAAACCCAACTTCGGAAACGGGGGTCACACTCGCAAAAAGAATCCGCCCCTTGCCCGTTGTTATTTCACTGGTCACCGGCTGGTCAATCGCTTGTTCAACCAGCGGTGACAAGGGAGCTAACTCGGGGACACGCTGAATGTGGCGTTGAATAACCGTTTGTCCATTTAGATCGAACGTTCGCTCAGCCGCCTGATTGAGCAACACCAAGCGCATCCGCTCGTCCAGCGTGATAATGGCATCCGTTGATTGCGCCAGCACTGTGGCCAGTTTGCGCCGTTCTTCACTCACTTCATTAAATAAATACGCATTCTTAATAGCGACCGTTACCTGCCCTGCAATCGTCTCCAACAGGGTCGCATGTTGGTCAGTAAAGTAACCTTGTTCAGAATGAGTGAGAATAAGGACGCCCAAAACCGCATCTTGGATGAGGGGTACGCCAATCACCGACCCCACGGTATCAACATCATCGGGCAAGCGTAACCAGCGTTCATCGTGCGCGGCATCAGCCAAAATAACGGTTGTCCGGTTGTGCAAAATCCAGCCAGCCAGCCCTTTGTTCATCACGGCGCGGGTGATATGCTCGCTCATGGTGGGGGACAACCCTTCGCGGATGAGGATTTTATCGGTAACGCGCCCCAGCTCGTCAAAGAGGATGATGCTTCCTTTGTGTGCCCCCACGGCCGCGCGGGTGTGCGTGATGATTTCAATCATCATCTGCTCTAAATCCAACTGGGTGTTGATAGTCGCCCGCGATACATCGTTGAGCAAACGGAGTTGATGCCGTTCATAATCCAGTTGTGCCCGGGCAAACTTCAGCCGCACGAGAGAGCGTACCCGCACCAATAACTCTTCCCGATTGTGCGGTCGTAACAAAAATTCATCTGCTCCCGCCTCTAGTCCCTGAATACGGTACTCGACATCTCGCAAGGCCGTAATAATAATCACGGGAATCGCGGCCGTGGTCGCATCATCCTTCAACTGGCGACACACTTCAAAGCCCGTAATCTGGGGCATCATGACATCTAGCAGAATCAGGTCAGGCATTTTTTCCCGAGCCAAATCTATGCCCTGATAGCCATCCTCGGCTTCGAGAATACGGTAGCCCTGCATTCCCAATTGGGAGCCAAGAAGCAAACGATTGTCAGCATTGTCATCTACGATGAGTATCGTGGCATCAAATTCTGCCCGATATTGTTTACGAAGTGGAGTCATGAAGGGTTGGGGTGCGAAGAGCGCGGGCGAGTTGCGCAGGGTGGCTTGAGCGTGTCAGAGTTGCTCCATTATTCATTATTCATTGCTTGTCCACGGCTTACTCGCCCTGCGGTCACTAGCAGATTGGTTGATTGTTGCATGAATGTATCGGTAAACATACCGGGGTCAGTGGCGGTTAGCAGAGCTTGAGCACCGCTTTGCACATACGCTAACAAGAGGGCGCGTCGTCGTTCATCTAATTCGGCCACGACCTCATCTAACAATAAAACAGGCATTTCACCTGTCTCGTTACGCATTCGGTTAATTTCAGCCATTTTTAGAGCCAGAATGGCACTGCGCTGTTGTCCACGGGAGCCATAACTGCTGAGGCTCCGGCCGTTGACCCAAAACCGCCAATCATCGCGGTGAGGGCCAATGGTTGTGTGTCCGCTGGCTAGGTCTCGCTCAAGATTTAAGTCTAAAGTTTTTTGGAAGCGTTGAGCAATGACGCTTTGGTCTGATTGGGATTCGAGCCACACGGCCGTGGTGGCAAACTCATCCACATGAGCCAAGTCATCATCGCCACGACCCAGCCCATCAGCCTGCAAACGGGGCAAATAAAGCAAACGAATCGTCTCTTGCCCAGCCGTCAGCTCTTCATAATGAATGCGTTGCGCCTCACGCGCTAGGAGCGCGATAAAACGGGCGCGGCGGGCGAAAATGTCTGCCCCAAGGCTGACCAACTTTTCAGTATAAACGGCCAATACCTCACGGCCGCGTCCCGTGTCCGACACCTGTTTGAGCGCGGCATTGCGCTGTTCCAGCGTCTTATTATACGTAGAAAGCGTCTGGCAATAAACCCGGTCAGTCTGACACAGCGTAATATCCAAATAACGCCGGCGTTGCGAGGGCGCGGCACCGATTAGCTCCACATCGCTGGGCAAAAACAGCACCACGCGCAAGTTGCCGAGCAAATCCATCAGGCGCACTTTGCGCCGATCCACCAAAACCTCGCGGCGAAAGCTGTAGCCCCGCGCCTGTTTTTCCTTGATAAGACGCATTTCTACCAAACGACGGTCATCAGCGGTCTGCACCTGTGCCACCAAGCGGGAGACAATAACGGGTTCGTCCGTTTCGTCAGCTTCCCAGTTTATCAGTTGATAATCGTAATCAGCATGGGGGGAACGAGTGGTAGCAAGGTAATAAATGGCTTCGAGCAAGTTGGTCTTGCCCTGGGCGTTTGCTCCATGTAATAAAACCGCTCCCGCTGGCAAAGATAGTTCGAGGCGACCGTAGTTGCGAAAATTGGTTAGCGATAGGTGTGCGATGTGCATACAGTTTTCTTGTTTTTAGCCAGCCCCACGGCCGTGTTGTCGCTTATTTTCACCCGCAACAATCTTCGGCGAATTGTAACATACGTTAATCGGAAAGGCATTTCCGCCCCACCACCAGACACTCATTAGCAATTGCCAATTGTCAATTGCCAATTGGCAATTGCTAATCCCCTTGTCTTGCGACTGCCCTTAGCACATGCTATGCTACGCAGGTCAAGCAAGCGGACACCCATCACCGTCCCCTTTAGCAGGAGTAAAGCATGGCCGAAGAAACAAGAAACAGTTCCCCATTGCTAACCATTTTTACCTTTTTGGTGCTGATTGGCGCCATCGCGGCGGGAATCTATTTTGCCCCCCAGATGGTTCCCCAGCCCAAAGTCGGCCTAGTGCGGCTCGACTACGACATTTTTAGCGGAAGTGCCGCCGAAATCGCCGAACAGTTGCGCTATGCGCGTGACAGCGAGGACATTAAAGCGGTTGTTTTACTTATTAACAGTCCGGGCGGCTCGGCCGTGTATAGCGAAGAGCTATATCTGGACGTCTTGCACACCCGCCAACAAATGCCCGTCATCGCTTCTATAGACCTGCTGGCCGCCAGCGGTGGCTATTACATGGCCGTGGCCGCCGACGAGATTTACAGCAAACCAACGTCGTTGATCGGAAGCGTCGGCGTGATTGCCATTATGCCCGACGCCGTCTTTTTAGATGGCGAAGTGATCACCACTGGCCCTTACAAGCTGTTCGGGGGTACACAAGATGGCACCGTTCGTCAGGTTCAAATGGCGAAGGATACCTTCTTGGAAGCGGTTCGTATCGGACGGGGTGAACGGCTCAATATTTCGCTAGCTGAATTATCCAAAGCCGAGATGTATAGCGGAGCACAAGCTGAACGCTATGGCATGATTGATGGCCTGCTCTCCACCGATGAAGCGATTAAACGAGCGGCTGAGTTGGCTGGCTTTCGTCGTTATGAAGTGGTCGAATTGTACCCGCTAACGTTTAATAATGATGGCAATGGGAATACAGCCGCGTATCAAGCCCCCCCCATTGACGCCGCCCGGCTGTGGGCCAGCCCCGCCACTATGTCACCCGGTTTGCATTTTCGGTATGTGGAAACGGCCGTGCCTGGTCGGTAAAGCAATGAGCTTACTGAAAAAAGCAGGCTCTCGTCAAGTCGCAGAGAAGCAAAGAGAAAAATTCTCGAGGGAAACTTTGCGCTTTTCGCGCCTTTGCGAGAGATTTAATCTTTTTTCAAGGCGTTCAGCAATGAGCAAGGAACAATGAACAAAAGGGCTTGAAGCGTGATTTTCGCCTTTTACTGCTTACTTCTTCCTTTTCACTTTTTACTGCGTTTCCACACGCTTATCACCTCTCAAGGAAAGCTTTATGCGTCGCTTAACACCTTTCTTCCTGCTTTTGCTACTTGTCCTGTGTGCTGGCGGCCCCATCGCTCTGCGCTGGGTGCAATTCCACGACCTCCAAAACGCACTCACTGTCCAAAACTGGACGCAGGCTGAACCGACCCGCGTTGTGCCTAGCTATTCGGCCGCTGGTGTGCCGCTGGTCGTCACCCCCACCACCCGCCAATTCAGTGATCAACCTGCCCAGCTTGGCGGCGTGGTTGTGTTGGACCAAGCGCACCAGAATAATTTCACGCTGGATGAAATAGATTATTTGCGCAGTCGGCTGGCGGCGAGGGGCACGGAGCTACGTTTGTTTAGTGAGGGTGATTTGGGCGGGGTGTTGCGGGGGGCACAGTCGCTGGTCGTTATTGCCCCGCTAGCGGATTATAGCGAGGCGGAAACCACGGCCGTGGCAGAATTCGTAGCACGCGGCGGGCGACTCCTGCTCATCGGCGACCCCACGCGCTTCAATGTAGAAATCCTCGATCAAGGCTTCTTTTTCGACATCGCCTTCAACACCAACGAACTTCCCCTCAATCAATTAGCCACCCTTTTTGACCTGACCTTTCGCGGTGACTATCTGTACAACACCAGCGACAACGAAGGCAACTACGCCAACATTATTGTTAACGCCGCCGAGATGAACGCCGATGATTCGCTGACTAAGGATCTCAGCCGCGTGGCCCTGTACGGGACGCACTCCCTGCAACTGGGCGCAACGGGCACGCCTCTCCTGACGGCTGATGGGCAAACCTTTAGCTCTGACACAGACCGCGCCGAAAACGCCGTTTTGGCCGCCAGTAGTCATAACGGGCAGGTCATCGCCATTGGCGATTTTAACTTTTTGACCGCGCCCTATTACACGAGCCTCGACAACGGTCGTTTTATCACCAATCTGGCTGATTTTCTGGCCACTGACAGCCGCCGCTACGTTCTACGTGATGTGCCCTATCTTTATCAACAGCCCGTTGATTTGCTCTATGTGGGCGATGTTGACTTAGGAGCGGAAACATTTGAGCAAATTATCGCTCTGCAACAGGCTTGGTCAGAAGCGGGTAAGCAGTTGCAACTGGCCGCTAATCCGCAAACGGGACACGACGCGCTCTATTTGGGTCTGTATAACCAAACGGTGGGCACAGATATGGAAGCGTGGCTGGCGGAACGGGGCATAGAGCTACGCATTGACCCGCCCATTCTCACGGCCGTGGAAGAGCGCGACCTAGCTCTACAAGCCACGCCTGCACCCACAGCCGACCCCGACGCGCCCACGCCAATTCCTTCGCCTACCCCTCTACCTTCCCCACCCGCCCAACGGCTACTCATCTCCGCTGATTTTGGGCAAATCAAAATGGCGGGTACAACCCTTTTCCTCTTTGATGAATCTGACGAATCTGACGAAACAGAAAACGGCACACGTACCATTCTCGTGCTGGCTGCTAGCCAAGACGGACTAGACAACAGCGTTGGTCGCCTGACCGCGCTGGCGACGGCCAACACCGATTATCGCTTGGCCGACTGCCTGCTGACCGAAACCTACGCCCTTTGCCCCAGCGGCGTGAACAACGAAACGGTCGAAGCGGAGCTAAATCCCACCACGCTAGAAAGCTCGCCACAGGATGCCACCGCCAGAGACGATGACGACCGCGATGAAGATAGCGATGAAGAGGCCGACGACAATGGTGAGTCAGACTCCGATAATGAGGACGATGACACGCCAACTGGCCCCGCGCTCGACGACATTGAGTATGAGATTGTCGGCACGCTGAGCCTAGACGAAAGCGTTAGCGATGACCTGCCTCCCGATGGCGAACGGCATGGGTGGGAGTTTAGCGATGGCCCGGCCGTGGTAGACATTATTCTGACCGGCGGCGACCTGTTTGACGCGGTGCTAGAGCTATATGACCCCAATGGCGAGCTTCTCTATCAGGAAGACAGTACTTACATCAACGAAACGGAAGAGCTTCTTGGCCTAGAGCTAGATGAAGGGGTCTATACCATCATCGTCGCGGAATATTTTGGCGGCGGCGGTGAGTATACGCTAGAAGTAAGAACCAGTGACTCCGAAGCGGGGAGGGCAGAACCAGACGAAACGGACGAAGTAGCTGAAGAAGAAACCGCCAGCGACGTGCCCCAGATTTTCGTCTATCAGGATGACAGCGGTGAACTGTTGTATCCAGCTTTGGCCGAGTTTGTGGATCTCACGGCCGTGGTTGGGGGCACATATAGCGTCACCGTGTGGTCCGCCACCGTCGATGGCGACCTCGAAGAGGGCGACCTAGATGGCTACGACCTCGCTATTTGGGACTCAGGCGGCTACCGTGATGAACTGGGCGGCGCTAGCAACAATGGCTTTGTTTTCCTAGCTTACTCGTTTAGCGGCGGCAATTTGTTGGCCATGGGCATCGTCCCGCCGCTTATCGAACCGATTGATTTGGCTACCCTGCAAGATGTAGAAGTGGTCGGGCAAGGGGAGGTGCTTCCCGACGACATTGAGGCGGGGACTCTGTTTGAACTGTTGGCGAGTTATGACACGGCCGTGTTAGAACTCGCCCCCGACGAAGACGAAGGCTTCACCTTTCTGGTACGCGGCCCCACCAGTGCCCTCGCGGGTGATGTGGTCGGCACGGTTTATAGCGACGAGCAAACTGGGGCTAAAATCGGCTTGCTGACCCTTCCTCTACAAGCCCTAGCCCCCACTGACCAAACCCTCCTTCTTGAGTCAATCTTGGCTTGGTACTTCGACAATTAGCCCATCTAAAACAAGGCCTATGCCTGAGAAGTTGTCAGCTTATCGCTTACAGCTAACGGCTTACGGCTCACAAATCTATGTCTACTATTCTGTATTGGTCACAAATTACTCACACAAAAAATCCTGTCTCGGCACACCTCGCCGCCTACGGCGGCTCGCCTGTCATAAGGGTGTTTTTTTCGTTTGGGCAACTGCCCAAACG
>JBGTIZ010000171.1:0-12099 GCA_041745395.1 Promineifilaceae bacterium (SeqCode) | reverse complement strand
GTTTTTTCTTCATTGCCCACATGGATATTGGGGATGGTGCGCAAGGTGGAGTACAGATTTTTCCAAATATTATCAGAGAGTTTTCGTGTTGACATAACCCTATTATGAATGTGTCCTCACTAAAATGTCAACAGAACCTAGATAAAAATCGATATGTTCATTTAAATTAGCTACTCGGTCAGTTTCAATCTGGTAACTATCTGCACTAGCCGCCACCGCCTGCAAATGGGGCAGTAGCTCCCCACACCCCGCCCAACTGCTCATCTCATTTTCGTCAAAAGGCCATGCTCGCAGGAGTAAATCTACCGCTATCCCCACCCACGCTTGCGCCTCCGTTTCCCCCATCTGGTCACGGTACACCATCTGCACCAGCCGGTGTATGCCCAGCCCCCCCGTCTCCTCCCGCGTCAGCAACGAGTAGCGGTGCAACGTCCCCACCGCCTCATCCTGCGCCAGTTCATCCCGCCACAACGGGCGCAACTGTTCTGGCACATCTTCCGCATCCAGCCCATCCAATGCTTCCCACAAACGCGGCAAGGGCAAATCATCAGCGGCCAAAAAAGCACAGACCGCCAGCAGTTCCGCCGCCCCCGCCGTTTTTTGCACTTCGGCAAAACTCAACTGCCACGTCGTTGCCACCGTGGCGTGGTAATCGGTCGGCGGGTGGGTATGCTCGCCCCACAGCTTGCGCCGTTGTTTCTGGTACAGCCGCAGGTACGCTTCCGCCCCCTTCCCCTTCGCTTCCATGTACGCCGCCGCATGTTCCAAGGCCAGCGGCAAATCCCCTAGTTCCTCAGCCAACCGTGCCCGCGCCGCTTGTTCTGCTTCCGCCCCTTCTTCCAGCCGCGCCGCCCAAAACGCCCCGCTCTCAGCAGGGGTAAACACCCCCAAGGTCACCACCCGCGCCATCGTTCCCCAATCTGGGTTGCGACTGCTGATGAGGACGCGCCCTTGGGGGTTGCTGGGCAGGCGGGGGTATAGTTCCTGCGGTGGGGTCAAGTCCGCATTGTCCGCCAGCAACAGCCAGCGTTGGGCAGAGCCACAGAGCCAGCTACGCACCATCTCCACCGCCGCCGCTTGCTCTAGGCCATCTACCGGCAACTGCAACCGCCGCCCCAACGCTATCATATCCTCCGCCCACGCCTCATCCACCCGCACCCACCAGATGATGTCGTATTGCTCGCGGTGCAGGTGGGTAAATTGGCGCAACAATTGGCTTTTGCCCACCCCGCCCAGCCCCGCCACCGCCTGCGTAATCGCCAGCGTAATCGCCAGCGGCCCCTCTTCGTTGGCCGCTAACGCCGCCAGTTGTGCTTCCCGCCCCACAAAGTACAAGTTCTCCTGCGTCACGTTGCTGATGGGAAAGGTTATCTCGGGTTTGTGGTCGTTGTGATGATGATGGTGCGTTTCTACCTTCGCCCCATCCCCAATGGCTGAACCAATTGCCTTGTCCACATTGTAAGATTTATGCATCATTTTCTATCTCTTGCTTTGGTCTTGGCCTCATGCTTGTGCCATTAGGCAAAATCAGGCCGTCGATCTCTTTAGCCATCAGCCATAGTTCCTGTTCTATTAACGCCCCCTGTAAATTCGCCTCAGAGAGAACCGCCTTATCCAGCTTGGTGCCACGCAAATCGGCTCCTTGTAGTTTACAGCCCCGCAAGTTCGCTTCATACAAATTAGCTCCGTTTAGGTTTGCCCCGCGCAAATCCGCATTTTCTAACACCGCCCCCTGCAAATCGGCTTCGCGCAAATCGGCTTGGCGTAAAATGGCTTCGGGTAGTTTGGCTAAGGCCAACATGCCTTTGTGCAGATTCGTTTCAATGAGCAAAGCTTCTGGCAATTGCGTATTGCTCAGGTTTGCCTGACGCATAACCGCCCCACTCAGATTGATTTCTCGCAACTGCATTCCCACTAAATCAATGCCAACCAAATCAGTCTGCGCCAAGTTTACCAAGGGAACCCGCTCAATCAGGCGTGATTCATAGAGAAAGAGCAGAACTCTAGATTTTTGGTGGGATGCTAGGTTGGCTAAAAGATTGAGGGTGAGGGTGCGGGCGATGGCTCGTTCGGGGGAAGGTTTGAGAAGTCTATCTTGCGGGTCGGGGGTTAATTTATGTTCCAGCAATAGCTTGGTCATATTGCTGATATAGGTCTGGAGGTCATCTTGCTGTTGACGGTATTTAATGCGTGCCATCTCCGTCTGCTTCTCGCTCCGATTGAGCCACCAAAGACCGATAGCAATGACGAGTGGCACGATGAGCAACTCCATCCAATCCCATAAGGTTTTGCCTTCAAACCCTGTATTACGCGCCGTCACGGTTGCCACCAGAATCCAGCCCAGCCCAATAGAGAGCACCACGGCCAAGGCGATGAGCAGGTTGGTTTGGTGTTGGTGAAGAAGGCGGTCTACTTTTTTTAACATGGCTGACCCATCCGTTGGTTAATTGTATGATGGCGACACCGTCGCCCCCGCTCTTCTACTTTTGCGTCAGACGCTCTGCAGCGGGGATAAGCTCTTCGTTAATCATCGTGACTGTTTTAGAGAGGTTAGACAACGTTTTGCCGCGAGTGGCGGAATTGATGACTAGTTGTGCCGTTGTATCCGCAATGTCTTGCAAACGGCGTACAATACGTCGCTGATTGATGGGTTGGCGGGACAATACTTGCCGCACTTCTTCTAAATCGTCGAGAGCAATTTGAGCATCGTAGGGGTCGGCAAATTCACCACCAGCACGCGCCGCCTGTAATAAATTGGCAACCTCATATAATTGTTTCTCAAACGTATCGGCTGGATTTTCGGCCGTGGTCGTGTTCTCGCCTTGGTTGTTGTTGATCAGGTCATGCCCAGCCGCTTGCGGATTATTGACTGTGGCGCCATCTCCCACTGCCCCACCAATGACAGTACCGATGTGGTAAGTGGTCGTATGACCAGTGACGGGGGGGGGGATATTCACGGGGCGGTCTATTTTGTTTATTTGGACATGAGGGCGAGTTCGATCAATATAGCTCGCTATCTCCTCCAAACGGCCACGCCGTTGGGCATAAAGCACAAGCTCGCGTGCCTTATCAGAACGGGTTTGCCCAGCTAAGTTTTCATAATCTATGCCTAAATCAAAGCTGAGGGTACGCAGTTCACCGAGGTTATAACGTGTGTCGAGAATTTGATAAAGTTGTTGGGGGTCAGCAATTTTGGACATATGGTTCTCCTTGGAGATAAAGATAGGCTCATTGTAGCAAAAAACGGCTCGAGGCAAAGAAGCGGCAGGCAGTCGTCCCTTGCTCGTAGTAACGGCCGTTTTCCTTTTCTAGGGGAACGAACCCCCTCCCGCGTTCAAAGGTGTCTGACGCATTTCCCCAGCACTTCCAAAAATGCCGGGGAAGGTCTGCCCGTAGTAATAACGGCTTTTGGACTTTAAGAAATTAGTTCGGTAACAGAGTGAAATGTAAAAAGTAAGAAGTGCCTTGCGTTCGGCTCAAAGGCTGTCAGACAGGCCCAACTTTTCACTTTTCACTTTTCACTTCTTACTTCTCACTGCGGTTATTACCGAATTAAATGTTTAAGCCTCAATAGCCGTTTTTTCTCGAGTAAAACGACTGTTGAAAATTGACACAAGAAGTGAAAAGTGAAGAGCTAGAACTGTCTGACAGTCCATGATTGGAACGCAAACCACTTCTCACTATTCACTTTGTTGTCACGAGCAACACCTTACAACGCGGGGCGGGTTTGCTCAATCCACAGCCGAATCAAATCCACCTTAAAGCGCACCAGCGACCCACCTATCGCCCCGCGCGTGATGATGTCCCGATCCAGCAGAGAGCGCAGAGCCGTCTCCCACGCCTCACCCCATTCATACCCCCGCTCCAGCAGGAACTTTTGCAGTTGCTTGGTCGTAATCGCCTCCGTGGCGACCAAACATTCGGTGAGTGCCCGCAAAATCGTCTGCTCCTCGGGGGAGGATTCCGCCCAAATGTATTTGAAATGGGCTTCCCCGCGCTCCACGATGCGGTGCAAAACCTGGTCTACATCGGTCACGGTCAGGTAATTGCGCTCCGTTTCGTTGTGGTACACAAGCGCCTCGTGCAACACGAGCTGGGTGAAATAGGGATGCCCGGCCGTGACGCGGGCGATTTTTTGGATAGCCAGCGGGTCATACTCGAGGCTGTATTGGGCGATTGGCTCCGTAATCAGGTGGCGCACCTCGCTCGGGCTGAGAAAGGTGATAGGCTTGTAGACGGCAATATTGAACAACACAGACCAATATTCCGCCCCCAACTGCTCTAATTTGTGCGTACCTGAAAAGACAAAATCCAGATGCTCCTCATGTTGCATCAGGTTGCGCAGGAAGGTGAAAATGTCGGGCGAAAGGCGGCCATCTTCCACGCGACTTTGTAGCTCCTCAAACTCATCAAAGAGCAGAAGCAGATTTTTGCCGCCCAGATGGGGCTTGATTTGGCGCAAGAACCGGTTGCGGAAGAAAAATTCGGGGGCTTCCTCAAAATCTTCCCGTTCGGGCGGGTCGAGAAAGATGTCTGCCTCTTCAAGGGTGAAAATAATGTCGTCGGCGATGGAGTAGAGGAATTCGGCCGCGCCCCGCGCGGGTTTGCCCTGCATATCTATCAGCACGGCGTGGTGCGTATCGGTCATGACACGGCCGAGTCGATAAAGCACCGATGTTTTGCCCGTGCGCCGTTGCCCATGCAGAATAATCGCATTGTTTTGATGCGTCCCCAGCAGGTTTTCGCGGATAAAGGCAAAAACATCATCACGGCCGACAAAGACATCATCTGACTTGAGCGGTGTGCCCGTCACGTAAGGGATGGGGAAGATGCGCTCGAACGGCTTATCAGGGTCTACGAATTCCAGAACGTCCGCAAATTCTAGCTCGCGCACGGCGTCTACGGCGTCATCATAGCTAATCGTCCACTCCACCCGCAGGCGACGCTGGCCGTTGGTGGGCGTGATGGCCGTGGTGACTTGGCGGGTTTCACCGGGAGGCAAAATATCAATGTAAATATCGTTGTTACCGCTGTTCAGCAGGTGATAACCACCGTTTTCTTGCACCCGCAGGCGCACTTTTTGGGCGACGTTTAGCCCCTTGTTGCTGATTTCGTAGACAAGCGGCACTTGGGCGGCCATGGGCGAACGCTCGTTTTTGAGTTCACAGGTCACGGCCGCGCGTCCTTTCATGCGCTCGATGGCTTCCAAGACGATGGTTTGCCAATGGACGAGGACGACGCGCAGAGCTTGGTAGTCAGGCGGGGGAGCGGGTGGGCGACACGCTTCGCTGTCCCCACTGTTCAGGTGTTTCTCTAGCTTGATCAGCCCTTCTTCTATCGCTTTGAGCTTGTCAGGACGCCCCCTCAGGTTAAACGCTGCACGTAGCTCTTGCAGGCTTTCTGAGTTGCCCCCGTTGTTGGCTAGTTGCAGTAGATCGCTTAGCTTGTCCGTGCCATCAATCATAGCGATCGCGTCGCGCATGCCCTTGAGGCTGTTTTCCAAGAAGATGATTTTGGTGCGCAGGTCGTCCACACGCTCGACTTTGTGCAGTTCGCCAATGATGTTGTTGAGGTGGCGCACGCTCTGCACAATGTTGGCGGGCAGGGAGCCAGTGGATTCGCTGTCTACGGGGGGAATATTGAGAATTTGCTCGATGCTTTTGGCTTGCAGAACGTATTTGAGGGAGTGGTAAATGGCGCGGAAGGAGGGTGCCCATTGCCAATCGGGGTTGTTTTGGGCGGCTTGTTCGAGTTCAACCACGGCCGTGGTATGGTCTTCTGTCGCGTCACTTTTGCCCAGGGTGTGCAAAGCCGCCGCTACCTGAGCCACCTCTGGCTGTTTTTTATGCGCCCCCATCACCACAAAGGGCAATATCTCATACGCCTGCACATCTTTTAGAAAAAGCTGATGCAGAACGGGGAGCGTCAGCGTCTCGTCGCGGTTCAACTGGCGGACCAGCCCTGCCGCTTTGTCTACGGGCGAGGGGCGCAAGAGGGGCAGGGTAAACCCAAAGAAAAAACCCATCACAATGCCCACGAAGGACATCGTCGTGACGAGCGTGATAAGGACAAGCCACGGGGTGACAAACACGGCCGTGCCAAAAAAGCTAGCCGAAGCCACCTGCGTCGCCAAAAAGCCCTGCAACTGCGTCGCGTATAAAACCGACTCCTCCAGCGTAATCTCCTCTATGGCCATCGGCATCGTCAGCCACTCCTCAATGGCATAATATGCCAAATAAGGGGACAGCCCCAGCCACAGCAATAAATAACGCAGATTAACGGCAATGAGCGGCATGGTCGAGGTGGCCGCCGCCAGCGTCGCCGCCCCTACGCGGCTGGTTAGTCGATAATTGGGATTGCGCATAAAGTAGACGACGACCAGCCCCATCCCGAACAGGCTCAAAGTGGGCAGAATCGTGTTCACAAACCAGGAGCCAGGCATTTTTGACTCCCAACTTTCCGCACTAAATAGCGCCGACGGCATGTTGGTAATCATGTTGGTCATATCGGCGAAAAATTGCGCCTCGAAAAAGGTGAACACCATGCCAAATATCAGCCCCGTCACCACGGCCACCTCTATCGCTTGCGTATCTTCGGGCAACCAGCGGCGCGGCTTGTGCCCTTGGCGCAAATGCTCGCTGAGCGAAAGCTGAGCCGTGGGCACGGCTGGTTTGCGCCAAATGGCTATCATGCCCGTCAGGCCACCCAGCAGGGCGTGAAAGATGAGGGTCATGACCAAGAGCGTGGTTGGGCTATAGACCATGGTGTCTATATAAGCTTCGAGCTGTTCAGCGGGGGGGAAAATCATGCCCGGGCCAGGCGGTGAAGCGGCGATGGCGTCGTAGGCAAAGAGGGCGACAAGGGGAGAGAGTATGGTGACAAAGGTGAGGTAGCCGATGATTAACCCGGCGATGAGTCCCATTTTGCCGCCCATTTTGATGCTTTCCGCACGGCCGTGGTTGGCCGCCACATAGCCAAAACTGAGCGACAAAACCACGGCAAACCCCGCCGAGACCATCAAAGCCACCCCATGCAACAACTCGCTCTGAATGGGGCGGAACAAGCCGTCAAGCGACAGCGGCGCGACCAAACTCACGGCCGGATAAAGCGCGGCCAAGCTAATCAGCAACCCAAACAAAATGCCTATGATAATGACGCGACGATTCATGAACGCATTCCTTCCTGCTGGTCATACAGGGCCACGGTTGACCATAATTCATCTGCCATTTGCCCCGCCGTCAGAAACCGCTCTTCGGGGCGTTTAGCCAGGGCGCGATTGATAATGTCGTTCACGTCGGCTGGTAGATGAGGCATTTTTTCGATGAGCGAGGGCGGGTCAGCCTGAATGTGTTGCAAAATAACGGCCACGGGCGTATCACCCCGAAAAGGGAGTTCGCCCGTGAGCATTTCATACAGCAAAATACCGAGGGCGTACACGTCTGAGGCCAGCGTGGCCGTTTTGCCAGAGGCCTGTTCGGGGGACATATAATCAGGTGTGCCCACGGTCATGCCCGTTTGGGTTAGTTGAACCCCCTCCAGCATCCGCGCTACGCCAAAATCGGCCAACACGGCCGTGAACGGTAACTGCCCCGTATGTTCTGCCAGCTTTTGCTCTGGACGGAGCAAAATATTGGCCGGCTTCACATCCCGATGCACGATGCCGTGTGCGTGGGCATAATCCAGCCCAGCGGCCACATCTCGCAGAACCTGCGCCGCTTCTCGCAGGGCAAAACGGGAATGCGCTTGTTCATATTGACGCAATTGATCTTTGAGCGTCGGCCCATCTACAAACTCCATCACCATATAAGACAATCCATCATGTAGGCCAAAATCCAGCACCTGCACAATATGCTGATGGCGCAACTTGGCCACGCTCGACGCTTCCCGCTGGAACCTGTCCATAAAGCTTTGCTCATGTGCCAACTGGCTCGACATCACTTTAATAGCCACATATCTATCGAGTGACGGCTGATACCCTTTGTACACAATCGCCATGCCGCCGCGCCCCACAGGTGCCAAAATGCGATAGCTCCCCAAGGTCACGCCTGTCAGATCCGTTCCCTGGCCGTTGGCCCCGTTTAGGTAGGGCAGGGTGGGCCGATCTGGCGCGACGCGGCGCAGGGCCAGAAAATCAGCAAAAGCTCTGCTGAACGGCCGAAATTGTCCCCCTTCTTGGCCGACTAGCGCCTTGATGTGCAATTGCTTGACCAAATCCAAATCAGAACTGCCCAGATTGAGCAGGGTGGTCTGTTCGGTTTCATCCAGTTGGCTCCACAAATAGCGGAAATGGTCTTCTGCCTCTGCTTTGAAGCGGCGTTCCACTTGGCTCAGATCTAGCGGTTCGCTCTCGGTGGCGTGGCGGCGGGCTTCATATAGATGGTGTCCCGCTACCTGCAAAAAGAAGGGATGTCCGCCGGCTAGCTCGACCAACGTATCTATCTGCACGGCCGTGAATGGTTCTCCACCGTTCCGCGTGGTTAAATGTTGCAACAAGCCCGCCGCTTCCTCACGCGGAAGCAAATTAAGCCGCTCCTCCGAAAAAATATTGAAGAAGGGCGACGATAGCGTATCTTCATGGCTGTAAGTCAGGTCATACAGGCTGTTTTTGGAGATGGTCAGGTAAACGACGCCCAATTCGCCCGCCAGACTGCGTAGCTCCCCATAAAAGCTAGGGTCAAAATGGTCGTTTCGCGCCAAGCTCTCGAACTCGTCGAGCATGAGCACAAGGGTTAGCCCAGCGCGGTCAATGCGGCGGAGCAGGCGGCGCACTTGTGTAAAGCGCACATCACTGCTCATGGCGAGTTCCCCCGCCATTTGCGCCAGCCGCTCATGTTCCTCGGGCAAAGCCAGCTCAAGCTGATCCATGACCTCGGGCCAAAATTCGTCGTAATCAATGTTGGACATGCCCTCGAGGTCAATGTACAAAAAGATGAATTTGGCGGGGTCTATGCCGTGCTGACTAAGCTGGCTGGGACAGGAGAGCTGGGTGAGCAGGGAGCTTTTGCCCATCTTGCGCTCGCCGACAATAGAGCGGCATTGGCGGGTTACAATCGCGCTGTAAAGGGCTTCAACTTCTCGCCTACGGCCGTAAAAATAGGTTGGGTCAGTAATGCGTTGGCGGTAAAAAAACGGATTGGTGTAACGATGATCATCACTCATAATAAAAAAAGACCGTCTGGGGCTAGGTGGTGGATTGGATGGGTGTGGTGGATTAGATAATTTAGGTAATTATGTCGCAGATGCGTTCAGTTTACATTCTCTTTCATTAAGAAAACATTGTTGCGCTGGCTGAAAAAGAGGGGAATCTTACGCTGAGCATCATACATCTACACAAGGACAGTACGTGTTGTAACATGAACAGTTGTTTAATTACCAGAGGAGGATAGTCCCAAAGGGGCGGGAAAAAGTGTGCCCGAGGCGTAAAAATTGGGTGTCTGACGGTCATTTTCACGGCCGTGTTCCTTGACTTTTTAGAACATAAATTCTATGATAGCAAAAAACAGAACCATATTTTTGCTCCCTACTCCTTGCTAATTGCCCATTACCCCATGTCCCAGAAACGAGTTGCCCACGAAGTGGACCTTCAAGCCCAACAAATTAGACGAGTCCTTGCCCAGCACCAACTTGATGCAGAGCTGGTAGAGAGTGATGTGGTGCAAGATGACTACGGCCGTCAAACCAGTTTTGGGGTGCGGGCGAAGCTGGCCGCTGGGTGGCAACAGGCGCAAGCGTTGGCGCGTGACCTCCAGCAAACGCTGGGGCAAGAGGTGTTGGTCGAAGACGAAGAGGGGCATCTGACCATTAACTTGTTTCAGCGGGACAAGCCGCCCGTGGAATTGTTGGACGTGTTAGAACTTGTGCCCGATGTGCCCTTGCTCACGGCCGTGTTGGGGTGGACTGCCGCCGATAATCCGCTCTGGCTCGATTTGACCACGGCCGATACCGCTCACATTTTGCTGGCTGGTCAACATGGCGCGGGTAAAACCGCGCTTTTGCGCACCATGTCCCTCTCGCTCGCCCTTAACAACCCCGAGCGGGAATTACAGCTAGCCATTATCAGCATTGCCCCTGATGAAGTGCCTTTGCGCAAGCGGCAAGAGCTACAGCCGCTGGAATATTTGCCCCATATGCTCTGCCCCATTGCCACCAATCAGCCCGACGCCCAGCAAATGCTCCACTTTTTGGGACAAGAGACACATCATCGGCAGGCTCATGGCATTGTGCGCCCGCGCATTGTGCTTATGGTGGATCATGCGGATGAGTTGTTACAACAGGGGGGAGCCACGGCCGTGGAAGCGTTAACCTATCTGCTGCGGCAAGGTGCGCCAGCCGGCATTCATCTGGTGCTGAGTTTCGCTGAACCTGACACGGCCGTGTTAGAACACCTAGAAGATTTGCTCGACGCCAATTTGCCCACCCGCCTTGTCGGCCAGCTTCCCACGGCCGAGCAGGCAGAAATCGCCACCGATGTGTACGACTCGGGGGCGGAGCAGTTAGCCGGCGCGGGTGATTTTCTGGCTGTGCTGGGAGAAACTATGGTGCATTTTCAGGCCGCTTTTGTCAGCGACTATGATTTTCACCTCTGTCTAGAACATCTTTATGAGCACCGCCCGCCCGCCCTGCTGGCGCAACCGTTTGACCCGCGCCCGCGTCCACGGCGCAAGAACGCCCAGCCCGAACATTACAGCTTTAACTGGTCGTCTCACGTTTTGCACGAGCCGTCACCAGAGGTTAGTGACACGGCCGTGACAGTCAACCGCCTTTCCCGCCCCGTTGAGCCAGTTGAGCAAACAGAGTCGAGAGAAACCCCGACGCCACGGGACAAAGAAGCGGAGGCACGGATCGAACAAGCGTTGGCTGAGCGGGTGAAAGAAGCGGAGGAACGCCAAGCACAAGCGTTAGCCCAACAGTTAAAAGAGGCGGAGGAACGCCAAGAAAGGGAGTTAGCCCAAAGGGTCAAAGAGGCTGAAGAGCGTAAAGAAAGAGAATTAGTGCAAAAGGTCAGAGAAGCCCAGGAGCGTCAGGAAAAAGAGCTGGCGCGAAAGGTCAGAGAGGCTGAAGAGCGTAAAGAAAGGGAATTGGTGCAAAGGGTCAAAGAAGCCCAGGAGCGTCAGGAAAAAGAGTTGGCGCGAAAGGTTAGAGAGGCCGAAGAACGCAAAGAAAAAGAGCTAATGCAAAAAGTGCAAGAAGCGGAAGAGCGGCAGAAGCAGGCGTGGGCGCAGACGGAAAAGAGCGTGCCTGTGGTGCCCGTTGTGGCTGAAACGCTGGTTACACCGCTCCCACTGCCCACCGCACGGCCGTGGGCAGATCTTGACCCAGCCGCAGAGGATGAAATTCCCTTTGATTGGCTAGCCGTTGACCCCGTTGCGCCAGATGACACGGCCGTGTCCCCCTCCCCCTTTGATTTTGCCGAATTTGCCGCCCCAGACCCCGCGCCCCTAGCCCCAGAAAAGCCGCAAGAGCCAGAAGAGCTAAAAGCCCCGACCGCTGAGGTTAATCCCACCGTGCGTGATTTGCTCAAATGGCGCAAACGATTGCCGCCCGCCCAGCCCCAGCGGGTCATGAAAATCGTGCCCGCCGACATGGCCGTGTTGCCCGCTCCCGCGCCAGACACACCTCTCACCCCTACCGCCGAGACAAGCGCCAGCACCAAGCCAAACTTGGTAGATTTACTAGCGTTGCCAGACGACGATTTTGACGTATTAAGCGAATTTTCTTCAGCCGATGAGCTGAAATGGCTAGACGAATGGGACGAAATGGGCGACCCCGCGCTGGTCAAGCCACCAGCATCCCCCCCGCCTGCCCCCACAACAGGAGAAGACCCACAATGATGCAAGTTGGTATGATGTGGTTAGATGATAGTAAACGCTCTTTGGAAGAAAAAGTGGAGCGAGCGGCAACGTATTACCATGAAAAATACGGCCGTGTGCCCAATTTTTGCTGTGTGAATCCGCACATGCTGGCCGAACCGCAACTTATTGACAAAATCGAGGTGCTACCCGTGGGCAATATTTTGCCCCATCATCTGTGGATAGGGGTTCAGCAAAAAGCACATTAGCTGTTCAGCATCTCAGCCAGTCAGCATTTCAGCTTCCTTTT
>JBGTIZ010000170.1:0-28246 GCA_041745395.1 Promineifilaceae bacterium (SeqCode) | reverse complement strand
TTTGGGCAAACGCCCAAACGAAAAAATCCCCTGTTTCCAGCGAGTCGTGACCACAGGTCACGACGAAGCGCCCAAAGAGTCACTTCATCTGGTACATGAGTCTTTTTGTTTGGTGGTGGTGGAGGGCTGGGGATAGATGGTATATAGTGGTGGGGATAGTTGGTTAGCTGAACGGTTATTTTTAGGAAAAACGATGATGATACCTGCGCAAAAATGGCCCACGGCCGTGGTTCTCCTGCTCATTTTGTTGCTTGCCAGTGGACTACGCCTGACTGGCTCAGATTGGGATGGTTATCGCCATTTTCACCCCGACGAGCGTTACATCGCGTGGGTGGCGACCACCATTGAATTTGAATGGCCGTCCGAGGGGCTGAGCCTAGACCGCCAGCAGACCACCCTGAACCCCTTTTACTGGCCCACGGCCGTGACCACCGAGGGCGTGGTTGTGCCGCAGGGGGAAACGCGGGCGTTTGCCTATGGGCATTTGCCTCTTTATGCAGGCGTAGCCGCTGGGCGACTGCTTGAGGCAAGGGGCTGGTCAGAGGCGGGTCTGCTGGCTAGCACGGCTGGGCAAAACGAGTTTGTTTATCTCACGGCCGTGGGGCGGCTCCTGACCGCGCTGATAGATGTGGGCACGGTGTTGCTCATTTTCCTGCTTGGCTGGCGCATCACGGGCAACACGGCCGTGGGTCTGCTCGCCGCGCTCCTGCTGGCTCTGAACGTGATGCACATCCAGCTTGCCCATTTTTTTACGACCGACCCCTACATGACCTTTTTTGTGGTCGCGGCCGTGTTGGCTTTGGTAGACAGCCACCTGAGCGCGGGGGCGCGGCGCACAGTTAGCTTTGGGCTGGCGGCCGTGCTGGTCGGGCTAGCGGTGGGGTCCAAATTTAGCGCAGTTTTGCTCCTGCTGGCCGTGGCCGTGACCGCTTGGCTCAACTGGCGGCGACAGGCGTGGCGCGGCTTAATTTTGGCTGGCTTGTTGACCTTCCTCAGCTTTGCCCTGACCAATCCCTTTGCCCTGCTGGACAACAGTTGCGAGGTCGTCACCCCCGCCCAAACTATCGGCGGCGTGACGGTGCTACCAGCCATAAACTGGGGCAATTGCTACGTGCTAAACGTCGCTAACCAGAGCGCGATGGTGCGCGGCAGTGACCAGTTTCCTTTTACGCGCCAATATGCGGGGACGCTACCCTTTCTTTATTTTATAGAGATGCAATTGCGTTGGGGGATGGGGCCGCTCTTGGGCACGGTCGCCTTTTTGGGGTTGGCGTGGGTAGGGGGGCGCACTCTGTGGGCGTGGTGGCAGGTGCGGCGGGGCTTGGAAGGGTTGGAAGTAACGGGGTTTGCTTATCGGCCGTGGCTGATTGTGCTGGCGTGGTGCGTACCTTATTTGCTCTCAACGGGCAATTTTTATGTTAAGTTTATGCGCTATTTTCAGCCGCTGACCCCATTTCTGATGCTGTTTGCGGCTATGTTGCTCTGGTCTCTGCCGTGGCGGACTGTGCGCTGGGGTAGCACGGCCGTGGTTGTGGCTAGCACGGCCGTGTGGGCGGTCGCCTTTGTCAATATGTACCAGACGCCGCACCCGTGGCTGACCACTTCTCGCTGGCTGTATGAAAACGTGCCCGCTGATGCTCTTATCTTGCATGAACGATGGGACGAAGCGTTGCCCACTTCGCTCCTGACCGAAAATGCGGATTACAGTCGCGGGCAGTATCGTGAAGGGGAATTAACGTGGCTCTCGTATAGCGGGGCGTTGGATGATGAGGCGAAGCTAGCCGACAATTTGGCTCTGCTGGCGGAGGCGGATTATCTGGTCATCGCCTCTAATCGAGTGTATGGGGTTGTGCCCCGCCTGCCAGAAACGTACCCGCTTTCGAGCCAGTTTCATCCTGCGCTGTTTGCGGGGGAGCTGGGATATGAGCCAGCTCTGGTGGTCGGCCGTGCGCCGCAGGTGGCGGGCTGGTCGTTTTATCCTGATTATTTTGGCTGGCCGGAATTAACGCCACCCACGGCCGTGGCTAACTTCTTGCAAGACCAAGCTGTCTTGTCTCCTAGCCGAGTAGATGAAAGTTTCACGGTGTATGACCAGCCGCTGACGATGATTTGGCGCAATGAAGGTCGGCTCACGGCCGTGGAGATGGGGGAAGTGCTGAGCGATGAGCGATGAGTGGGCTTCGACAAGCTCAGCCACCTTGCACCTTGTACCATCTACCTCGAACCTTGCCCCCGCGCTCCCTTTACCGTAATCTAGGCAGGTGTTATACTCCGCTATAGTATAAAAGTTATGAGCATAGATACCCAAAACAGTTATTCTGCCGATGTCCCCTACACGGCCGTGTCCTACGACAGCGGCTCTGAACCCTTGCTGGCCAAGTGGCAAATTGCCCTGATCATCATTGGGAGCATCGTTGTTTTTATCCTGCTGACCGCGCTCATCGTTTTCTTGGCGGCCACCTTCCCCGCCGAAATCGAAGCCATCCGCGACATCTTCATTATTATCTTTGCCGCCGCCGCCTGTGCCTCCGTGGCCGTGCTGGTGATGTTGCTCTATGCGGTCATTCGTCTCATCAACATGCTCGAGTACGAAATCAAACCTATTTTAGAGAAAACAAACGAGACCATCACGATGGTGCAGGGCACAACAAGCTTTGTTAGCACCAACGTTGTGCGCCCCGCCATTACCGCTCGAAGCTATGTGGCTGGCGTGCGTCGTAGTTTGCGCGTCATTTTCGGCGATCCTGACCGCAATTTGCCCCGTTAAAAAAAGCGATAAGTGGGGTCGGCTGACCAGCGGACTCGTTAAAAGACCAAGAGGAAAACAAACAATGAGCAGTGAAACAGGTGATTTTAGTTCGTTTTTGGCGGGTTTTGTGCTGGGGGGACTCGTTGGTGCGGCCGCCGCCCTTATTCTGGCTCCCCAATCTGGCCTAGAGACACGCCACCAACTGGTGGAAAAAAGCAGTGCCTTGCGCTCCCAAGCAGACATTTATCGTGCCGAATATCAATCCCGAGCGCAAGAGTACTTGCATGATGCTGGTCAACAAGTTAGCGGGATGACCGCCAACCACCCCATGCAGGGCAACAACATTATTCTAGATGATGGTGGTCAAGATCCCCCGCCCGAGGACACGCCTTAATTATCTGTTTTGACCGCCGTAAAATTTGTTTAAGCAGAGCGTCCTCCATATTAGGTAGGACGCTCTTTTTGTTTCGTTAACCAGCCCGTCAAAAGCAGAGCGACTCCTCAAGTGACACAAATGAAACCTCAATCCCACAAATTCCCCACATTAGATAAAGTAGCCCAAACCCTGCCGAGTGCCAGCAAACTGGTGCGGGAGCGGCTGTGGGCGGCGCATGATTATGCGGCGCAGGTGCATGGTTTGCGGCGGCGTGATTCGGGTGAGTTGTATGTGGAGCATGACCGGGCCGTAGCTTATGAAAGCGGCTTGGTTAGCTCTAGCTCTATTCTCACCACGGCCGGGGTCTTGCATGATAATCTGGCTGAGGCTCTTTTGGAAAGCGACCGCCAAAAACGACTGTATACCGAGAAATTCGGGCCAAACGTGATCAGCTTGGTGCTCGGGTTGCAGGAGTTGGAACCGTACACGGGTTTAGAAGTTGACCGTGACCAGAAGCAGTTGGAGCAGTTGCGCCGCGCCATTTTGAACGTGTCTCAGCAACACAATATTGGGGTGATTGTGTTGCGCATGGCGGATAGATTGGAGAATTTGCGCCTGGCGCACCTGATGCCGGGGGACAAAAAAATCAATATTGCGCGAGAAGCGAGCGAAATTTACGCGCCGATTGCCAATCGGTTGGGCATTTGGACGCTGAAATGGCAGTTGGAAGATGGGGCGTTGCGTATTTTGGAGCCAGAGGTTTATCAATCGTTGCAGGCACAGATTGATACGCAACGGGATGAGCGGGATAGCGAGATTAATCGGTTGATGCAAACCCTGCGGGTGAAGTTGGAGGAGGCCAATATTCAGGCGACGGTGTTGGGGCGTCCCAAGCATATCGCCTCGGTGTATCGCAAGATGCAGAGGAAAAATGTGGGCTTTGAAGAAATTTATGATTTGCGGGCGGTGCGGGTCATTTTGCAGGAGGAGGATGTCAGCAAATGTTATCAGGTGCTGGGCATTGTGCATAACATGTGGGAGCCGATAGCGGAGGAGTTTGATGATTATATTGCCAACCCGAAGCCGAATGGATACCGGTCTTTGCACACGGCCGTGAAATATCACAAAAAAGACGACAGCAAACGGCTCGAAGTCCAAATCCGCACCCAAGCCATGGATAACGACGCCGAGCGTGGTATCGCCGCCGCCCACTGGATTTATAAAGAGGGGGGCAAGGCCAGCACAGAGGTATATAACCGCGTGCAATGGATGCGCCAACTGCTCATTGACCTGCGCGACGACAACAAAGAAGCCCCTCCCGGTGAACGCCTCATCAACATTGATGATTTAACCAAACGCATCTATGTTTTTACGCCCCAGCGGGAACTGGTCGAACTGCCTGAAGGCGCCACGCCCGTAGATTTTGCCTACAAGATTCATAGCGGCCTCGGGCATCGCTGTCGCGGAGCCAAAGTCAACGGCAAAATGGTCTCGCTTGATTATGAGCTGAAACAAGGAGACAAGGTCGAAATTATCAAAGGATCTCGCGCCGCGCCCAGCCGTGATTGGATGAGCGAAAGCGCGGGTTATGTCGTCTCGGCCGCTACCCGCGCCAAGGTGCGCCATTGGTTCCGCAAGCAAGACCGGGATATTAATATTTTGCAGGGGCGGGAGCTAATTGAACGGGAGTTGCGCCGCCTGAAGCTGAGCAAAACGATTTCGCTGGAAGAGTTGGCGGCTGAGTTTGAGGATAGCGTGGATGATTTTCTGGCTAAGTTGGGGTTTGGTGATTTGCAGTTTCCGCAGGTGGGGGGGGCGATTGAGCGGCTCAAGAAGGAAAAGGAGGTGGCTTCTGGGGCGGTGTCCACGGCCGTGTTGCCTCCCCCCGCGTTGCCCGATACAGGCACTGGTATCCGCATTCAAGGCCTTGCTGGTCTGCATTACAACATGGCTAACTGCTGTTCGGCCATTCCTCCCGAGCCAATCATGGGATACGTCACACGCGGCCGTGGGGTCACCATTCATCGGCGCGATTGCAAACAATTCAAAGCCCACGCACTCAAGGAACCCGGCCGTGTTATCGAAGTCGAATGGGGCTTAGACAGCAATATCGAAGACTTTGACATCCCCCTCATGGTGCAAGCCTTCCGCGCCCCCGAGCTAGCCGAAAACATTGCCAGTCTCATCAGCGGCCGCAAAATCTCTATCGCCCGCACCAAAACTGTCACCGACAATCGCGGTCTCACCACCGTTTACCTCACCGTGCGCGTCAAAAACATGGCCGACCTCGAATGGCTTATCCAAAAAATCAGCCTGATGTCCCACGTTCTAGACGTTAAACGCCAGCGCATGAGCAAATAACGCGCTAGCAAGAAGAACAGATGAAGGAAAATAGGCTCTTTGGGATCTCATGGGGTTCGGTCTGAAATCGAATACGTGATGCGCGGGTCTCTCTGGTCATACATTGCGTTTCGCGCATCATTTGATGTCAACCCCCTGAATTCCTGAAGAACCGGAAAATAAAAGAGAGCAGAGGGTAGAAATGCTTCTACCCTCTGCTTTATTTTTTACAGCATGTTTGCACTTTTGGTAGAATGCTTCGTCGTGACCGCAGGTCACGACTCGCCGGAAAGGGGGATTTTTTGTTTGGGCGATCGCCCAAACACCCCCCCCCATGGATGGCCGAGCCGCCGCAGGCGGCGAGGCGTGTTGACCCGTTAACGCGAAACGCGAAAACTGCAAAGATAGTGTTCTTTTGGGAATCCTCAAAAATCACAAACTGACTAAATTCGTCCACAAAATATTGGACAACATTTACAAAAACTGTTATATTTCCATTATAGAATAGTTGACACGTCAACTAGCTTGACGAATAAACGTCACCTGTTCATGCCCAACAAAGGCGTTTTCCAATGTCCGATGCCGCTTCAACTTACGAATTGCTCAAGGAAATATTTCTCTTACTTGATGATGGCGACCGCCGTCTGCTCAGTAACTTTCACCTCACGGTGCCTCGTTTCTATGCACTGTTTCATCTCGGGAATGAACCGGGGATGTCACCCAATCGGCTAAGTGAACTAATGTTTTGCGACAAGAGCAACATCACCCGCCTGATAAAAAGCATGGAAGCTGAGGATTTGGTCAAGCGGCGGCGACACGAATCAGATGGCCGTTCCGTAAGGCTATTCCTCACTTTACAAGGGGGAGAGATTCGTGAGCAAGCCTTAGAAGCACATCAAGCCTATAACGAACAACGATTTAATGGCGGAGTCCTCACTGAAACAGCAACCTTGCATAAATCCTTAGACAAACTAAGGCGCAACCTAGCTACAGAATTGGCCGATTTAGCAGAAGCTATCCCAGCCTAATACTGGACAGCGTCTGTTTCAGATTTCTAGCCCAAGGAGGTAACAAACAACCCTAAGCATCTAATCAACCAACCAACTAACTAACTACCGATTGATTTACTACGATAAGTTAAGCTAACAAGTCAACTTCAGTTACTTACTCAAATTAACCCTAAAACACTCTAATACTCCTAGCTATCTATGTTCGCTTGAGGAGGAGAACATGATTATGAAAAAATGGTTTATCAGCCTACTTTTGGCCTCTCTATTAGCCCTTTCGCTCGCCGCCTGTGGTGGCACTGAGCCTGCTCCCGCCCCAACAACTGCTCCCGTTGCAACCACGGCTCCCGCCGAGGAAGCTCCTGCTGAACAAACCCCTGCAGAAACGACCGTTACCCTGCGTATCTGGGCTGACGAGAATCGTCTGCCTGTCCTAGAAAGCCTCAAAGCTACCGTGGCCGAGACCATTGGTGTTGAGTTGATTCTGGAGCAAGTCGCTCTGGGCGACATGGCTGAACAAGTGCGCGTGGCTATCCCCGCTGGTGAAGGCCCCGATATCTTTATCGCGCCCCACGACCAAATCGGTAGTTACATTGATGGTGGCTTGATTGCCCCCATTGACCTTGGTGCCAAAGCTGGCAGTTTCGTGGAGAGCAGTCTGACGGCGTTCACCTATAACAGTGAACTGTACGGCATGCCCTACGCAACTGAGAACGTGGCTTTCTTCCGTAACGCTGACTTGGTTCCTGAACCAGTGGAAACGTTCGACGACATGATTGCCGTCTGTGAAGACCTTTTGGCCGAAGGCACAATCGAATATTGCACCATTTTCCCCAACACCAACTACCACATCTATGCTGTCCACACTGCATTTGGTGGCTACATCTTCAACCAAGATGCTGATGGCAACTATCTGCCTGGGCAAGTTGGTTTAGACACGCCTGGCTTCATCGCTTCTGGTGAGTTCATCCAAGAATTGGTTGAATCTGGCATGATTCCTTCCACGGCCGATGGTCAGACCGCCGCCGCTCTTTTCAATGAAGGTCAAATTCCCTTCGTCATTGACGGCCCTTGGGCGTTAAACGGCTTCCGTGAAGCTGGTGTCAACTTTGTCGTTGACCCGATTCCCGCTGGTTCAGCTGGCCCTGGTGCGCCATTCTCTGGTGTCCAAGGGTTTGTGGTCAACGCTCTTAGCGACCAACAGTTGCTAGCGGAGACATTCCTGACCGAGTTCGTAGCTACTGATGAAATCATGCAAGCATTCCAAGACCAAGACCCCCGCATTCCCGCGTGGACCAACACCTTGGAGAACGTGGATGACGAAGATTTAGCTGGTTTTGGCGTGATTTCGCCCTACGCTTCGCCGATGCCTAACATTCCCCAGATGGGTGCTGTGTGGGGTTCTTGGGGTGACGCCATACAGGTTATTATGAATGGCGAGCAGAGTGCTGAAGACGCGCTGACCAATGCCGCTACGCAAATCCGCGAATCTATTGGCTTTGCTGATGAGATGGATATGACGGAACCAGAGGCTAGTGCGCCTATGGAAATCGTCGCTACCCTGCGTATCTGGGCTGATGAGAATCGCCTGCCTGTGCTAGAAAGCCTCAAAGCTACCGTAGCTGAGACCATTGGTGTTGAGTTGATTCTCGAACAGGTTGCTTTGGGTGATATGGCCGAGCAAGTGCGCGTGGCTATCCCCGCTGGTGAAGGTCCCGACATCTTTATTGCACCTCATGACCAAATTGGTAGCTACATCGATGGTGGCCTGATTGCCCCCATTGACCTGGGTGCCAAAATGGGTAGCTTTGTAGAGAGCAGTCTGACCGCGTTTACTTACAACAGTGAACTGTACGGTATGCCCTACGCCACTGAGAACGTGGCTTTCTTCCGCAACGCTGACCTTGTTCCGGAACCAGTGGAAACATTCGACGACATGATTGCCGTCTGTGAAGACCTGCTGGCCGAAGGTACAATCGAATATTGCACCATTTTCCCCAACACCAACTACCACATCTATGCCCTGCACACCGCGTTTGGCGGTTACATTTTCAA
This sequence comes from Promineifilaceae bacterium (SeqCode), assembly GCA_041745395.1. Taxonomy (GTDB): domain Bacteria; phylum Chloroflexota; class Anaerolineae; order Promineifilales; family Promineifilaceae; genus Hadersleviella. The sequence goes on along the minus strand of JBGTIZ010000170.1, from coordinate 19,719 downwards.
CCAAGATGCTGATGGCAACTACTTGCCGGGTGAAGTTGGTCTGGACACCGAAGGGTTCATCGCGTCTGGTGAATTTATCCAAGGTTTAGTGGATGCAGGCATGATTCCTTCCACGGCCGATGGTCAGACTGCCGCCGCCCTCTTCAACGAAGGTAAGATTCCCTTCGTTATTGACGGCCCTTGGGCATTAAATGGCTTCCGTGAAGGTGGTATCAACTTTGTTGTTGACCCGATTCCAGCTGGTTCGGCTGGCCCCGGTGCGCCATTCTCCGGTGTCCAAGGGTTTGTGGTCAACGCCCTGAGCGACCAACAGTTGCTAGCGGAGACCTTCCTGACTGAGTTCGTCGCTACCGACGAAATCATGCAGGCGTTCCAAGAGCAAGACCCCCGCATCCCCGCGTGGCTCAACACCTTGGAAAACGTGGATGACGAAGATTTGGCTGGTTTTGGCGTGCTTTCGCCCTACGCTTCGCCGATGCCCAACATTCCCCAGATGGGTGCTGTGTGGGGTTCTTGGGGTGACGCTGTGCAAATCATCATGAATGGCGAGCAGAGTGCCGAGGAAGCGTTGACCAACGCCGCCGCCCAAATCCGTGAAGCTATCGGCGAGTAAGAACAACTGCTATCTGCTTGAAAATCAGTTGTGACACTCGTGATTAACAAGCCGATATGATTGATTTGATTATTGAGGCCGAGAATATCATTGATGTTCTCGGCCTCTGTCTATTACAGGAGGAAAAAAGGTGAGTAGCTCAGTCTCCACTGTTCCCCATGACCCTGAACGACAGTCACCTTCTGCCACAATCAGGGGGATGGCGTTTCGTTTATTATTGCTGGCAGTTTTCGATGTCGGGGCAATTTGGCTAATCTCGAGTATGCTCCAAGATGGGTTGTTTCCACTTGGTGGCATGTTGACCCTTATAACGGCCTTTGTAAATGTGGTGTTACTGCGTGAGGGCATGTACCCTTTGCGCTGGATGGTCATCGGGCTATCTTTGTTGGCTTTGATATCGGTGTACCCCATTCTGTACACGGTTTGGATATCTTTTACCAATTATGGTGATGGACACTTGCTTACCAAGCAACAATCGTTGGCTCAGTTGGATAGAGCTACTTATCTGCCAGAAACGAGCGGGGCGTATACGTGGACTGCTTTTCGTGATGCGGATGGGGGATTTGTGGTGTGGTTGCGCGATGCAGATGGCAATGCGTTTTTAGCACGGCCAAATGAGCCTCTGGAAGACGTGGTTGATCCCGCTGATTTTGGTGCGCTAGATGCGGATGGTATCCCGTTAGCCCTTCCAGACTATACGCGTTTGGGGCGTTTGCAAACGGTGCCGCTCATTGACCAACTTTCGCGCATACCGTTTGGGGTTGAGGGGGAGGCGGTACGTATTCGCAATTTGGATAACGCGGCCGTGTCTCAGCCTCGTTACGTTTTTGATGACGCCACGGATACGTTGACCGATGTTTCCACAGGGGTGACTTACACACCGGTACAGGGAACATGGACAGCCGAGAATGGTACAACTGTGCCGCCTGGCTTTGTGGTGGGTGTGGGCGTCCAAAATTTTACGCGCTTTTTCCAAAGCCCCGCGATTGGTGGGCCGCTTTTGCGGGTGACGATATGGAACTTTGTCTTTGCTTTGCTTACGGTCGTGACGACTTTCTTCTTGGGCTTGCTGACAGCTATGTTGTTCTCTGATTTATGGGGCAAAAAGCTGATTTTTTCATTACTAATTATTCCCTACACTATTCCCAGTTTGGTCACGATTTTAATATGGCGAGGGATGCTGAACCCGCAAGTGGGGGTTATTTCAGGGATATTCCAGACTGTTTTTGGCTCGTCGCCCAACTGGTTTAATGATCCGACGTGGGCAAAGGTAGGTGTTTTGCTGATTAACCTCTGGTTAGGCTATCCCTATTTCATGTTGGTGTGTAGCGGTGCTTTGCAGGGTATTCCTTCAGATATTTATAGCGCGGCGGATGTTGACGGCGCGAATGGGTGGACGAAGTTTTGGCAAATAACGCTTCCGTTGCTTTTGGTGGCAGTTGGTCCTTTGCTGGTCGCTTCGTATGTGTTCAACTTCAATAACTTTAACGTGATTTTCTTGTACAACTCGGGGGGGCCACCGATGGCTGGCGCGGCGACACCAGTAGGGCATACTGATATTCTTATCAGTTACGTGTATAACTTGGCTTTTGGTGGAGCGCGTGGGGCGGACTTTGGGTTTGCCTCGGCCATTAGCATTATTATTTTTGCGATTGTGATTGTGATTACATTGTTCCAGTTCCGTTACACAAATATGTGGGAAGAGGCTGATTAACCATGACTACTACTTTGCTTAACTCCAAACGTTCGGCGAGTTTGAAACGATCGCGGCTTATCAGCAAGGCGATTCGTTATTTTCTGGCTTTGGTAATGATTGTTTTTGCGCTATTTCCCGTGGTGTGGATGCTCTCGGCATCGTTGAACCCGACCGGAAATTTGGCGACCCAGCAGTTGATTCCACCGAATGCGAACTTGAATAATTACCGCGCGTTGTTTAATAGTCCGAATTTTCCGTTTGCTACGTGGATGATGAACTCCCTGATGATTTCTACGGGGGTGACGGTTATTTCGGTGCTGATTACGACGACGACGGCTTACGCTTTTTCACGCTTTCGCTTTTACGGGCGAGGGACATTGTTGAAGAGTATTTTGCTGATTCAAGTGTTTCCGGCGATTTTGGCGATGGTCGCTATTTTCTCGATGGTTCAGCAGTTTGGGAGTTATATCAGTGCTTTGGGGCTAAATTCGCTGTTTGGCTTGGGCTTTATTTACCTGGGCGGGGCGATGGGTATCAATATTTGGCTGATGAAAGGGTTCTTTGACACGGTTCCGATGGATATTGATGAATCGGCGATGGTGGATGGGGCTTCTCATTGGCAAGCTTTTTGGCAGTTGTTGTTTCCCTTGGTGCGGCCGATTGTGGTAGTGGTGGGTTTGTTGACGTTTATTGGCGTGTATGGGGAGTTCCTTTTGGCGCGTGTGTTGCTGAAGAGTACGGATAGCCTGACGGTGATGGTTGGTTTGTATATTGTGCAGGCGAATCAGTTTTCGCAGAATTGGGGCTTGTTTACGGCGGGGGCACTGATTGCGGCTGTGCCGGTGGTGGTGCTTTATCTGCTGTTGCAGGATTACATTGTGGGAGGCTTGACCTCGGGTGCGGTCAAAGGCTAGAGATAATGAGTAATGAATAATGAGTAAAAAGGTGGTTACCACGGCCGTGTGTGAGTTCTGGCGTGGTTTTACTTGAGAAAACTCTAGTATGAACACGGCCGTGTTGGGGACATTTACCAGCACGGCCGTTTTAATTGAGAAGAGACAGTCACTATGAACGAATTTATCTTTGGTGACCTGCTCACACCTGAGCAACGGCTCACCCATCTGCAAGACCAGCGGCTGGGCGTGCGCCATAATTATGACTTGGTGCCGCAAGCACCACAGACGGGCGATGAGCCGCTGTTGTCGGTGACGATTTCCTTGGACAAAGCGGTGGCGCGAGTGGAGTGTGTGTTGTCAGAGCCAACCACGGCCGTGGTTCCGCTCACCTGCCAACGACTTGAGTGGGATGGGCTTAACTGGCGTTATCTGCAAGTGTGGCAAGCCCGCCTGCCGGCCCAGCCAGACGATACCGTCGTGCGCTACCAAATTTGGGCTTATCCTGAAGACGGCAGTCGCCCGATACCCGCCGAAGATGGGGCGACCTTTTCTTACTATGTGGCCGAGTGTCGCCCGCCGGCGTGGACGGCGGGGGCGATTGTGTATCAGCTTTTGCCCGACCGTTTTCACCCGGGCACGGGGCGGGCATGGAATGAAATGGATTCGCTGGCGGATATTTCCGGCGGGACGCTACGCGGCATTATCGAAAACTTGGATTATATTTGTGAGTTAGGGTTTAACTGCCTCTGGCTGAATCCGTTTTTTCCTGATGACAACACGCATCATGGGTATCATGCGACGGATTATTTTGGGGTGAATGAGCGGCTGGGGACGGAAGCGGATTTGCGGGAGCTGGTGGATTTGGCCCACGGCCGTGGGTTGCGCCTCATTCTCGATTTTGTGGCCAACCATTGGAGCAGTCAGCACGAATCATTTCAGCAAGCGCGGACCGACCCCCACAGCCCCTATCGCGGCTGGTACTACTGGATTGAGTGGCCCGATAGATATGAGGCGTTTTTCAACCTCAAGGAGTTGCCCAAGCTCAACGTAGACCATCCCGAGGTGCGTCGCTATCTGTTTGATGCGGCGCGGTATTGGCTTGACTTTGGTTTTGATGGCTTTCGGCTGGATCATGCGCTGGGGCCTACGCATGATTTTTGGACTGCTTTTCGCACGGCCGTGAAACGGCACAACCCTGAGGCGTGGATTTTTGGTGAAGCGGTCGGTATGCCTACCACCAATCTGAGCTATCGCGGCCGTTTCGACGGCTGTCTGGACTTCATGCTCCTGCAAGCGTTGCGCGACACGTTCGCCTTCAACACCATGAGCGTGGAGGCGTTTGACACATTTTTGCGCCAGCACGAACAATATTTCCCGACTGATTTTGACCGCCCCTGCTTTTTAGACAACCATGATATGAACCGCTTTTTATGGCTGGCGCGAGGGGACAAGCGCAAGCTAAAGCTGGCCGCTTTGTGCCAATTTACGCTAAAGGGGCAACCGATTATTTATTACGGAACGGAAGTGGGCGTTTACCAACTGCATGACGTGACTTATCCTGATGGCCGCAATGTGATGGAGGAGAGCCGCTTGCCGATGGTGTGGGGGGAGGAGCAGGATGAAAATTTGCGGGCGCATTATCGTTGGCTGATTCAGTTTCGGCGGGCGCATCCTGTTTTATGGCGCGGGGCGCGGCGCACGCTACAGGTGAATGCTGATGAGGGGACGTATGTGTATGAGCGATTTGACGAGCGGGGGCAGGCGGGGAAGCGAATTATCGTGGCGATGAATTTGAGTGATGAGCCGCGTTATCTCACGGCCGTGGGGCAATCGTTTGAGTTAGCGGCTTGGAGCGGGGATGTGAGAGTGCTGAGCGATGAGTGACGAGTGAGAAGGGAGAGAACGCCACTTCTCACTTCTCACGTTTTACTTGTTACTTTTTACACTTCTTGTTCATTTGTCACGGCCGTGTTTGCCTTCACCGTCGTTTCATCCCGCTTCGTGCGGCGACGGGCAAAGCGGGCGAGGCGATAAAGTCCAAACAAGATTATCCCGGCGATAAGCACCCACGGGCCACAGAAAATAGTGGCATAAACGGCCAAATCAATCGTGTTTTGCGTCGTGTTAATCAAATCTTCGGTGGCGTTAGAGGCCACGCCCAGCGGATTCCACGCGGGGGGCGTGCTGGTTGGGTACGGGGTGGGGGTGGGGATAATGGGGTTAAGGCTGACGGTGATGGTCGAGAAGGCGGCGCGGTCAGCCAAATAGTTAATCCGCCCCTGAATCACTTCCAACTCTCCCTCCACGCGACTTAATTCCGCATTGACGGCCAAAATCTCTTCCACATTTTGCGCGTCGTTCAAAAATTCGCGCAGACGAGTTTGGGTTGCCTGTAGATTGCCCAAGCGGGAGCTGAGGTCTACAAATTCGTCGGTTACATCTTGCCCCGAAGCGACATCGACGGTCACTTCGCCGAGGCGGCGCATGAGGGTCAGCACCCGCTCAAATTCGGATACGGGCACGCCCAACTGCATGGAGGCGTATTTGAGGCCGTCTATTTCCCAGACGCGCTGGCTGACGATGTAGCCGTCCACGCCGACGATAATGTCGGTGGTGTTGGCGACGGCCACGGCCGTGTCATCCACCGTTAGCTGTAGTTCGCCCGTTTTGATAATGAGTCGCTGGGTCGGTGCAACCTGATTGTTACTGCTGTTACCCGTCGAGGCCGCCACTGTGGCGGCAAGCATTGGGGCGGCTTGCTCTTCTGTCGCAAACCCAAAGCCAGCTTCGGCCATAGGAGCTTCCATAGGCGCGGACGCACCCACTTCATCATACATCTCCATGCCGCCATCCCGGTTAAGGGCTGGCTCCATAGCATATTGCGCATCAGAAGCGGCCATACCGCCGCAGGCGACGAGGGTGAGGACAAAAATAGTTAGGAAAAGCGGGATGTGGCGTTTCATGGCATTTCTCCGTGATGATGTAAGCGGGTCAGCTCTTCTGAGACTGGCTGCGCACGTTTGTCTGATGCCATTATAACGCTTTGTTTGGGGGAAAAGTTCCGGGGAGGCGTGAGTAGTGTTAGCTTTTCACTTCTCACTTCTCACTTCTTACTTCTTACACTTCCACGCCCACTTCATCTAGCTGGATGGTTTGTTGGTCTGGCTCCGTGCCGATGGTTAGCTGGCGGGTTTGGAGGTGAAAGTGGAATCGTTTGCTTTCGTCGGGAAAGGCGAGTTCTCCCCACACGGCCGTGTTATCACGACCGCGCAAGCGCAAAACCGCATCATGCCAGCGACACCAAAGTACAAGAGGTTTCATGTTTTTTCAATGAGTAATGAATAATGAGTAATGAACAAAGGGGCGGGTGTGGGCTGTAGATGCTCCCTGCACCCTGCCCTACTGATATTGCTCAAAGATGCGGCGGTAAGAGGGTTCGCTTTCCATTAGTTCTTCATGCGTGCCCACGGCCGTGATGCGACCCTTGCGAAGCACCACCACCAAATCCGCCCAGCGAATCTGCGACAGCCGATGCGTGATGAGCAACGTGGTTTGCCGCTCGGCGGCGCGACTAATCGCCTTCTGGATTTTATCCTCGGTCGCGCTGTCCACCGCGCTGGTCGAATCATCCAGCACCAAAATGCTGGGCTGGGTCAAAAACGCCCGCGCCAGAGCCAGCCTCTGCCGTTGCCCACCCGAAAGCGTCACGCCACGCTCGCCGATGACCGTATCGTAGCCATCTTTGAAGTTGAGAATGAACTCGTGCGCTTGCGCCGCTTGTGCCGCTTCAATCACTTCTTCGCGGGTGGCACTCGGATTGCCAAAGGCGATGTTTTCGGCGATGGAGCGGGAAAAGAGAAAAATGTCTTGTTCGATAATTGAAATTTGTTGGCGTAGGGAGGCCATGTTCCAATCGCGTACATCACGACCGTCAATGAGCACACGGCCGTGGTTCACATCATACGTGCGGTTAATCAACTTCGCTAGCGTAGACTTACCCGCGCCCGTCTGCCCTACAATCGCCACCGTTTGCCCCGGCTTAATCGTAAAATCAATGCTCTGTAAAACAGGTTTGTCGGCTAGATAGCTAAAATTCACGTTTTCAAAGCGCAGGCCCCCCTCAATCCGCCCGTCATACCCCGCCGCATTTTCATCCAAATCATTACGCGCATTGATTAGCTCCAGCACCCGCCGCGACCCCGCCATGCCCCGCGAAACTTGGGAATAAGCAAAAAGCGACACAAACGTGGGGAAACCAAACAGTGACAGCAACCCCATATACCCGACCACATCCCCCACATTGATAGCACCCTGCTGAAACAAGTACAGCGCATGCCCAAAGCCAAAGCCACTAGTCAAACCAAGCAACAGCAACGGCAAAAAGCGGGCTTCGACGCGCCCCTGTTCAACTACTGCATCCCGATAGGCTCCCGCATTTTGCTCAAACAGGTCAACCTCTTCTTGCTCCGAGGCACTGCCCTTCACGATTTCGATACCGTCTAGCGATTCGGCCAAGCGGCCGTTGAGCTGTCCAAACGTGAGCCGCACGCGGTCGGCGATGGGGCGCAGGGTGCGCATGTAGCCCGTCAGCGCGAGGGCATAGGTGATGAGGAAAAAGAGGGGGGCAAAAATAAGCGGGGGGGCGTATTGAGGGGCTACCACGACGGGGATAATCAGGAACATGGCTGACCCCACGACAAGGTTGACGCCTGGATTAAACATCAGGTTCATTTCGCGCACGTCGTTGGTGGCGCGGGCCATAGTGTCGCCCACGGGTTGCATGTCGTGAAAGGTCATGCTTTTGCCCAGCAGGCTGATATAAAGCTCTTCCCGCGTGTCTCGTTCGACCCGTTGCCCAATGACTTCGCTGGAGAAATTGCGCCCCAGTTGGAGCACGGCGCGGATAAGTTGGCTGACGATAATGCCCAAGGCAACCAAGCCAATGGTTTCGGTGTTGGCCGGCGTTTCGAGGGCAGCGTTGAAGGCGATACCGATAAGCACGGGAACCAGAGCGGCGAGGGCGGCGTTGCCAAACGCGCCCAAGAACATGAGTGACAGCACTAATTTGTTGACCCGCACATAGGAAAGTATCCAGCGGACGGGCGATTTGTGGTTGGCTTTAACGGGTGGATCGACTGAGAATTCTGACAGGGGGGGGGTAAGGGTTGCCATAGGCCAAGTATCGTTTGAGGGAGAAGGCAAGTCAAGTAAGCATTAGGTAAACGTCTAATGGGGTGCGATGTGCGATGTGCGAGGGGCGATGTTTGTTGAGTTTGCCCGTTGGCTGAGCCTGTCGAAGCCAACTAGCCCAACACGCTCGTGTGCCAGACCGTGTAGCGGGGGCCTTGGCGAGTGAGTTCGCTTTGGTAGAGACGCACGGCCGTGGTTTGAAACGATAGGTTCTCGAGTGGGGTTTCAAAAGGCAGACCTGCCCGCGCCACGGCTGGGGCATTTTTCACCCGTCCTAGCGTCAGATGGGGGCTAAAATTGCGCCGTTCGGGCGGCCAGCCCAGCGGCTCCAAGCCCGCGTCCAGCCCGGCTTTGAGCTGGCGCACGGCGCGTACTTCTCCGGCCAGCCCGGCCCAAATGACGCGGGGCGCGAGCGGTTTGGGGAAACAGCCGAGTTTGTCTAGCCGCAGGGTGAACGGTTTGGTTTCTGGGGCAAGCTGGTCGAGGAGCTGGCTAATTTGGGTCATGTGCACGGCCGTGACCTCATCCCCCAAAAAACTCAGCGTCAGGTGCATATCAGCCGGCTGTACCCAGCGCACCGCCCGCGCTGGCACAAACTGGTCCAATTGCTGACTCAAACGACCCAGCGCATCGCTTACTTCTGCGGGAATATCAATAGCAATAAAAGCGCGAAGATGACTCATGAGTGGGGAGCAGGGGAGTAAGAGAGTAAGAAAGCAAGAAAGCAAGAGAGCAAGAGACGTGGTGAATCGAGAGGTCTCATTCACCATTTACTAAAGCAGAGCATGCCGTTATTCCTCCTGTGTAGGGGTCTCCTTCTTATTCATCACAGGCATTTTAGACCGAGCGCGGCGCAACTGCCATCGTTCCCACAGTTGCTCCAAAAAATTTGGTTGCTCATACGTCTCCTCTTCATCCCCTTCAAAAGGCTGTAAGTCAAACAACTTGCGCCACGCATACCGCCCAAACAGTTTCAGCGTCGCTAAAATCGGCGCGGCCACAACCGCCCCCAGCAAGCCGCCCACAATCGTGAACATGATGACCCCAATCAAAATGACCAGCGGGTGCAAATCCAGTACCTGTCCCAAAATGCGCGGCACAAAAATGTTGTTTTCCGCCTGCTGAATGAGCACCATCACCCCCAGCACGGCCAAAGCCAATTGCCATGTAGACAAGTCAAATGTGTTGGGTGTTTGTTGAAACAGAACCACGGAAATATTGACAACGGTACTTAAAATAGGGCCAAGCGTCGGAATCAGCTCTAAAAATCCCCCAATCACGCCTAGCGCAATCGCATTCTCAACCCCCAGAATCCACATGGCAAAACCGGTGATAAAGCCAATCGCCACGCCGAGCAAGGCCTGTCCACGCAAATATTTACTCCAGATAATGCTGGTGCGCGAAAACAGTTTTTCCGCGTCCTCTTGATAGCCGGGTGGGGCGGCCGCGTGGCTTACCAATCCCCCAATGCGCGGCGCGTCAAATGATGTGTAGAGGGCAATAAAAATAGCCAGCAAAAAGGTTGTGCCCCAATTAACGAGTAAAAAGGTAAAACTGCTCAGGCCGCTGAGCGTGGTTGAAAAAAGTGGCTCGGCATAATTGGCAATATTCCGCGCTATCACTTGCCAATCAAGTGGTGCGTCGTCGGCCGGCCAAGGCAACTGGAACATATAGCCAAAAAGTACAAACGGTTGGGTTACGGTTTCACGAAAATCGACAATTAATTGTGGAACCCCTTCTATAAAGTCGGGAATCCAATCAATAAAATTGAGGATTTGGGTGTAGGCGGCAAAGCCTAGCAGGGTTAGTCCCGTCAGGAGTAAAAAAATGGCGGTTAAATAAACAACACCAGTTGCGGCTCCGCGCCCCAGTTTTGTCCTCTTCTCGAGGAAATTGATAAGAGGATTGGTTAAATAAGCTAAAATCAGCCCGAGAACAATGGGGGAAGCGAGTGACTGAAAGCGCCAGATGATAAAAACGAAAAAGATCACTGTGGCGACAGTCACCATGAGTTTGATTTCCCGCGACCACGGCGGGGAGTTCTCTGGGGGACGGGTGGGTTTCTCGGGTGTTGTGGTAGAGGTCATCTGGTTCATTCCTGTATGCAGAAAAGAGGGTGTAGATTATAATGCTTAGCGAGTTCGTCGGTTAAGTCGCTGACGCTTATTTTACTGCGCCATTGTAGCGTACAAAAAACATTTTGAAAGTAAGGAAATCATGGACAATACACACACATACCCCTTTTCTATTCCTGTCGAAGTTGTTTTTCGTGATGTCGATGCGTTTACGCATGTGAATAATGCCGTTTATTTTACTTATTTTGAGACGGCGCGGATCAAGTTTATCACCCATGCGCTGGGAGTGGAGCGGGCGAATGAGATCCCGCTGATTTTGGCGGAGGCGGCCTGCACTTATAAAACGCCCGCGTATATGGGGGAATTGCTATTGGTTGGGTTGCGGGTATCGCATGTGGGCACGAAGAGCTTTCATGTGGAGTATGAGGTGAGTTCGCGCACAGATGGTCGTTTGGTTGCCTTGGGGCGCACGGTGCAGGTTATGTTTGATTATGATACGGGACAAACGATTGCGATTCCGGATGATTTGCGAGGCACATTGCAGAAGTATGGATGACGCGAGGGGTTTTGAGATGGATGAGGAAGAGTATTTTTTCGTTTGCCCCTGCTGTTGGCAAGAGATTTCGATGCTGTTGGATTTGAGCGTGGCGCGGCAAGTTTATATCGAGGATTGTGAGGTGTGCTGTCGTCCATTGGAGATTGCGTATGAGAGTGACACCACGGCCGTGGTATCGTTCACCGTTCAGCCCGCCTAAACCAAACCAGAAATCAGTCAGACCCTATATAGCGTGGAAAAGAAAACGAAAAAGTTGACCCCACGCCCAACTCGCTTTCCACCTCGATTTTGCCCCCCAACAACATCGCCAACCGCTGACTGATATATAACCCCAAGCCCGCTCCTTCATAATGGCGCGTAGAGGAGGGGTCTACTTGGGTAAAGGTATCGAAAATAAGGTCGCGGTGGTCGGGCGCGATGCCAATGCCCGTATCGCTGACGCTGATTTGCACGGCCGTGGTTCCGGCTATATCCACGGCCGTGGCTTCAATTTTTACCACCCCCTCCACCGTAAACTTGGCCGCATTGTCCAGCAAATGCCCCAAAATCTGGCGCACCTTCGCCCCATCCCCATACAACTCATACACGGCCGGGTTTAAGCTGATTTCCAGCTTGTTGCCCTGTTGCTCCAGAAGCGGCCGCGTTTCCTCCACCGCTCGCGCTATTTCTAGCTGTAACAGATACGGCTCTAGCTGGAGCGTCATCGAGTCCGACTCAATCTTGGCTAAGTCCAGCAATTCATTGACAATTGACAGCAGGTGAATGCCTGCTTGCTTAATATTAGCCAAATCACTCCCCGCCCCGCTGAAATCTCCCTGCCGCATGTCATCCTGTAATACTTCCGCAAAGCCGATAATGGCGTTGAGCGGTGTGTGCAGTTCGTGGCTCATGTTGGCAATAAAGGCGGATTTAGCGCGTTGCGCCGCTTCCGCGGCCCAACGGGCTTCCACGAGTTCGGCTTCGAGGGCTTCCCGTTTCTGCCGCTCGCGGGTGAGTTGATGTTCTAATTGCTGAATGGTCGTTTCTGATTCTGTCATCGCTTGTTCTCAGGCTTGTTCTTAGATTGGTGTTGTAGATAGACGCCGCGTTACCCGGCTCATGGCTCACTCGATTCTGAGGCGAATAACGCTTCCACGGCCGTGTCTTTAACCCACGCGCTCGCCCCCAACCGCTTCAGCCACACCAAATATTCCACATTGCCATCACTGCCCTGAATCGAAGATTCGGTCAGCCCGTGGACAACCCAGCCATTGTTTTCTAGCCAAGCCAGCACCTCCTCGACTACCTGTTGCCGCACGGCCGTGTCCCGAATCACGCCCCCCTTGCCCACCAATTTTTTGGTCGCCTCAAACTGCGGCTTGATAAGGGCGACCACCTCACCCACCCCCTTTTCGTACGAAGCGAGCCATTTTTGCACCGCTGGCAAAATCAGCCGCAGAGAGATAAAAGAGACGTCAATGCAGACAAAGCTGACGGGTTCGTCCAGCGTTTCCACATAGCGAGCGTTGGTGCGCTCCATGACAATCACGCGCTCATCTTGGCGCAGTGACCAATCAAGCTGGCCGTAGCCCACATCGAGCGCGTACACCCGCGCCGCGCCATGCTGGAGCAACACATCGGTAAAGCCGCCCGTACACGCGCCCACGTCCGCACACACACGGCCGTGGACAGACACCCCAAACTGCTCGAGTGCCCCCGCCAATTTATACCCCCCTCGGCTGGCATACGGCATCGGCTCGATGAGTTCAACTGTATCAGTCGTGCCCACGGCCGTGCCCGCCTTATCCACCACTTCGCCATTGACCCGCACCTCCCCCGCCATAATCATCCCCTTCGCCTTGGCGCGGGTCGTCACCAGGCCACGCTCCACCAGCACCTTGTCCAGCCGCTCCTTTGTCTTAGCCATGCGCTGTCTCTCCCCCCAACTTCGCCAGCCATTCATCCAGCGCGTCCCCCAGCGACTGCCGCAAATGAATCTCTGGCCGCCAGCCCACATCCCGCCGAATTTTGTCATAACTGCCGTACAGCGTCGGCGTATCGGACGGCCTCATGCGGGCGGGGTCATACTCAATATCCAGCGTTACTTGGGCCATATCGGCCAGCGCATTCAGCAAATAATGAATCGGCACGGGACTGCCCGAGCAAATGAGATACGTTTCGCCCGCCCGCCCCTTGTCCGCCAGCAGGCGATACGCCCGCACCACGTCGCGCACGTCCGTAAAATCCCGCTCCGCGTCTAAATTGCCGACCTGCATCTTGGGCGGCTTTTGCTTGAGGGCGATGGCCGCGATTTGGCTGGCAAAGTCGGGCACGACAAAGCCCAGCGCCTGATGAGGGCCAATATGGTTAAACGGCCGTGCCTCGATAATCGGCAATTCGTAACGGCGGGCATAAATGCGCAGTAAATCGCTGGCCGCCACCTTGCTAACCGCATACGGGTGATGAGGATTGGGCTGGCTGAGGCCGTTGATAGGCATGGCGTCAATCGGTAAGGGGCCGTACATGTCCGCGCTGGTCACGGCCACCACGCGGGGACGTCCCCAACTGACCACCGCGTCTAATAAATTGGCCGTGCCCCCGGCGTTGAGCGACATGGTGAGGAATGGTTTTTTCCAAGAGAGGCCAACATCGGCTTGCCCGGCGAGGTGGTAAACGATGTCGGGCTGGGCGGTGGACACGGCCGTGTGTAGCGACTCCACATCCAGCAAATCACCCACCAGCGGCACGAACGGCCACGCCTGCCCCACCTCTGGTTCCCGAAGCAGTCCAAACACCTCATCACCCGCCGCCCGTAAATGAGCCACCAAATGTGAGCCAGCAAACCCTGTTGCACCTGTCACCAATACACGCATAAAAATCCCCAGTACTTTTGTCACCCCAGCGGTCACGACCTCTGGTATCTAATCATTAAAAAACTCAGGTCATCTTTACCAATCGTTAAAGCTATGCCATTATACTCCTGTCTGTTGGCATCGTGTAAGCCCACTCCTCCCCCATACGCTTAACAACGCCACCCTTTACGCCTCATTTATGGTCCACATAGTCCACGCCCTGCGAAATAAGTACTAATTTAGCCCAACTGTAGTCCGTTTAACTGAAACCGTAAGGTTATTGGCTTACAAATTTGTTATCTGCATTATTTATTTGATTCGCTTTGTTTTATTACTTTATGTTCCACAACTGTTTGGGTACTTGCGAGGCGTGTCCAACACCAACCATAAAACTATGCGTTGGGTTGGACTTGAATTGAAAAAGTAAATTTTGTCAATGAGCAAAAGGGCAACATGCGAACAATCGTTTAACCGACGAACCTGTTTGCTCTCGCTCTGCTGATGCTCCGCATAGAGCAAACTGCCCCACATTTAATTTGGCTAGAAGTAACGGCCCTCTAAAGATTTTGCTGGTTGGCGTGCGTCACGTGCGTAAAATGTGTGAGGGAAAAACACCGCGATGAAAAATAAAACAGCATACGATGCGATAAAAGCGAGCGTCGTCGCCTTAAACGACGCGATTGGTCCTCTTTACCAGACCTGTTATCTTTACGGGAGCCTTGCCCAAGGGCTGTATCAGCCAGACCAATCAGACGTTAATCTGCTCATCATTGTGCATAATGAAACGGACATTCACCAAATTCAGGCCGCGCTTAAACCCGTTTGGCTTGAATATGGATCCGTTTTGCGCCGTTCCCCTGGGATTGCCACCGTTTCAGCCTTTCGACGGCATATGTTGCTCAATCCCATGTTGGCGCGACACATTGACCGCTTCGGCAAACAAGTCAAAGGCAGTAAAAGAGTCCTCCATCAAACCTCTCCCCTAGATAAAACGCGCTATCTGGCTCGGCTTAGTGCCCGCGCTATGGTCGCTTCGCAAGCACTCACGCCCCAGCTAATCAGTGATGAGAGCCAGCGGGAAGAACCCTTAGTGGAGTTACGCCGTTTGGTACGCCAAGTGCGGCGGGGGCGGGTGGAGATAGATGAAACAGCCGTGTCCCTTTTCACGGAAATCCAAACCGTGATTAGCCAACAAATGAGCCTGCTCGATCTCGCGCGGCCGTCGCTCTCTTTAGCGGGTGGCTCGGCTCCATATGCTTTGCCCGGTCTCCGCGCCGTGTATGAACGCATGGGCAATCTGGTTCTCGTAGCTGATGATTTGCATCAGCTTCGCAAATTTGATTGGGCAAAACTGGCGGAGCAAGTTGGCCCAGAATTTATCGGCTTGCAGGTCGCTACGCCCGCGCAATTCCAACTGGCGGTGGAGTATGAATATCCGCTTGAGTATTCTCTGCAAAGCTTCCGCCATATTTGGGGGGAGTGCATCATTGAAAACCTAGAGCCGCCCGCGTGGTCTATCCTGCGTGATGCGGCGCGGGTTGCGACTAATACTCAGATTTATGATTTGCCGCACGCTTATATCACGGCCGTGGACGACACTCCTAACGACGAAGAAGCCTTACAAAAAATCATTCATGATTTCCAAAACAAACTGCTTAACGCACGGCTACAAAACGAACTGCTGTCACGCATGAAGCTAGTAGACACCTTCCAGCCGCCAATGCCCTTGCCTGACCGCACGACGCCCTCGCGCGAGCGGCTCTCTGGCATTTTTAACCACCTGAACGCTTGGAGTGAGTTCTACGAAGAGGGGATGCTCAGTGCCGTCTAGGGTCAAGACGGCTGTCCGTTTTATTCAGAAAAACATCGTTGATTTACGCACCACACGGCCGTGGTTATTCCCCCTCCTGACACGGCTACTGGTGCTTTTCTTTTTATTCAGCCTCATCCAGCCCGCTCCCGTCCTCATCACCTACGGCCAGCCCCAAACCGTCCACACCACCCAACCCCTCCTTGGTGTCCACACCCGCCTCGCCGACGAAGTCGAAGAGTGGAAAATCCAGCGAAGCCTCGAACTAGTGCGCCAAATGGGCGCGACCCACATCGTCGAATTTTTCCCCTGGGCCTATTACCACGCGGCCGACGGCGGCTTTGCTTGGCGTCAGCCCGACATGATTATTAACCATGCCCACGCCCAAGGGTTAGACGTGTACGCTCGGCTAGGCTTCACGCCTGACTGGGCACGGCCGCCCGACACGCCGCTCAACTATTTGGATGAAGAGGGGTACGCTGATTTTGCCGTTTATGCGGCCGCTTTTGCGGAGCGATATGCGGGCCAGGTGCAGGCGATTATCGTTTGGAATGAGCCGAATTTATCGTTTGAGTGGGGGTATCGCCCGACCACGGCCGTGGATTATGTCAATTTGTTAGAGGAGGTACACACGGCCGTGCGTGCCGTCAACCCCGACATGCTCATCCTCGGCGGTGCCCTCGCCCCCACCATCGAACCAGAAGGCTCCCCGTGGGGTCTCAACGACCTCATCTACCTCCAGCAAATGTACGACGCGGGCGTGGCCGACTACATGGACGGTCTCGCCGTCCATACCTACGGCTTCAAATTCCCCCCCGAATCCGACCCCGCCCCAGATTTGCTCAACTTCCGCCGCGTCGAACTCCTGCGCGAAACCATGCTCGCCAACGGACACGACGCGCCCATCTACATCACCGAAACAGGCTGGAACGACCACCCCCGCTGGACACGCGCCGTCCGCCCCGGTCAGCGCATCCAATACACGCTCGATTCCCTCGACTACGCCGCCGACAATTGGCCCTATGTCGAAACCGTTGCCCTCTGGATGTTCCGCACCCCCGCTCCCAGCCGCAGTTACATGGATTACTTCACCCTCGTCACCCCCGAATTTATCACCAAACCCATCTACGATGAACTACAACGCTACACGGGCAACAGCAATGAGTAATCCCACCGTCGCCCCTCGTCCCTCGCCCCTTGCCCTCTTTCTTCTCCTTTCACTCCTACTCCTCACCGCTTGCGCCCCTGCCGACGATTCATGGCAACGTATCCAAGACAGCGGCGTCCTCGTGGTTGGCCTCGACCCCACCTTTCCCCCTTTTGAAAACGCCGACACGGGCGACCTGCACGGCCTTGACGTAGACCTTGCCCATGCTTTAGGAGAGGAGTTGGGCGTAGCGGTTGAATTCCGCTATCTAGGGTATGATGGCTTGTATGATGTGCTGGGCACAGGGCAAGTAGATGTGCTGATTTCGGCTCTTGTGATTGACATAACTAAAACGCGGGACTTTGCCTACAGCGACCCTTACTTCAATGCAGGTCAATTCTTGGTCACGCATGAAAATCAAGCGGGGCAAATAAGCGGCGTGGCGGATTTAACGGGGCGCACGGTGGCAGTCGAGATTGGCTCGGAGGGGCATGTGCAGGCGACACAGTGGGCGCGGCAGGTGCGCGACCTGACGATTCGGCCGCTCCCCACGGCCGAGGACGCGCTTTGGCTTGTTTTGCAGGAGGAGGTAGACACGGCCGTGGTGGACCACGTTACCGCCCGCCTTTATCGCCAAAACGCCCCCCAACTCCAACTCAGCTCCGACCCCCTCACCGCCGAACCCTACGCTATCGTCGTCCGCGTAAACGACGAAACCCTCCTCGACCAAATCAACCAAGCCCTCACCACCCTCCTCATCACCAACCGGCTTACCCGCATTCACCAGCGCTGGCTAGATTGAGGAGCCAATGTGATGTTATTAAGTTAGCTACTGCTTCTCACAACAACTGCCAAAACTGCTTGATAGAGTATAATCATCTCCGCTACGGTCAA
This sequence comes from Promineifilaceae bacterium (SeqCode), assembly GCA_041745395.1. Taxonomy (GTDB): domain Bacteria; phylum Chloroflexota; class Anaerolineae; order Promineifilales; family Promineifilaceae; genus Hadersleviella. The sequence continues at coordinate 2,011 of JBGTIZ010000170.1, read as the reverse complement.
CCCACTAACAGACTGAATGGCTGACCGGCTGAAAGATTCACAAAGGAGAGAAATATGACTAATTTGGCAGAGTTAAGAGAGAAATACACGGCCGTGCAGGCCAAAGGTCTGCAACTCAACATGCAACGCGGCCAGCCCAGTGACCAAGACTTCAACCTATCCAACCCGATGCTCACCATCGTGGACGAAAACGACTTAGTCACTCCCAGCGGCATCGCCATCCGCAACTACCCCGGCGGCGTGGCCGGCCTACCCGAAGCGCGGGAGCTATTCAGCACCATTCTCGGCGTCCAGCCCAGCGAAATCATTGTCGGCAACAACGCTAGCCTCAGCCTCATGGGGCACGTCCTCACTTGGGCCATGCTTCGCGGTCTCCAGCACAGCGATGCGCCGTGGGTCAATCAAGCCCCCAAGATGATTGTCACTATACCGGGCTATGACCGGCATTTTTATCTGCTCGAGCAACTTGGGATTGAGATGCTCCCCGTCGCCATGACCCCCACCGGGCCAGACATGGATGAAGTGGAACGGCTGGCCGCCAGTGATCCCAGCGTGAAGGGCATTTTCTTTGTGCCCACTTATAGCAATCCCACGGGGGACACCATCTCGGATGAAAATATTCGGCGGTTGGTGGGGATGAACACGGCCGTGGCTGACTTCACCATCTTGGCCGACGACGCCTACCGCGTCCACCACCTCACCGACACCCCCCACAACCCGCTCAACCTGCTCACCGCCGCCAAAGAAGCGGGCAACCCCGATAGAGTGATTCTATTCGGCTCCACCTCCAAAATCACCTTTGCCGGGGCAGGCATCGGCTTCATCGGCACCAGCGAAGCCAACGTCGCCTACCTGACCAACCTGTTCGGAGTGCAGACCATCGGCCCCAACAAAATCGAGCAGTATCGTCACTGGAAATTCCTCACCAGCTACCCCGGCGGCATTCCCAGCCTGATGCAAGCTCACGCCCAAATTTTGGCCCCTAAATTCCAAGCGGTGCAAGAAGTACTCAACGCGGAGCTAAGCGGCACGGGGTTAGCCACTTGGAGCAATCCCGACGGCGGCTACTTCGTCAGCCTCAACACAGACCGCCCTGTCGCCGACCGCGTGGTGGCTCTGGCTCAAGGGGCAGGCGTCGCCCTCACCCCCGCTGGGGCAACTTATCCGCACAAAAAAGACCCGCACAACCGGAACATTCGCCTCTCCCCCAGCCGTCCGCCTGTGGACGAGGTGCGCGCGGCGATGGAAGTGGTCGCCCTCTGCGTGCAACTCGCCTCGGCGGAGTATGACGCGCAGGCGTGAAAAAAGTAGGTTCTTCAGGAATTCAGGGGGTTGACATCAAATGATGCGCAAAACGCCATGTGCGTCCAGAGAGACCCGCGCATCACGTATTCCATTTCAGACCAAACCCCATGAGATCCCAAAGAGCCAAAAAGTAAAAAGTAAAAAGTAAAAAGTAAAAAGTAAAAAGTGAGAAGTAAGAAGTAAGAAGTAAGAAGTAAAAAGCCCCGCTGGTCAAAAATGACCAGCGGGGCTTTTGCATTGCTCGTAAAGTCTAGACCCTAAAGGTTTTGGAAACCTTTAGGGTCTTGTTTATCCCTCACCCCAAAGCCGCTTTCACGACCTCGGGCTTGAAGGGCAGGCGACGCAGGCGGACGCCCGTCAAGGCAAACAAGGCGTTGCCCACGGCCGCGCCCACCGGCCCAATCGGCGGTTCACCCATGCCGCGCGGCTCCCCGTCAGATTCCAGCAAAATCACCTCAATCTCGGGGGCCATGTCCAACGTAATAAGCGGATATTCGCCAAAATTGTTGGCTGTTATCTGGCCATCTTGCACTGTCATCTCCTCGATTAAGGTTGAGCTTAGCCCCATGATAATCGCGCCTTGCGTCTGGGCAATCGCGCCATCAGGGCTGATAAAGAGACCTGCATCCACGGCCGTGACAAATTTATGCACCCGAATCTGCCCCGTCGCTTCATCCACCGAAATCTCCGCCACTTGCGCCACCAC
>JBGTIZ010000169.1:0-2764 GCA_041745395.1 Promineifilaceae bacterium (SeqCode) | reverse complement strand
GTTACTGGAAAGCGACACAATGACATCTGTTTTAGCAAGCCGTGACCAATACAGGTTAAGCGGTTTTCTAGCAGATGCCAACTCTTTACCACGGACAGATAGCGTAGGTACAAAGCTAACCGGTCATCAGTGAAATCGAGTGCTGTCACCTGCTGACCTGTCAATTGCCTTAACACAATCAAATGGTTATCTACCCAGTCTTGGACACAATCCATACGATGGGTAGATTGGCTGATAATGTGAAGCAACCAGATTGCTACTACCCAACCGATGCTTAATCCTTGCCAGTTGCTATGAGGGTTAATAACGCTATCAACAGTTGCCTGTACTCTCATCTTTTGCAGTAGGCTGAAGATGAGGGGTATTTGGTCTACATTTTCTATTTGCGTATCGATGTTGTTGAGATTTGCCATAATATGGCAGGTATACCATATCTGAATTTATTCGCAGAATTTAAGCGAACGTCGAGTTATTATGTGGAACAGAATCAGAAGATGTTGGTTTCATAATCTTGACGCTCTTGGCTGGTCAACATAGCTCCAGACCCTAAAGGTTTCCAAAACCTTTAGGGTCTTGTTGTTGGAGGATAGCCACGGCCGTGTCATGCTGAGCGAAGCGAAGCATCCCGCACAACGTGGCTATCCAAAACGATTGGCATTCCGTACCGTAGGGCAAAGGCATGCCTTTGCCCTACGATTATTCTTCAGATTGCCTGATTTCTTCAAGCAATAGTTGACGTGCAAAAGTACAAAATTGGCGAATGGCCTCAGTTGGCTCAGAACTGATATAGCTGGCAACCACATTTCTTTCTTCCCCATCGTGAAAATGGCGAGGAAACGTAGCCACATATTGCCAAGCAGTGTGTGGCGCGTTATCGTGCCTATAAAATTCTGTTCTGCCCGCAGGTCGCCTATCCCAATGATAAGCATAACGACCGCTGACTGAAAGGAAGATGTCAATGATGGAGTTGTCTAGGAGTGTTAGGCGCAATTTTCGCGGATCCCCAGTGGAAAAGCGCATGATTTCTGCCTGAATGACAATCTCATCAAATTCTGTTAAGGCGATTTGGTGCACTGCTTCATACGTTGCGGAGATACCCATCCAACTCCTCCAAACGTACCTCCAAATTTTCAGTGATAATCAAATCTTCCCAAGCAGGATGTTCAGGAATTGTTCCCTGCCGAATGCCTTCTTCCAATTCGGCCAAACTAGTGGCTTGATACCGCGCCAAGATTTCCAAGCGCGTTTGCAAGACATCCCGCCGTTTGTCTTGTAGCAAACTTCTCATGGCTTGCTTGAGTAGTTCCGCTTCTGACATACCCAATGATTGAGCCAACTCTAAAGTAGCGACACTCATCGAAAATTCTCCTTATGCTTATGGCGCGTTGCTTTGTGTGGATCCCATTGAAAAGCTATACCCAAAGAGCGCAAAATGAATTTTGCGGCTAGTTGATTTCAATCAATGGCGTTCTTTGCCCTACTCAGCTACGACTGGGGGCATGTTGACAATCAACGCTCGCAATACCCGATTCACGCTTTCCGCATCGTGAAAATAGAGGGCAACATCAGGGTCAAGACGGATAAGCGGCGTATCAGCCTCGCGGGCAAACCGATTGGGTTTGGCTTGGCTGTAGTCGAATTGGTATTCGGGCAACAAATCGTCGTCGTTATGGGGAACAGAATCAGAAGAGGTTGGTTTCATAATCTTGGCGCTCTTGGCGGGTAGCTGGGCGGGCACTGATTAAACGCACACGGCCGTGTCTTTCAGTAAAACAAACAAGAAGAAGACGGTTTTGTTGTGAAAAGCCAATGATAATTTCTCGCACTTCCGTTGTGGTATGCCATTCGTCATCAAAATCAGTGCCACGGTATTGGTTCTGGTTCATCGGTTTCACCTATCTATTTGCTCTACTCCCCTGAATCATCCCACAAACCACCCAATAGCTTGAGCAACTCATCGTGTGGCACCAATCCGCCTGAAAGCATTTGCTCTAACACATTAGGGTCTTGCATCAACTCATCTATCCAAGCAAGAACATTTTTATCTGCCATGAGCATTCCCGTCAAAGAAGCTAATTGAGTTTGTTCTATGCCCATCATTTTGGCACCTTGCGCCAATAGCTCGTGTTCAGAAACAGACGCTAAATTTTGCATGAAGGATGAATCAAGGCTTCTCAAGTTAAAACGTATGTTAATAGTGTCGGGATGTTCCAGATGTTCCCCCCCTAACACTTTCTCGTTAATAGCCAGAGCACGTTCGTAATACGGCCGTGCCCCTGCCAAATCCCCCATTCTCTGTAACAGTCGGCCCATATTGTTCAGGCTGAGGGCCGTGTCAGGATGCTCTGACCCTAGCACCTTTTCGCGGATATACAGAGCGCGTTCGTAATACGGCCGTGCCCCCGTCAAATCCCCCATCGCCCCCAACAGATAGCCGAGGTTGTTGAGACTGTTCGCCGTGTCGGGATGCTCCCCCCCTAAAATCTTTTCCCGAATCGTCAGAGCGCGTTTGGTGTAGGGTTTGGCTCCTACTAAATTGCCAAAATAGCCTAGTAGTTCAACAGACAAGTTTTGACGGGTTCTACCTCAAATGGTCATTCGTCAAAACAACATTGTTAGACTACTAGGTTCTGTTGACATTTTAGTGAGGACACATTCATAATAGGGTTATGTCAACACGAAAACTCTCTGATAATATTTGGAAAAATCTGTACTCCACCTTGCGCACCATCCCCAATATCCATGTGGGCAATGAAGAAAAAAC
>JBGTIZ010000168.1:0-9509 GCA_041745395.1 Promineifilaceae bacterium (SeqCode) | reverse complement strand
CGAAAAAAACACCCGTTAGAATGGCCGAGCCGCCGCAGGCGGCGAGGCATGTGGCCGTTAGTTCATCGCCGATGACGAGTTGCCCGTGATAGCCTCACGCACGAGTCACGACTGGCTAGGGTACACGACCTGGAGTCGGGGCGGGCCATGCTTCAAAGTCAAGCGGGCAGTTGTTAGTGGTGCGCCAATAAGGGTTACGCCGCAGGCTAAACCCCGTTTCTATCAGGGGGCATACGGGGTCGAATAGGGGGGAGACATTGCCATAAGCGACCATATCCACAATTTCATCATGAGCGTTGCGCACATAGATGACATCGCCGTTGTTAGCCATGCGTAGATAGGTGCTGGGGTCGCCCCAATCAGGGTCATCTATCATATTGGGTACACTTGGGTCCGTCTCTAAAATTTCAAAATCAGGCGTACGGCCATAAATTCGCTGAAACGCAACTGCCTGTTGTGTCACCACCAGCACTTGCCCAGGTTGGATCATTGTCCCCTCAGGAAAACGACGTAAATCTGCATATTCCTCGGGCGTATCCGCATCGCTCACGCTGTAGAAGCTGAGGTCAATCGGTTCACTGGTGGGATTATAAAGCTCGATAAACTCGGCTTCGTCGGGGCCGGGTGGGTCATACACCAACTCGCTGATGAGTAGATGGGTGGCGGGGCCGATGTATTGGTTCATAATGACGGGGAAGTACATCTGGAACGGCCAGTCACCAAAAAACATTTGTTGCAGGTAGGCAAATAGCTCGTCGGATTGGATTTGCACGGCTAGCTCGCGGTTGACTTTGTGGGATTGCTCTGTGCCGTTGAGACTGCCGAGATGGACGTACCCACGGCCGTGTATCTGCACCAAAACCATCTTGTTATGAATCCCCAAGCCCGTCGGATTCGCTCGTTCACAATAGAGATGGCGCAAATTTTCCACCTTGGCTATGTTTTTTACATAAGCGCACGTGGCCGCATTACTCGTGGCCGTGTTCGGGTTATCAAACATATTATCCAGCAGAAGCCATACCCGTGCCCCCCGCCGCGCCGCATCCAGATACGCCTCCAAGCGCACATTGGGGTCATCCACGGCGTTACTCGTGGTCGCACCCCAGTAGGGTCGCTCGCTTAACTGCTGTACCAAAATGGTGTCCCCTTGCCCCGCCCGTCCAACTAAACCGAGCAGGCCATCCACCGTACGGAGGCTGTTCTCTGGCGATTGCACCAGTTCAAAGGGAAACGTGCCCATGGTGACAAACGGTTCAGGGTAACGCACGGTATAGGTCGTGCCACCGGTGTTTACCAGAGGTATAAATCCAAATGGCGGCGGCCCGTATTGGTCATCTTCGGGATCATAGCGGCGCAAATCTTGATAAATGTGTGGCGCAAAATCAGCCGCAAATAGTTGGGCAACGTGCGCCACCACTTCGGGTGCATCCGTCACCATTAAAACGCCGCGCCGCCCCCATGTGCCATCCGTTTTGTCATCGTCGGGCAGACTGTTGGGGCTAAGATTCTCACTGCTAATAACCGCTTTTTGATGGTCAAGCAGGATAAATTTGGCGTGCAAGTAGACATAACGATTGCGAATATTGGCGGTGGTGTCGTTAATCATGTACCAACACGCGCCGCCTGCCTGCTCCAACTGTTGGCAAACGTAGCGTTGCTGGTTGGCGATGCCGCCGGGGGGACTTCCCTCGAGTAGAACGGTAACGCTGACGCCGCGCTGGCTGGCCTGCACCAGCGCGTCTAGCACGGCAATATTTTCAAAGGTGTGCATTGCGATTTGGATGCTTTCTTGGGCTTGGTTGAGGGTGCTGACCAGCGTCTCGAAGGCGTTGTCGGGAGCGATGGCGAGGGTAATCACGGCCGTGTTTGTGACCCGCCGCGTGAAGAAAAATTGGTCTAGTTGCCAGCCTGGGTACCGAATTTTGCGTCCGTGAATCACGTCATCAGGAGCTTGCGCCCAATCGGCGGCCGTATCGGTGTCGGGGAAGGGTTGATTACTGTGCTGGTCGCGCTGGCGATACAAGATTTGTCCTTCTAGCCCCGCATTGCCCACTTTGACGGGGAACACGGCCGTGCCGCTCCAGCCCGGCGGCGTTTCGCTGGTTGTGCCGTAGAGCAAACTATCCACGGGTAAGCTATCCGCGTTATACAGGGTGATGCTCCCGCCCGTGTTGCTCAGGTTTTGCCAACTGCCCGTGCCTTGGGCGACGCTCTCGGGGTCGCTCTCCGTCACGATGAAGGCCACATCTGGCCAATGCCCAAACTGGGCGCGAAAGGCGGCCGCCTGCTTGGTCACCCATAGCACCTCGCCCGGAGCCAGCATAACGCCCTCGGGCAAGGTTAGCCGCACTCGATTGGTTCCGTTGCGGATTTCCCAACCGCTCAAATCGGCGGGGTGCTGGCCGATGTTGCGCAGGGCGACCGCTTCGTCGGCATCGGCATGTGCCCAGCCATCATACAGGAGGGCATCGAGCAAAATCTGGGGCTGAAAGGGGCTGTAGAAGGTGGTCACGGCCGTGGCGTGGTTGTTGCTCAGATTGGTTTCGGTCACGGCCGTGGTGGCGTAAATGTGGTTTTCTAGCGGGGTTGTCCACGAGGCGGGCACTGTTACGCTCAGCACAAAGCTGTGGCTGGTGGCCGTAGGGATGGTTGTCCATGCCCACACAAGCTGGTTTGCCCCGCTGAGTTGGGGCGTTTGCCCACTGCTATCGCTGAGGTAGGTGAGGCTGAGGGGGAGGGTGTCGGTCAGGCGCACGGCCGTGGCGGTGAGGTTGCCCTGATTGGCGAGGGTGATGTGGTAGGTTAACACGGCCGTGGTCAGCGGCATGGGCAAATGGGCGGGGGCACTCTTGCTCACCACCAAATCTGCCGCCTGCATCCCCGGTGGGGGAGGCGACCCCGTCCGCAAGCTCTCAATCCACGCCGTGTTGGTCACGCTATTGCCTGTGCCTGGAGTCGAATCACCGTCGGGAAAGGGTGCGCCTCCCCAAGCAACAGCATCCCCTAACAAAGTCACTGAGTCCTGTAAAAAAGCGACCGCTTGCCCCCCACCGGGATGTAAAGCAACGCCTGGCTCCTCTGAAAAATCATGCACTGTTTGGCCTAAATGGTTTTGCAGATGCGGGTTGTCACTATTGCGTGCATTGGCAAAATCTAGCCATCGTCCCGACAACAAATGATCAGCCGTGTGTGGCACAATCACCACCCCATCTGACCAATCCAAATCAGGTTCTAGCACCGCCCCGGCAACATTTTTGTACAAAACAATCACGCTTCCCGGTGGCATATTTTCCCAAAATGCTACTTGGTTAAAATGAAGGGTGTGGGTATCTGGTTTATCACCTATCAAGCGCCAGCCTCGCATATCTAGTGGCCCTTCTAAAACCAATAGCTCCACCCATTCCTTGGTTGAATCTGGTCCTTGTGACCATTCGTTGATAATGACTTGCCCCGTGGCCGCTGGGGCGGCGTCCGTGGGAGCCACGGCCGTCCAAAACAAAAACCCTGCCCACAGGGGCAGGCAACAGATAAGGGTCAGCGCACTCACGCGCCGCCAAGCGTACAGCATAATAATCGGTTCTCCTTGTGGACTTCGACCAGCCAGAAACGGGTGGCTGGACAAGCCACAGCTATTAGAGCCATTTTTAGGGAAAGGGAACAAGTGGGGGGCTACCTCATAGGTTTCTGTGTCTCGCCCACAATGGCGTCTGATTAGGTTGTTTGTTTCGGAGTGCCTTCTTTTGGATTGGGGGAGGGTTATTTTAACGGCACACGGCCGTGGGGCAAATTTTTGGTTCGATAAACAGGAAACAGCTCTAACCCGGCAACATACCTACACAATCCCATCCAGCAACGCTTCCAGCCCCTGCCGCCGTCGAATCAGTCGCCATGCTTGGCCGTCGTCCTCCAGCAACACCTCCGCTGGACGCACACGGCCGTTATAATTACTGCTCATAGCAAACCCATACGCCCCCGTGTCCCGCACCAGCAGTAAATCCCCCGCCTGTAGCGCGGGCAACGGCCGTCCCTGTGCCAAAAAGTCGCCACTTTCACAAATGGGGCCGACGACGTCATACACGGCCGTGTCCCCCCCCTCTTCTGCCCCACCCCCCACCAACTCGATATGATGATACGCGCCATACAGCGTCGGGCGGAGCAAATCACTCATGCCCGTATCCACAATAGCGAACGTTTTCGCTCCCTGCTGTTTCAGTCGTATAACCCGCGTCAGCAATAGACCCGCTGAGCCAATCACCGACCGCCCCGGCTCCATGACCAGCTTGAACCCCGCCGCCAAAACGGGCTGGCTGACCGTTTGCACCCAATCCCCGATGCGGGGCGCGTCTGGTTCTAACTCTGGTTCTGACTGATAGGGAATGCCCCAGCCGCCGCCCACGTCTACATATTCGATAGGCAACCCGGCCGTGCGTAGCTCCGTGGCGATGTCCGCCAACAGTTCGGCCGTTTGGGCAAAGGGGGCTAAATCTCGAATTTGGGAGCCGATATGCGCCGCCACGCCCACAGGACGCAAGTGGGGCGCGTCCTGCATCTGCCGATAAAGGGCGATGCCTTCCTCGAGTGGGACGCCAAATTTGTGCGCTTGCAGACCCGTGCTGATGTAAGGGTGCGTCTCGGCCGAAATATTGGGATTGAGGCGTAGACCCACGCGGGCGACCACGTTCATATCGGCGGCCGTGTGGCGAATTAGCTCTAGCTCGGTGGCTGATTCGGCGTGCAGGGCTTGGATGTTGGTTTGCAAAGCGAGACGAATTTCGGCCGCCGTTTTGCCCACGCCGGAGAAGATAATGTGGGCGGGGTCGAAGCCTGCTTTGAGAGCGAGAAACAGTTCTCCCTCGCTGGTCACGTCCGCGCCCAGTCCCAACTGCTGGATGAGGCGCAGGAGGTGCAAATTGTTGTTGGCTTTGATGGCGTAATGGGCGTGCCCTTTGGCGTTTAGAAAAGGGGGCTGGTAGGCGCGGGCGTTGGTTTGTACCACGGCCGTGTCATAAACATAAACTGGCGTGCCCACCTGCCCCGCAATCTCCCGCCAAACCGTCTCATGCTTCATGCTCACGTCCATTTTCCACCATGTCCATCTCTTCTAAAGCGAGCGGTAGAATGCCATGTTGCTCCCGCTCCATATCCCCAATCGTCCGCGCCACATTTTCGATGGCGATGCGCTGTTTGCGATACAAATCAGACTCACTCATCGCCAGCCGCCGCGCCACATCCCGCACCTTTTGCCCCTCCACAAATTTCAGCTCCAAAATGTTGTACATCAGCCATTCTGTACGGGTCAGGCTCCGTTCGCCGACCGGTTTTTGCTGTTCGATGGCCTTGCGCAAAATCTCGCGCAGGGCGCGGCTGGGGTTGCCTTCGTGTCGTTCGAGGGCTTCTTGCACCACTTGGAGCTGGAGCAAAGGGCTTTCGGTCAGCTTGGGACCGCCCCAATAATGGCTGAGCGCGTCCTTGACTATGTTGCTAAATTCGGGGTCATCGAGCGGGGTTTCGCCAAGAGAGATGGTGGCACTGCCGCCAAAGGTGACGGCACTCCGTTGCTCTTGCAGGTTGCTGAGCAAGGGGAGTAAATCTTCCACGGCCGCGAAAACTTGTTGCTGTAACAGACGGTCTTCTAAGGCGGTGGCCGCTTGGCGGGCGATGCGCTCGAGTAAGATGTACTCTTCGGCGTCAAAATCAGGCAACACGGCCGTGTCTCGCGCCCTTAAACCCAACAAACCGAGCAAAACGTTATTTTCCCGGTCATAAAGCGAGCGCATCCAATACTCTTGCCACACAAACATGGCGGGAGCCGCTTCCGTGACGCGCTTCGCATTATCAGCATCACTGTTTTTCTCAACGGCATGATGCCCATTGCCCGCCGCTAACTGCTTAATTTGGTCGTCTTCCGCGATTTGGCTTAGGTCGGCGGGTGGGCCAACGACGACTTCCAGAGCTGGTCCCACGGCCGTGAACGTCACAATAAAGGCCGACGGGGTGCGCAATCCCTCACACGCCGCCGCCAGCACCGTTTCCAAATAATCATGCAGTTCACGAGTGGTCACAATGCGCTCGCTCAGTTGCAAAATGCGGCGCACGTCGGGATTATCATCAATTTGGAGCAGGCGCTGGAAAGACCCCTTAAACGTATGCACAAACCAGCCCCACACGATAATGACGCTCACAGCCGCGAACGCCTCAGCCACGCTCGGCGGCAAGCCTAAGAAGGGGCGCGTCTGGCTGACCAGCACCATCGCAGTCAGGACGAGGGTAGCCGTCATGGGCACACGCGCCAAATATTTGTAGAGGCGCACACGCACCACCCGCTCGGGCGAGGCGGCGGAGGAGCCAAAATAGACGAGTTGGAGGGTGAGAATGGTGAACAGAATGCCGACGAAGAGGTTGCCCGCGAGTAGCACGACCCAGAAAAGAATGGGGAGGGATAAGTCGGTGTTACTGCTGATTAGTAGATAGGGGTAGACGCCAAGCGGGGCGGCTATCATCGCTAGCAAAATATAGGTCATGCGCCAGCGGGTGAAGTTGGTCAGACAGCGTTGGCGTGCCCGCCACACGTTGTAGATGCTGGCGAGGGTGACGAGCCAAAAGTAGAGGGCGAAGAAGGGGAAAAGGACGCCAGCGGAGAGGTGGGGGGCGCGGGGGATAATAATAACATCACCGACGAGGTAGTCGGTTAACACGGCCGTGGTAAAAAACAGCACCCCCATCACATACCCCCCCCGCACCATCAGCCGCCGCCGCCGTGAAGTCAGCCCCGTGGTGACGAGCAGAGCATCCGACAGATGAAACATAGCCGCCGGGACATTGGCAATGCCAATCCACTCCAGCCGTAGCCAGGCTCCTAGCAGGGGAATTTCGGGAATAAAGCTGACCAATAACTCGGTCATATACACAATGACCACAAAGGCAACCAACGCCGTAAAAGCGCGGGTCACGCGGTCATGAATGCTGTACCCCAAGTTATAAAGCACCACAGACGAGCCAAAAATGACAATGGCTGACTGTAAAACGTCGTTCAGAATTGAGAGAATAGTAAGGGCGGTTTCTTCCATACCCACGATATTAGCGATGAGCAATTTAGCAATGAGCGATGAGTAACGAGCGATGAGCCTACTGCAAAAAGGTCAAACCAACCGCGGAGGGCGCGGAGAAGGAGATTTTCTCGAGAAGACCCGCTCCTTTTCTTCCTTCTTCCCTCGTCCTTCGTCCTTTTTCAGGTCGCTCAGCACTCAAAACTCTTAAGCTGGGGAGGGTGAGGGTGGCATATCCCTGCTGGGCGGTGTCCACTTTTGCTTATGCCCGCCAGCTTTGGCCGACGGCCGTGAAGGGTTGCCACCATTATCAGCCACGGGGGTACTCGTATACTTGCCTGTTTCCATGAGTTCCGAAAACTCTTCCGCGTCCAGCGTTTCTACTTCGAGCAGGGTCTGGGCGATTAACTCCAGCTTGTCCCGATGTTCATGGAGCAATGCACGTACACGCTCATGTTCCGCATTAATGATTTCCTGTACGGCGCGGTCAATCTCCTCGGCCACGGATTCAGAGTAATCCCTCTGCTCGCTAATCTCACGGCCGAGGAAAACCATCTCTTGCCGACTACCATAGACGCGCAGGCCTAGCGCACTCATGCCGTATTGCGTGACCATCGCTCGCGCCGCTTGGGTGATAGATTGCAGGTCACTACTAGCGCCCGTCGTCACATCGCCAAAGATTTCTTCTTCGGCCACCCGACCGCCCAGCGCGACCGCAATTTGCGCCCGAAACTGCTTGGTGGTGCGCATCCGCGTATCATCTTCGAGGAACCAAGTCACGCCGCCAGCCATGCCTCGGGGAATAATCGTTACTTTGCGCATGGCGGGCGCGTTGGGCAATAAATGGGCGACAACAGCGTGCCCCGCTTCATGATAGGCAACCAGCTCTTTTTCTTCGGGGGTAATGACGCGACTGCGCCGCTCGGGGCCAAGCTGGACGCGCTCGATGGCGCTTTGCATATCGTCCATGGTCACGGCCGTGCCATTGCGCCGCGCCGCCAGCAAAGCCGCCTCGTTCACCGTGTTTTCGATGTCCGCTCCGGCAAAGCCGGGGGTCGCTTTGGCTAAAATTTGCACATTGACGCTGGCATCAATTGGTTTGCCGCGCATATGCACTTTGAAAATCTCTTCACGGCCGCGCACATCGGGCCTGTCCATCACCACGCGCCGGTCAAAACGGCCGGGGCGGAGCAAAGCGGGGTCGAGAATATCGGGCCGATTGGTGGCCGCAATCATAATGATGTGCGTGTCCGTCTCAAACCCGTCCATTTCGACCAAAATCTGATTGAGGGTCTGCTCTCGTTCATCGTGTGAGCCGCCTAAGCCCGCGCCCCGTTGCCGCCCCACGGCGTCAATCTCATCAATAAAGATGATGCAAGGGCTGTGTCGCTTAGCTTGTTCAAACAGGTCGCGCACGCGGCTGGCGCCCACCCCGACGAACATTTCCACAAACTCTGATCCAGCAATGGAGAAGAAGGGCACGCCTGCTTCACCAGCAACTGCTTTAGCCATCAGGGTTTTACCCGTGCCGGGCGGGCCAATCATGAGCACGCCTTTGGGAATCCGCGCCCCAAAGTTGATAAACCGCTCTGGCTCCCGCAGGAATAAGACGACCTCTTCTAGCTCTTCTTTGGCCTCATTACTGCCCGCGACGTCGTCAAAAGTGACGGTGGGTTTGTCGCTGTTGAACATTTTGGCCTTGCTTTTGCCAAAGGCCATCGCTTGGTTGTTGCTCCCTTGCGTCTGGCGCATGAAGAAGTAAATGATGACGCCGAAGAGCAACAGGGGAAAGAGGAAGCTGAGGGCGGTGAAAATGTTGCCCCACTGGCTGGGCGGTTCGTAGACGATGATAACATTGTTGGCGGCCAGTTGGGTACTGGTGACCCCGTAGACGCCTAGCACCTCTTCGAGGGAGCTAAAGCCGCTAATTTGTGCTTTGGAGCTATCATCGCCGCTGGCGTAGAAGATCATTACTTCACGGTCATCTTCGCTGACGCGCAGTTCTGAAACACGGCCGTCTTTGATTTCTTGGGCGAGCTGGCTGATGGGGATAATGTCTGGGGCGGGCGTGGTGTTCATCACGCTCCAGACAATGGCGCTGGCGGCGATGAGTAGCAGGCCATAGATAAACCATCGCGCAATTTTTGTTGAAGTCATACGGTTACCTACTTGTTTACTGATAGGGAATAACTCGGGTAGAGAGAAGTGAAAAATGAGAAGTAAGAAAGTAGCCGTTTGGCATTTCAGCTTCCTTTTCTCGACACAATTTAGTCATATGCGGGCGACTGCATTGCCTAAAACAAGAAGCGAATCATCAAACAGTCTGTTGTTACGCTGAAAAATCAAGGTTGTGTATTGGTCACAAATTGCTCAGACAAAAAATCGTAGCTCGACACGCCTCGCCGCCTGCGGCGGCTCGGCTATTCTAAAGGGTGTTTTTTCGTTTGGGCGTTCGCCCAAACG
>JBGTIZ010000167.1:0-5716 GCA_041745395.1 Promineifilaceae bacterium (SeqCode) | reverse complement strand
CTATTCCCGAACTAATTTCTTAAAGTCCAATTGCCCAAACGAAAAAAACACCCTTATGACAGGCGAGCCGCCGTAGGCGGCGAGGTGTGCCGAGACAGGATTTTTTGTGTGAGTAATTTTTGACCAATACAGTTCATGTCGGTTTTCCTTGTGTGGCAACCAGCAAGTCGGTTAGTCAGCGACTAAAGCGGTGCGTAATTCGTCGGAGGTCGGGTAGGCGCCTGTTTTGATGACTTGTCCATGCACGACGGTGATGGGTAGAGCCGCCATTTGTTGTTCACGGACGAGGCGCATGACTTCGTTGTTGGTCATGAATTTTTGCGGATCACTGGTCATTTGATAGCGAGCCACGGCCGTGCCTTCGGCCTGCAAATTCATAATCATTTCGCTGACATCCAGCAGGGTTTGGTCCAGTTCGGGGCCGCAGAGGCCGGTGGGGCAACACATGGGTGGGTCGAATAGTTCAATCACGGCCGTGGTGTGGCTTATGGTCGGGGTTACGGGGGAGTCCATCAGGTTAATGCTGTTCATTATTTGCGCTTTCCTTTGTTTAGGGCGATATATTTCAATTATTTTTGAACTATTTTGCTAAAAAATTTAGTTGACGGTAATCACGGCCGTGGGAACTACTCCCGCCTGTGGGCCACACGTTGGGCGGCGGGGCTTGATGCGGGCGGGGTCAAAAAATAGCTGATACGCTTGATTAAACTCCGCCAACACCGCTTCGTTAACCGCAAAATAAACCCAGCGACCATCCACCACATCTCGCTCCATTTCTACCAGACCCATCTTGCGCAAAATACTGACGTGGTGGGAGATAAGATTGGGTGACATATCCAGCAGTTCCCCCAACTCACAGTTGCAATGCACCCCTTCCATCAGCAAATGCAAAATTTGCAGGCGTTTGGGGTTGGCTAACGCCTTGAGCTGTTTTTCGAGGGCGATGAGATTGGTGGGGGGAGGGGCTGTTTCTATCATGGTTTTTTTGTTCAGAATAATAGTTCAATATTTCTTGAAGTATATATCCTTGAAAAGTTTTGTCAAGTCGGCTACGAGACTATGAGATAAGCATTCATGTGTGTGCATAATACGCTGGGCCAGCACATGCTTGGCAAATCCATTCGCCCTCCTGCAATATCTCTCGCTCATTCACAATTTCTTCGCCACAGAGGGCACAGTTCACGCGCACGCCCGCTCGGCTGACAATTTGGTTGATGGGGGTGGTTAGAACAACGGGCTGGATGGTGAGCAGTTCTTCGTCGGGCATGAATTGGTACCCTTTAAGCTGGGCGTAGTACCGTTTTTGTTCGGTGGGGGCATAGTGGGGGGCTTTTTCGCGGATGTCTAGCTGGGGGGCAACCCGCACGGCCGTGTTGCTTTTCACATCGACAAAGGTCGCCGCGATTTTGCCATAATCCGCCAGCCGCATGGTGCGATGCCCCATCGTACAGCCGGTAGCCGCCGCCACGCCGTCGGCAAAACAGCCGTCTGTCTCGACGATGACGAGCAGGCGTTTGTCTTTGCGGGGGATCTCTAGGTTTAACACGGCCGTGCCCGCCAAAGCAATCCGCGCCCCTAGCACTTGGCGGGGGCACAAATGTTTGTGCCATGATGATGACAACTCTAAAATAGTCTGTAAATCCTGCATAGATATATCTCCAATACGTTTAGATTTGGTTTACTGGCGTTTCAGCCAATGATTGAGCGAGTATTGTATAATGCCTTGTGACAGCTTAAAAATTTTGGCTCTTTGGGATCTCATGGGGTTCGGTCTGAAATCGAATACGTGATGCGCGGGTCTCTCTGGTCATACATTGCGTTTCGCGCATCATTTGATGTCAACCCCCTGAATTCCTGAAGAACCAGAATTTTAACGGAAGGATCGGTGTAAGATGACTGTTTTAACTGTGGAACTTAACCCTACTTTATGGGAACTACTGCAAACGCAAGCACAACAACGTCAGCAGTCTATCGAGACGGTGGCCGCCGCTATGCTGGAGGCACAATTACGCCCTAGCCAGTTGCCCGAACCAGATGAGCAGGCTGATGTGTTGCGGGTATTGGCGGCAAGTGGGCTTCTAACGGAGTTGGGAGATGACTTGCGAGCGAAAATAAGCACCACGGCCGTGAATCATGAAAATGTGGTCGCCGCACTCGGCCGTGCTGGCGGTGAGCCATTGAGCCAAATCATTCTAAATCAGCGGGAACGCTTCCAACTATCATGACAACTGTGTACCTAGATGCCAGTGCTTTGGGCAAGCGTGACAGCAAACAGAAATGGCAGGTACTCATGCAGTACCTGCCATTTTTTTATTGTTCCAACCAAGTGCAGTGTGGCTACGCCTTGACCACCTTCACCTTCGTGTCATAAAAGACCGCGCTACCACCCACTAAATCCTGCAACGTCACATTGCCCAGATGCGGGTCAACCCGCATCGCCGCGTTGGCGTGCATCCCTGTGCCGCGCCGCTCATCCCCCGCAATTTTCTGCCCATCAATCACAATCTCCCGCGCCCCGCTAGCCCAGTGACCAAACCCCAGACCAAACGAAATCACCCCCGGACGCATCCCCTGCGTTGTTTTGAGCTTCGTCACCATCCGCTTTTCGGAGCCATTTTGCAAATCCCAAGTTCCTTCGGGGTTGCTAGCCGAAACGACTTCTTACTATCATACATCTGGCTAATCGTGAACGGCCCTTTCGCTTTACTGCCCATGCGGTCATACGTCGTGCCATAAATCATGCCGCCCGCATGGTCCACATTGCCCACGAGACAGTTGACCGCATACCACGCTATCACGTTGTAGAACCCATTCGTATGTTGCGACACGCCGCGATGCAGGTCAGCGCAGGCGCGTGTGCCGTGGCTGGTAAATTCTCGCGCCACTTCTACAATATCTTGCTTGTTCAGGCCAGTAATCTCTGCCCATTCATCCATATTGCGCGAGGTGGCTTCTTCATAAATGAGTTGCAAACCACTCTTGAGCGTCACCCCGTTAATCGTCCGCTCGGTGACAAACGGCTCGCCATAGGCGGGCGTATCACTGCTGTTGGGGTCAAACGGTACAGGGTTCCCCTCAATGGAAAGCACCACAAACGGGTCAAACGCATATTCCCGCTCGTTCGCCCCCATATAGACCGTCACCTCTTTTCCTTCATCATTGGTCACGGTGCGGGGTATGACCAAACCTAGCTCACTGCCGCGCACAAATTTGCCCGGCTCTCCATCGCTCATTTTCACCAGCCATGAGCCAGTTGTCCATGACGCTTCCCCTTGAAGCATGGCCGCCGCTTTGTTGGCGTTGCTCAGGAATTGATTGTTGTAACGGCCGCTGTCTACCATCCATTGGAACATAGCCAAGGCCAGAGCCGCATCTTCACCAGGCTTGATGGGAATCCATTTCCACGCTTTGGAGGCCGCTTTGCTAAAGCGGGGGTCTACCACGACGTATCGTTTGCCCTTGATAATGCCTTCGGTCATTTTGGGGATGCGCTGGGGAGGGCCATAGTTGGCCTCGAACATGTTCGCCCCGACGTAAATCACAAAGTCACTATTGGCGGTATCTGTCTGCCAATAAAACTTGGAGCCGCCCGTAAACTTAGAGCCATCCCACTGTTCACTCATGGCCTTGCCCGCAAAGTAGAGCGAGCCTTGGCAAACGGTGGTGTGCCCAGCGGCGTTACGGTAATCGAGCCGAAGCTGTCATTGACGAACCGTTTGAACAAATCACCACGGCCGTTTTTCAACCGCCCCCAAATAAAAGCAAACTGATTATTCTTGGGGCCTAAATCGGGATGGTCAGCGTCAATCATGACGTCCAAGTGATCAGCAAAGGTGGTTTTGAACTCACCGACCAAGGTTTGTTTCTTCGCGGGGTCTTTTTCTGCCCAAATTTTGTTCACAAAGTCCGACATCTGCTTGGCAATATCGGGGTCGCTGAGCGCGTACAAGTCGCGGAACCCTTCTACATACCCTTCGCCAAACAGGTCGCCACCTTCAACCACTTCGCTGATGGCTTGGTCAAAGGCGATGCTCTCCCATTGCCCTTCGCCCCGTTTGGTGCCAGGTTTGCGCTTTAGCACGCTGACAATGCGGTACGGGTCATAAGCGGATTGCAGGCCAGATTGCCCTTTGGGGCAGAGTGCCCCTTCTACGCCACCCATTTCGCTGACGGGGGTTTCGTAGGGCAGATGGGGCCACAGTGTCCACGGGTTATACGTGTTGCCGTCAATTTTGGCGGCAACACCATTCAGCAGTTTGACTTTGATGCCACAGCCAGTATTGCATTGCATGCAGACCGTATAAATTTGGTTGGCGGGGTCGTGGAGGGGAATGGTGTTTGCCCCTTCGTTTTGGGCCTGAGCTTGCAAGAGGCGGCTAAAGCCACCCATGCCGCCCAAGATAGCGGCCGCGCCCCCGGTGGTCGCCGTCATCTTCAAAAAGTCACGCCGCGAAAGGCCGCAGGCGGTTGGTTGTTCGGGTTGTTGTTCGGTTTTTCCTTTGTTTTTCATCACAGCACCTTGGGGGAAATGAGCAATGAGCAATGAGCAATGAGCAATGAGTAAAAGAGGCCGTCTTAGCTTGTAGACTTCTGTTTGTTCATTGTTCCTTGTTAATTGCTCCTTGCTTGTCTAGTAGTGTTCGTGGCTCATTTTTTCGTCGATGGGCAGGATGCGCCAGCCGAGGCCGAAGAGCAGACTGCCGAAGCCGAAGATAAAGAGGATGGTTTGCCATTCCATGAAGTTGGGCACGTAGTCGAAACTCAGTTTGGGGTGGACGAAGACGGTAGCCAAGCCCTGAATTTCGGGGGTGACGAGGACGGGAATGACGATGTTAAGGGTGACGGCGACGAAAGTGATGGTCGCCAAGAAGGCGGCGATGCCAGCCCAGGCAGGTTCTTTGCCTTTCAGGAAGAGGATGAGGATGGGGATAAACACGCCGAGCAGGACGTGGACAATCCAGAAACTCCACCAGAATGGGCCGGTGAGAATGAGTTGCATCGCGGCCGTGCGGGCGGGACTGCCACCATAAAGGGTGGTGAAGCCGATGACGCTGGCGGCAAAAACGCCGGCCAAGAGCATCCAAGAGGTGAGACGGCTGAGCATGGCGATGGTGTTGGTGTAATCTTCATGCTTTTTGTCGGGCCAGAAGAGAACGGTGAGCAGGAGTAGGAGGGCACTGCCAGCGGCCACGGCCGAGATAAGGAACATCAGCGGCAGTGAAGAAGTACTCCACAACGGCCGTGCGGCCACAACCCCAAAGACGGAGCCACTGATGAGAATCAGGGCGAGGCCGAGAGGTTGGGTGGCGTAGGCTAGTAGTCTGAGGAAGTAATCCTTGCGCTCTTCGTTTACTTTGATGAAGTCATAAACCAGCACCAGTTCAGCGACTAGAACCGTCATATAGAGGATGTGCGCCCACACCATCCACGTAATCATGGAGCTAAAGGTGGGGTAAATCAGCACATGCCAAAAGCGAGTCGCTTGGCCGAGGTCGAGCAAAACGACGAGCAAGGCCATCGATAAAACGACAAAACCGGTGAACAAAACAACGGGCTTCATTCTTTTAAGCTGTTTGGTTCTCTGAGGAATCCTGTGGTGAAACTCGCGAAGCCGTTTTTTCTGCCCATGAGAAAGCGAATTTGGCGCGAATTTCCCGCCGTTAAGCTGGTCATTGGACGATGATGACTGGTGATACGAGTCAGTTTCACCACACCA
>JBGTIZ010000166.1:0-13740 GCA_041745395.1 Promineifilaceae bacterium (SeqCode) | reverse complement strand
TTTGGGCAACTGCCCAAACGAAAAAAACACCCTTATGACAGGCGAGCCGCCGTAGGCGGCGAGGTGTGCCGAGACAGGATTTTTTGTGTGAGTAATTTGTGACCAATACAAAAAAAGCTCCAAACGTATCAAAACGTTTAGAGTTTTTTGACGATGCGCAACGCAATAGTGCGTTAACAAAATAATCTTCGCTGTGACTGTAGGCGGTGAGACGTTTTGTCCAGTTAAAGTGAAAACTGCAAGGACAGCAATTGGGTGCAGAAATTTTAGGCTCTTTGGGATCTCATGGGATTTGGTCTGAAATGGAATACGTGATGCGCAGGTCTCTCTGGACACACATGGCGTTTCGCGCATCATTTGATGTCAACCCCCTGAATTCCTGAAGAACCAAATTTTTAATACCCATTGCCGTCAAAGCGAAATCACTTGAGGATTATCAAAAGCATAATAGCTTGTTTTTTGGTCACTCACTCTAATGACTTTACCCATACGCTTACGTTTCGTACTGAATAAGGGATGATGTAACAATGTCCTTAGACGGCTAGGAATCTCGCCCACCCTTGTATCTGTTAAAGCAAAGCATACGATGCAAAATTGTTGGTTTATAGCTACCTTGCGCCAAAAATCAATCTCATTGATGCTAACAAACGTACAGCCCTTTTGTTGTTGAAGCAATCGTGGAATTGCTTCATCTTTGATCACAGTCTGGGGACGCAAGTCAGTAATAAAGCAAACTGAACCTCGATACCATTTAGCTATCGTTACTTCTAGCGATCGCCCCAGCAACTGTTCATCTAAAACAATCATGAAGCAGGCTCTAGCTGGGGTAAGGTTTGTACAAATTGCAGTGTGACCAACTGCGAAGCCTCCAAAATTGCTTCCCGTGAGACTCGTCCACGATAGCCAGCTACAATTTCATCTAGGGTTTCACCAGAGGCTAAGCGCTCTAGCGTACCCGTTATTTCAATACGAGTGTATTTGAATGTGGGGCGTCCGCCACAAATACCAATGGCGCGTACTACATGCTCACCGAGCGGATAATATTGATAAAGTTCGTTGCCGATGGTTTCTGTTATAACAGGGGTCATTAGCTATTGGCCTCCTTTGCCTTTTGCTTTTAGCAAGTCGTACTCACACCATACATTATCGGTCTAAAAACGGCAACAGAAAAGCCCTAGCAAATCGCTAGGGCTTTTCTGAATAACTTAACCTGAGGGTGAGTAACCAAGCTACTTTTTCTTACCCGCTGGCGACCGCCGCCCCACCTTATCCAAGCCCAGCAAGGCGAGGAGCTTTGCCCGGCCCGCCTGAATATCATTCTGCCGGGCACGCCATGTGCCGACGATACCGAAGGGCAGGAATAGCACAATCAAGATGTAGATGGCGCCGAGCAGGAAGCTGGCAATCTCGCCAAACCATGAGTCGAGGTAATATTGCAATAGACGAAACACGGCCGCGCCCACGACTGCCCCACTCAGCGTGCCCACCCCCCCAATCAAAATCATCAGCAAAGCGGCCACCGTATAACCCAAACTCGCCACGTTGGGACTGACCAGCGGCTGGTGAATGGTGTGTAGAAAACCGGCCAACACGGCCGTGAGCGAAGATAACGTCAACGCCGCCAGCTTGAAATAAAAGGTATTAAAGCCCAACATCTGCGCCCGCCCCTCGTTTTCCCGAATCGCTAAACAGACCCGCCCCGTCGGCGAATCTACAAAGCGACGATAAATCAGATACACCCCAAACAGCGTCACCAACGACACCAGATAAAGCGTAAAACGTTCGGTCGAAGTGTTCAGCCAGGCGGGGGAAATCACCCCTTGCAGACCCACATCCGCGCCTGTGTAAGAGGCCAACTCTGTGGATTGCACCACGATGAAAAAGACGGAGGCAAAGCCCAGCGTGACTAGGGCAAAAGTAATGCCGCTGATGCGCAACAGGACAATGCCAAACAAAAACGCCTGAATCAAAGCCACCACCACCAGCGCGGCCAAGGTTTCGGGTACGCCCCAGCCCATCGTCTTGAAGGCGATGCCCGTGGCATACGCGCCCGTGGCGAAAAACATGGCGTGCCCAAAGGAGAGCAAGCCCGTCACGCCCAGCACCAAATCATAGCTCAGCGCAAAAATGGCGAGGATGAACACCTCAATCAGCAAGCCCTGCATAAATTTAGCTTGCCCAGATTCGCTGTTCAACACGGCCGTGGGACTCTGCCCATTCGCCACCGCAATCAAAAACGGCAAAACCAACATCACCCCCAGCAAAAGCAACAGCCAGCGGTCACGTTTCAACCAGTCGAGAACAGGATTTGTAGCAGTCATAGTTTTGGAGCCGTAAGCTTTAAGCTGTTAGCTGTAAGCCGTAAGTTAGAAGTGAAAAGTAAAAAGTCAGAAGTGAGCGTGCTAGACCCGCCCCACTCATCGCTCATCGCTCGTTACTCATTTCTCCCAAACAGTCCATTGGGCAAAATGAGCAAAATAATCACCATGAGCAAAATGGTCGAAGCGGGCACGAGCGGCGGGGAGGGCTTGAACGGTTCGGCGAAGAAGGGCAAATTGATGCCGATTTGGCCGTATTTAATCATGAACTGTTGCATCAACCCCACCAAAATCGCGCCGGCCGCCGCGCCGGGGAAGCTGGTCAGGCCGCCGATGGCGAGGGCTATCAGGGCAAAGAGCAAAACTTGGGTTCCCATCGCATTGGAGAGGCCGAGTGAGGGCGCGGCGAGTACCCCGCCCAGGCTGGCTAGACCAACCCCGAGGGCAAACACGGCCGTGAACACCTGCCGCACGTTAATCCCCAACGCCTCCACCATCTCACTATCCTGCACGCCCGCCCGAATGATCATGCCCAGCCGCGTCTTGTGGAGCAGGAGCCACACCCCCACCAGCACCACCAGCCCCACGGCAATGATAAACACCTCATTGTAGTAGCGAATCCGCGCCCCATTGATTTGAATAATGGCGCAATTATGGGCGAACAGGTCGCCAATATTGGTCGCCGGACACCCTTCGCCCCGTCCTTCAAACATATCGGGCTTGGGCATGGTGAACTCGGGACGCCCCCACACAAAGCGGGTGAACTCTATCAGGATGAAGCTCAGCCCCAGCGTAATCATGATTTGATAGATGGGGCGGCTGTACAGGGGACGAATGAGCGTGATTTCGATGAGTGCCCCCAGCACCAGACCAACCAGCACGGCAAAGGCCATCGCTAAGAAGAAGCGGCCTGTGTTGGGCATCTCGAATAGAAAAGTGGTGATGGGGTCGTTGGCGAAGTAGATAAGGAGAGCCAATATCACCATCACGGCCGTGGCGATAACCCCTTCTCGTCGAATCTCAGTCGGAGCCACGGCCGTGGACGAGCGCAACTGAAAGCCCACCACCGACAGCGAGAGCAACAAACTGCCCACCAGCAACCCCAGCAACATCCAGAACGGTGCAATCGTCGCCTCGGGAATCCCCATGCGCCCCTGCGCCATCGCCAGCGAGAAAGAAATCGGGCTTTCTGCATAATTAGCGGGGTTCCACATGCTCACGGGATAATTTTGCACGAGCCAGACCGTCAGCCCCAGCCCCAGCAGGAGCGTCACCCACGGCCAAATTTGCGCCACGCGCCCCGTGGGCCGATTTTTACCCAGCAAAACGCCCCACAGGGAGAGCAGGGGAAAACCCGCGCCCAGCAGGAGAAAAAGCGGTAAATAATCCACGATCGTATCGGGTCGCACAAAGACCGTCCAGCCAATATACGCGCCCACCATGAACAACTCACCATGCGCCAAATTCAGCACGTCCATCAGCCCCAAAATGAGCGACAGACCAGCGGCGACCAAAAAAGTAATCATGCCCACGGATAGCCCGCGCATCACGGTGATGAACCAATCCTGCGTGTCCATTCCCTGCACGGCCGTGAAAAAGAGAAAAGCCAGCACCGCCAGCGTCAAAATCCGCGTGCGATTCTTCTTAAAATTTGCCAATGCGTTGTCCATAAATCCATCCATTTTATGCAAGGTGCGAAGGGCGACGGTATGCGTGCCAGACCCGCCTCTTTTTTAATTGCCAATTGACAATTGACAATTGCTAATTGACTCACGCCGCGCCTAAATACTTATGAATCGTCGCCTTATCCTCAACCAAATCCGCCATCAAGCCCGCTTGCACCGTGTGACCCTCGTCCACAATGACATAATGCTCGGCCAGTTGGCTGGCGACAATAAAGTTTTGCTCCACCAGCAAAATCGTCGTATTGGCCGATAGCTCCTTAATCGCATCCATCATCTGCTCGATAAGCACGGGAGCCAGCCCCTCGCTCGGCTCATCAATGAGCAACAGCTTGTTATCCGGCACAAGTGCCCGCGCCACGGCCAGCATCTGCTGTTGCCCGCCCGAAAGGCTAGTGCCGGGCAACTTAATCAGCCGCTTGAGGTCAGGAAAGAGGGAGAAAATCAGCTCCTCTTTGCGGGCTAAATCCCCCTTTTTGCGCTCGGCGATTTTCAGGTTTTCGGCCACGCTCAAATCCCGAAAAATAGCGCGATGCTCGGGCACAAAGCCGATGCCCAGCGAGGCAATATCGAAGCTACGACGGCCGTGGATGGGTGTCCCTTCAAAAATAACCGCGCCGTCACGGGGCGGGGTTAGTCCCAAAATGGATTTGAGCGTGGTTGTCTTGCCCGCGCCGTTGCGCCCCAGCAGAGCCACAATGCTCCCGCGCGGCACAGTCAGCGTCACTCCTTCCAAGATGTGGAACTGACCGATAAAGGTATGTATTTGCTTGACTTCGAGAATGTTGTCCATAGGTGTTTCAGGTGCGTTACGCATAGAGTTGACCCAAGTAGGCCGCTTGTACCGTTTCGTTCTGGCTGATTTCGGCGGGTGTGCCTTCGGCCAGCACTTGCCCGTGGTTCATGACGGTGATTTTGTCAGAGAAGCCCATGACCACATTCATGTTATGCTCTACCAGCATGACCGTTTTATGGCCCGTTTCCTGAATGCTCTGAATCAAGGCCATGAGTTCGGGCACTTGCTCGGAGGCCATGCCGGCCGTCGGTTCGTCCAGCAAAAGCAATTCAGGGTCGGGGGCGAGAATCATGCCCAGCTCGAGCTTGCGCTGGTCGCCGTGGGGCAGGGTGCGGGCAAGCTGAAAGGTGCGGCTGGTGAGGCCGACTTGTTCAATCACGGCCGTGGTTCTATCGTTATACTCCCCCAGCGACCGCGCCGAGCGGAAAAACTTAAAGTTATCCTTGCCCAACGCCTGCGCCGCCAAGCGAATATTCTCATGCACCGTCAGGTTCGGGAAAATATTTGTAATCTGGAACGAGCGACCAATGCCCAAATGCGCTGTCTTATGCAACGGCAGATTCGTAATATCCTGCCCCTTGAACAAAACCTGCCCACTCGTCGGCTTCAGATTGCCGCTCAGCAGATTAAAAAAGGTCGTTTTCCCCGCTCCATTCGGCCCAATAATCGAATGAAGCGTGCCAGCTTGTACCTGTAGGCTGACATCGTCAACCGCTATCAACGCCCCAAACTCACGCCGCGCCTTGATTGTTTCCAGAATGATGCTCATAAGGTTTACCAAGTTCGTCGTAGGGTAAAGGCATGCCTTTACCCTACGACGACGAACGTATGTTACAGGTCTACTCGCCGCTCAGACTGCCCACGGGCAAATCACCACAACGCACTGCAAAATCCCCTTCCAACAGACAGGGCACGTCGGGGCGGTTCGTTTCGACATAGTCAAAATAACGGAACTCAGGGTCATCCACATTGAGCAACGTGGCGATGTACATATCCTGAATCGCCACATGATCCTCGGGGCGGATGTAAATTGTGCCCTTTGGCCCTTCAAACTGCATGCCCGCCATGGCATCGATTAACGCCTCGGCCGACGCATCCCCGCCGGTTACGCGGAGCGCATTGGCGATGAGCAGAGCCGCATTCATGGCGTCCGCATCGAACAAATCGGGGAACGTGTCGAACTGTGCTTGCGTTTGCTCGACCAACCAATCGTTGATTTCGTTGTCGGGCAGGGTGTAGTGGTACAAAATGCCGCTGGTGGAGCCAATGGCGTTGCTAAAGAAGGCAGGCATGACCACGTTGTCTACAAAACCAGAGGCCATGGGGATTTCGTCCAGCACGCCGCTGTCCGTGGCCGCTTGGAGCAGGGGCACGAAGCCGCCGCCCGCCCAAGTGACGATGAACGCTTCCGCGCCGCCGTCTACGGAGGCCATGACGCTATCCATATACGCCGTGAAGTCGGTTGTATCGGCCGGGGCGAAAATGTCGTCGCCGATGAACTCACCGCCAAACAGGGTACACGCATCCCGGAACGCTTGCGCACTGCCCTGACCAAATGAATAGTCGGGCGCGATTTGCACGAAGGAGCCGTACTGGGTGGTCAGGTATTGGCAAATGTTGACCGCGTCTTGGTAATTGTTTCTGCTGGTGCGGAAGGTGTACTCGTTGAAGCCCACGCCTGTAATGTCGTTGGCGGCGGCGGGAGCCACAATCAGGGGAATTTGGTTCTCACGCGCTAGCTCTTGCAATGTAGCCGTCGCGCCGGAGCTAACGGTGCCGACCAAAATGTCTACGCCGATAATCTCGATGAGTTCACGGGCGACGGTGGCGGTCACTTCGGGGTTGCTCTGATCGTCCCGGATGTATACTTCGACGGGGCAATCATCTATCTGGTAGAGGCGGGCGTCCCCCATAATTTCGGCGGGTGCGCCAGCGGCGTATTCGAGGCCAAGGGGGAAGCCGCGCATGACGTGGGCGCCATAAATGGCGAGTGCCCCAGTTTGGTCGGTAATGAGGCCGACTTTGACGGGGGTTTCACACACGGCCGTGCCCATCACCTCTTCACTCATCTCTTCAGACTCGGCCGTGCCCCCATCCATCGCCGCAGACGCATCATCCCCCAGCGAGCCAACGGGCAACTCGCCACAACGCTCTTGCAGGTCACCCTCTAACAAACAGGGCACATTGGGCCGATTCGTTTCGACCAGTTCAAAGAAGGCAAACTCAGGGTCATCCACATTGAGTAACGTAGCGATATACATATCCTGAATCGCCACATGGTCTTCGGGGCGGATATAAATCGTGCCCTTTGGCCCTTCAAACTCCATGCCCTGCATCGCCCCAATCAGGCTATCAGCGGCCACATCCCCATTTGTCGCTTTGACCGCTTCCACCAGCATGATGGCCGCATTCATGGCGTCTGCATCAAACAAATCGGGGAAAGTGCCAAACTGCGCTTGGGTTTGCTCAACCAGCCAATCGTTAATCTCGTTGTCGGGCAGGGTGTAATGGTAAAGAATGCCGCTAGTGGAGCCAATAGCGTTGCTAAAGAAGGCGGGCATCACCACATTATCGACAAAGCCAGCCGCCATCGGCACTTCGTCCAGCACGCCGCTATCGGTCGCCGCTTGGAGCAGAGGCACAAAGCCGCCGCCCGCCCACGTCACGATGAACGCTTCCGCGCCGCCGTCCACAGCTTCTTGCACCTGATCCATGTACGCCGTGAAATCAGTCGTATCGGCCGGGGCGAAAATATCTTCACCCACAAATTCGCCGCCAAACAGGGTACACGCATCCCGGAACGCTTGGGCACTGCCCTGACCAAATGAATAGTCAGGCGCGATTTGCACGAAAGAGCCGTACTGGGTGGTCAGGTATTGGCAAATATTGACCGCATCTTGGTAATTATTTCTGCTGGTGCGGAAGGTGTAATCGTTGAAGCCGATGCCTGTAATGTCGTTGGCGGCGGCGGGCGCCACAATCAAGGGAATTTGGTTCTCACGCGCCAACTCTTGCAACGTAGCCGTCGCGCCCGAGCTAACGGTGCCGGCCAAAATGTCTACGTCGAGCACTTCGATGAGTTCGCGGGCGACGGTAGCGGTCACTTCGGGATTGCTCTGGTCGTCGCGGATATAAACTTGGAATTCACAGCCATCGAGCATGTAGCTGGTGAACTCGTCGCCAGCGACGCCGGGGCCACCAGTGGCGTATTCCATGCCGAGGGGGAAGCCGCGCAAAACGTGCGCCCCATAAATGGCGAGTGCGCCAGTTTCGTCGGTAATGAGGCCGACTTTGACCGGTTCGGTGCAGGTCAGGTCGCCCATGGCCGCTTCTTCAGCGGGGGCTTCTGGCTCTGTTTCTGCTTCTGCTTCTGGCTCTTCGGCTGGGGCTTCAGCTTCTTCTTGCACAGGAGCGGTGGTCGGTTCAGGGGCGGGCGCGGGGTCGCTTCCACCACAGGCGGCCAGCACCAGCAGGGCGGCCAATAATAAGGACAGTAAAGTTAACATACGGGTTGATTTCATCTTGTATCTCCTCGGTTTTGTGCCGTAGGGCAAAGGCATGCCTTTTCCCAACGGCACGATGGGCTACATGGATTTTTGTAGAAAGGGGTGAAAAACGCTGTTGAACTGGTCAAGGGCTTCAATAAAGGGCACGTGTCCCACGTTGGGGAGCATCGTTTCTTGGACGTGGCCGCCCGCTTCGGTGTAATGGGCCAGGACGGCGCGGATTTGGTCGAGCATGGGCTGGGGTGGGTAAACATCTGCGCCGGGGTAGCCGGGGATGTAGCCGAGTTGGCCGAGAACGGCGACATCAGACACGGCCGTGTTTGACACCACCCCATCCTTCTCGCCCCAGACCCATAAAACAGGCGGCTTCGGCTCAATGTGCCACAACTGGCTCACATCTCCCACATATTTGGGCGAGAGCGCATTGTTCGGCCCCCACACGCCTGGCGCAGAAAACGGCCAGTGGGGTGAGTCTGTTTTGTCTCCGGGATAATCTTGTTCGCCAATATGGGTACTGAGCGCGGCCGTGAGTAGCTCTTCTTCCCGTTCGGGAATGAAGGGTGGGTTGTAGACCAGACGGCGCAATGCCCCGCGCAGACCCATGGGGTTCTCTAGGGAGCGGTCTTGGTCGCGCATGGCTTGCACCACGGCCGTGTTAATCAGCCCCGCGCCCGAGCCGGCAAAATCAGGTGTACTGGGCGTGCCCGCCACATCTTTCGTGCCGCCAAAGCCATAAGGCGAGCCAGGTGCGACCTGCGTTACGCTCAGCAGGCGTTCGGGGGCAATTTCCATCATGCGCCACACCACCACGCCCCCCAGCGAGTTGCCGACAACGTGCGCTTGCTCAATGTTGAACGCATCGAGCAGGGCAAACATATCTTGCGCCACGTCGCGCAAGCCCTGCGTGGCGTCAATTTTGACGGCGGGGTCGGCGTCGCCGTAGCCGCGCAAATCTGGCGCGAGGGCAAAATAGCCGTCGGGCAGGGTGAGCATCGTTTCTGCCCACCATGTCGCGTTGGAGAGGTTGCCGTGGAGAAAAAGCACGGCCGTGTTTTCATGTAAGTTTTGCCCCACCGTCAGCACCCGCGTTGTCAGGCGGGGGGTGGTGATGGTTTGAGAGGTAATGTTGGGTAGGGTCATGGTTTTTTTGAGTGCTGAGCGATGAGCGATGAGTGCTGAGTGGACTTCGCGTTAGGTGACGGCGTATTTTTCTTTCAAGACGAGTTTTTCTACTTTGCCATAGGGCGAGTAGGGAAGTTCGGGCACAAAAATGATTTGTTTGGGTACTTTGTAGCTGGCGAGTTGCGCTTTGCAAAAGGCGCGGAGTTCGTCGGCGAGTTCGGGGGTGGCGGGGCAATTTTTGTCTAGGACAGTAATCATCAGGCCAACTTCGCCCCAAGTGTCGTCGGGCAGGCCAATGAGGGCGCACTCTTGCACGGCCGTGTGTTCGCGGAAAATCGCTTCGACCTCCGCCGCGTAGACATTCTCGCCGCCCGAGATAATCATGTCCTTAAAACGGCCGACAATATAGAAGTAGCCGGTTTCATCTTGGCGAGCCATGTCCCCCGTGTGGAACCAGCCGTTTTGAATGGACACGGCCGTGGCTTCCGGATTATGCAAATAGCCCGCGCACACGTGCGGCCCAGCGATGAGCAATTCTCCAATTTCCCCTTGGGGCACATCTTGCCCCGCTTCGTTTACCAACTTCATCTCACTGTGAAAAATCGGCTGGCCGACCGAGCCGACCAGCATTTGCGCTTCTTCGTCGGTCATCGTGAAGCAGTTCGTGCCCACTTCGGTCAGGCCGTACCCTTGGCGCAAAACGCGCCCCGTGGCCTGTTGCCACGCCTGCGCCAGTTCGGGCGGGCAGGGTGCGCCGCCGCTGATGAACCAGCGCACGCTGGCAAAGCTGGTTTGGGCAAAGGCGGGGCTATCGAGCCACATTTGGAAAATCGTGGGCACGCCCAAAATAACGGTGCATCCCTCTTGCTCAATCACGCGCAGGGACTCTTCTAACTCGAAGGTGCGGGTGATAATCACCTGTCCGCCGACGTAATGCAGGGGCGTGAGGAAGACAAACAGCCCGCCCGAGTGGAACATGGGGGTGAAAATAGGGGAGATATCTTCACTGGTCAGCCCCCAACTCACGACGGTGTTGATAGCGTTCCACAGGATTTGCCGCTGGGGAATGAGTGCCCCTTTCGGTCGCCCCGTCGTGCCGCTGGTGTAGAGGATGCAGGCGGGGTCGTCGGGCTGGATGGGGGCGGGTGGCGTCGGTGGCGCAGGGCTGGCTTGGTCGAGGGTTTCTTCATAAATAAGCGCGTCGGGTAGCTCGGCTCCTTCGCAGGTGGCGAGGTGGGGGATGGTGAGCTGGGCGGCCATTTGTGCGTACACGGCCGTGAATTCGGGCGCAACAATCAACACCTGCGGGGTGCAATTGTTGACAATGTAAACCAACTCGGGCGCGGCCAGCCGCCAATTGAGTGGCGTGAAAACGGCCCCAATTTTGAGACAGGCGTGGAGCAAATCGCTGTAAATGACGCTGTTGGGGGCGAGCAAGCAGACCCGGTCGCCATGCGTGATGCCTAGCCCCAAAAGCCAATTGGCGACTCGGTTGGCGCGGTCGTCAAGCTGGGCAAAGCTGTAGCGCGTGCCCGTGCCCAAGTCGTGCAGGGCAGGGCGACCTGGGGTGAGTTCAGCGCGTTTGGCGAGGAGATAATTAGCAGTATCCATAGGAATCAAGGAGCAATGAACAAGGAGCAATGAACAAAAGGCAGTTGACAATTGACAATTGACAATTAGCCATTGATAAATTTAACAATGGTTTCGACCACGGCCGTGGCTTTCTCTCCAAACAGCATCGTCATATGGTTGCCCGTCGCTTCGGCATAGGTGCAATGGGCGAGGGCGTTGACCGTCTCGTGCGCTTGGTCATAGGGCAGGACGGGGGCGGGGCCGTAGTTGTCGGGGGCGCGGATGAGCAGGGCGGGCTGGTGAATATGGGTGAGATGGTCGGCCCATGGTTCATCTATGGCGAGGTCGGCGGCAGACCAGATGGCGTGGGGCTGGGAGCGGGGCACGGCCGTGCCGTCAGGCTGGATTTCGACATCGGCGCGGTAATACGCCTCGAGGGCGTCGTCCCAGTAACCGTGCAAAAAGGGCTGGCTTTTCATCGCGTCCCGATATGCTTCCCACGAGGGCAAGCTTTTGTCGAGCCGCGCCAATGATGGCTTAATTAGTTCGCGCACGTCGGGGTGAAGCGAGCCAGCGGCGTCGAGAATAACGAGATGGGTGAAGCGGTTGGGGTAATGCGCGGCCGTGTACATCGTCAGCAAGCCGCCAAAGCTGTGCCCGCCCAAAATGACCTGTTCCACGCCCAGCCCATCCAGCAAGCCAATAATGTCCGCCGCATGGTCGGCCATGCTGTACCCCTCGGCAGGTTTGTCGCTCTGCCCTCGCCCGCGCAAATCGACGCTAATCACTCGAAAATAAGCAGTCAGCCCTGCCGCGACCAGCCCATCAAAGCCGTGAGCGTTCGCGCTCAGCCCGTGCATGAGCAGGAGCAACGGTAAATCGCTGGCGGGGTTGTGGTCGAGGTAATGGAGGGTGATGTTGTTAGTTTTAAGAAACATGGTTCAGGGTTCAGGGTTCAGGGTTCAAGGGGCAGGGTTCGTGGCGTGACAGGTTGCGTGTGGAATGCTAGGCACGCCTTGCACCTTGCACCATGCACCTTGTTCAGCTTTGGTAATCTTCCCGCATGATGCGCTTCAGCGTTTTGCCGGAGACACTGCGGGGGAAGTTTTCGCGGATTTCCACGGCCGTGATTTTTTGGTAGCGGGCTTCGACGCGCTCGTTGACCCATGCTTTGATTTCGGCGGGGGTGGCTGTCGCGCCGGGGTGGAGAACCACGGCCGTGATGGGCGTCTTCCCCCATTTTTCATCCGGAATGCCAAACACGGCCGCTTCCTGCACGGCGGGATGTTGCACCACAATCTCTTCGATGTCGCGGGGGTACACATTCACCCCGCCCGAGATAATCAAATCTTTTTGGCGGTCCACCAAATAAAGGAAGCCATCTTCATCCACATACCCCAAATCGCCGCTATAGAGCCAGCCATCCCGCAGGGCGGTGGCCGTTAAATCAGGCCGTTTGTAATAGCCGGGCATGGTGATGGGGCCGCGCCCAATGATTTCGCCAACGGTGTGGGGGGGCACATCCGCGCCCGTGGCATCCACGATGCGCATCTCGAAAAATGGCGGCGGCACACCGACCGAACTCTTTTTGGCCGCATAATCAAATTTGTCCAAGATGGTCACAAACCCTTCGGTCAGGCCATATAGCTCATAAAAACGGCCGGGGAGTGCCTCGCTCAACGCCTCTTTATGCTCGAGGTGGAGCGGCGCACCGACCGAGCCGACCATTTCGAGCGACTGCATCTGCGCGGGGTCAAAGTTGGGCGCGTTGAGCATGGCGATGATTTGGGAGGGAACCATCTTGGTGTGGGTCACTTTTTCAGTGGCTATCGTTTCGATTTGCGCTTGGGCGTCGAACTGCTGGTGCAAAATGAAGGTCGCCCCGAGGAACATGGCGGGCATCATGGTTAAAAACGCGCCATTAAAAACGAGCGACCCCGTGTGCAGGACGACGCTTTCGGGGGTCATGCGGTAGCTGGCGGCAAAAATGGTGCAGTAGGCGTAGCGGATGGCGTGGGTGTGGACGATGCCTTTGGGCAGGCCGGTCGTGCCGCTGGAGTAGATGATGTTGAAGGGGTCATCCCCCGTGATGTGTACGTGGGGTGGGTTCTGGTCGCTGGCTTGGGCGGTGAGGGTATGGTAATGGAGGTAGGGGGGGTTCACGGCCGTGTCGGCCAGCACAAAATGGCGCACTTGGGGCAACTCGTCGCGCACTTTGTCCAGATGGGGGGCGAAGTCGCTGTCGGTCAGGACGAGAACGGCGTCGGAGTCGTTGAGTAGTCGGCTGAGGCCACGGCCGCGTAGCATGGGGCTGAGCGGCACGACGACCGCGCCGATTTTGGCGACGGCCCAGAAGGTTTCATATTGCTCGAGGCCGTTGGGCAGAATCGTGGCGATTTTGTCCCCTTTTTGCAGGCCAAAGGCGAGCAGGGCGTGTGTCCACCGGTTGACGCGCTGGTTGAGTTGGGCGTAGGTGAGGCGGTGGTCGCCAAAGATGAGGGCGGTGTGGTCGCCGCGATAGAGCGCGTGGCGCGGCAGGAGCGTGCCGATGTTCAGCCCCATTGAGCCGATTGAACCAGTACCAGTCATGTAACGGATGTCTCCTTGGGCAGACAGTGAGAAAAGCGCATCGCTAGCAGATATATTAGCGATACGTTTACTGTACTAGAGAGCAGTTACGCGCTAGTAACAAATTGGGCAGATTGGCTAGTTTTGGGGGGTGGGGAGTTGGGTAGGGTGGTTAG
>JBGTIZ010000165.1:0-7097 GCA_041745395.1 Promineifilaceae bacterium (SeqCode) | reverse complement strand
ACGAAAAAAATACCCTTTAGAATAGCCGAGCCGCCGCAGGCGGCGAGGCGTGTCGAGCTACGATTTTTTGTCTGAGCAATTTGTGACCAATACACGATTTTGTAGAGTTCATAGATTCTATTTAGACAACCGTCTAATACGATAGCGAAAAGAACCTGTATAGGCAAGGCATTTATGAAAATCTATCAGCTCTTGAAAAACGCCATCAGCGTAAATATTGCCCTTTCCCCTTGCACCTTACGCAATATACTTTAAGCTTATGCAGAATGTACGGTAAAGGTAGCCGTTCAGCACTTCAGCCAGTCAGCAGTTCAGCATATTTCTCGCCACACGGTCTGGTCACAGTTAAGCGATACAATGGCCTGAAAAGCATCTGTTAAGTCAAA
This sequence comes from Promineifilaceae bacterium (SeqCode), assembly GCA_041745395.1. Lineage (GTDB taxonomy): Bacteria > Chloroflexota > Anaerolineae > Promineifilales > Promineifilaceae > Hadersleviella. The sequence goes on along the minus strand of JBGTIZ010000165.1, from coordinate 6,711 downwards.
ACATGCGCGTTGGGCACGCAGTTTAGGGGGGCTGACAGGCTGAGTTGCTGACTAGCTGAACGCTTACTATAGGTGATTGTTGTATGAGTGGTCTTCTCGTTCAATTTCTGATTATTGCGATTATCCCGCTGACCTTTGTCGGGCTGGCAGGCTATACGTGGCGTGGAGACGCGCCCAATCGGCGGCTGGCGGGCTGGTGGGCGTTAACGTTGCTCAGCACGGCCGTGTGGGCGAGCAGTCTGCTGTCTACCTATCTGGGGCAAGAAATTGACCCTGCCGTTGGGTTCAACTGGCGCTTCATCGGCAACTACGCCCTCTCCCTCACGGGTCTGCTCATCCTCATTAGTACCCAGCAATATTTGGCGCGGCAAGAGCAAACAGAGCGACGCTTTAATTACGGTTATGCCACGGCCGTGGTCCTCTGGTTGGCCGCCCTAGCCCTCGACCCCGCCCCCCAGCTTTACAGTTTGCCCCCCCTCTCCTTGGGTTTCATCAGCCTCAGGCATTTTGACCTGTGGGGCATCTTCTGGGTGGCGAGTTGGTTGCTTCCAACCGTGCTAGCTTGGCTCAAAGTTGAACAAGCGATGCACAACCTGCCCAACTCCATTTATCGCACCCAAGTCATTTACTGGTTTGTGACCGTTTCTTTACTCATCATCGGCGGGGCGCTGGCTCTACTACGCGGCAATATTTTTGGGCAACAGATGGGCGCGGTCATTTTATTGGGCGGCAGTTGGCTCGGAAGCGTAGCCGTTAATCGTACCAATCTGCCCGATTTACCCTCAACCCTGCGCCAATTTTTATTTACGGTGGGGCGACTGCTCATCCTGTTTGGTCTTGCTTGGGGTGCGCTCTACGTGCTGACCCGCTTTGTGGTCGATGCCCCCGCCCAAGATTCCATTCTCACCTTTGCCACGGCTCTTTTTGTGGCCGTTCTCTTGCTGGCCCAGACGGTGCTGGATTGGTTCGTACGCCGCTTGGATCAAACGGCTGGCTTACAGCCGGCCGAAGAGGCCACCCATCAGCTCGAAACCCAGACCCAGTTCGCTTCCCCCGTGGAGGTGGCTAATTTGCTCCTGCACTGGCTAGAAAACCAACTGCCCGACACGGCCGCGAACTTATTCACCGCCCACGATACGCCCGGTGGCGGGCTGATTTTGCGTCCGCTCAACAGCGAAAACCCCCACGCGCCCCTTCTGCTAAGCGGCACAAACCCGCTCACCCACTCTTTGCACCAATCCCCACGGCCGCTGGTGCATCAAGATGTGATGGCCTTGCCCATGTTTGCCGACATGCCCGCCGCCGACCGGGACGCGCTCAATGAGTGGCAACAGTTTCTCTATGTCCCGCTTCAGGCTACGCCCGAGCGGCTGGTGGGCTTGCTGACTATCGCCCCCCGGCCGGGGGAAGAACCATATAGCGAACTCGATTTTGCCTTCCTGCATCGCTTTACTCAGCGGGCTAGCTCCCTGCTGTGGCAGGCCCAAAGCGTCTCCCAGCTACGGCGCATGAACGAGCATATTTGGCAAGAGAATCAATATTTTACCCGTGAAAACCGTCGTTTGCGGGAGTTGGTTGACCTGTATAGTCAATTTGCCAATTTGCTTTCGCCCGAATTGCGGCGGCCATTTACGGAGCTAGATGTGCAGTTGGTGCAGTTGCAAAGTCAAGAAAGCCATAACAAGATCAATCAAGAGGCGGGTGAGACCACGGCCGTGTCTCTCTCCAATGGCAAACTCGACACCCTGCGCGACCAAGTGGGCGAAGCGCAAGCGATGATTGATAACCTCATTGCCGTCGCTTCCCATCTGGAAAAACAGACCAATTTCAAGTTCAAGCCAGTCTATATGGACACCGTGCTTCGCGCCGCCAGCAAAAACTTGGCTGAAATGGCCAAAGCGCGGCGCGTGCATGTGAATCTTGAGGTACGGGGCAAGCTGTTGCCCGTTTATGGAGATGAGGCGCGGCTGGTTGAAGCGATTCAGCAGTTGCTTCACAACGCCATTAAGTACAACAAGCTCAATCAACCCGTCAATATTTTATGCGAGATGTCGGGCACGGCCGTGCGCATCCAAATCGCCGACAACGGCGTGGGCATTCCCCCCAACCGTTTGCCTCATCTCTGGTCTGGCCTGACCAGGCTAGCCACCAGTAAAGCGCAAGGAAGCCGCCGCCGCACGCGGGTCGGCTTGCCCCTCTCTAAATTCATCGTGCAATCCCACGGCGGACGCCTCGAGGTGCGTAGCACCTACGGCGTGGGCACGGTATTCACCGTTGACCTGCCCGCGCTGTTAGAAACAGCCGCGTGAGGGCAGTGGGAAGTGAAAAGCAAAAAGTGAGAAGTAAGAAGTAGACCACGCACCTTGCACCTTGCACCTCGCACCTCGCACCCATGCTAATTAACCGCATCGAACTCCACCACATCTCCTTGCCCCTCGTGCATCCTTTTCAGACCAGTATGGGCGAGGAGCGTCTGCGGCCGATTATTATCACGGCCGTGTTCACCAGTGATGGCCTCGTCGGCTACGGCGAATGCGTGGCCATGAGCGGCCCTTGGTACACCAGCGAAACGGTCGAAACGGCGTGGCACATCCTGCACAGCTATCTCGCGCCCGCCCTGCTTGGGTTTGAGCTAGACCCCGAGCATCCGGAGCGATTGCCCGCGCTGTTCGGTCGTGTGCGCGGCCATCAGATGGCTATCGCCGGTCTAGAGTGCGCCCTGTGGGATTTGGCCGCCAAAATGCGCGGCGTGTCCCTCGCTCGCCTGCTGGGCGGCCATAAGACGCGGGTGAGCGTGGGGGTTAGCATTGGCATTCAGCCCACTATTGATGATTTGTTGCGTCGCGTCGATTCGTTCGTGACGGCGGGGTATCGGCGGGTCAAGGTCAAAATAAAACCAGGGTGGGCCTTGGAACCGCTCCGCGCCGTGCGCCAAGCGTATCCAGATTTACAGCTTATGGCAGACGCCAATTCCGCCTTTACGCTGGCAGATGTGCCGCTTTTGCAGGCGTTAGACCCGCTCCATCTGCTGATGATTGAGCAACCGCTAGCATGGCATGACATCGCTGACCATGCGCAACTCCAGCGACAAATCGCCACGCCGATTTGCCTTGATGAGAGTATTCAGCGGCCGGCGGATGTGCAGTTGGCGGTTGCGCTGGGGGCGTGTCAGGTGATTAACGTAAAGGTGGGGCGTGTGGGGGGCATCACGGCCGTGCAACGCATTCACACCCTCGCCCAAGAAAACGGGCTGGCTCTCTGGTGTGGCGGCATGTTGGAGGCAGGTGTGGGTCGGGCGACCAATTTGCATCTGGCAAGTTTGCCCGGCTTTACGTTGCCCAGCGATATTTCGGCTAGCGACCGGTATTATGCACAGGACATCGCCGTGCCCACGTTTGCGCTGAATGCCGAGGACAGCACGCTGACCGTGCCGACCCAGCCCGGTATTGGGGTGACGATTCTGCCCGAGATGCTCGACCGTTTTGCGGTGCAAACGGCCACGTTCACGGCCTGAGCTGAGCAGTTGCGAGCCTTGAGGATATTCAACACAGTGTCATGTTTCACGTGTCATGTGTCAGGTAGCTTTTCTCTAGACGTGGCCTGTTTAGCACAAACAATGGCTCATTGACTCCTTGAATTCCCCAACAGCCACCGTTGCCCAGAAACAAAAAAGAGCGGACAGATCTTTGATGGAGACCTGCCCGCTCTTCTGTTTTATAGGGTTAGTTAGCGTTTAGACTGGTTCGGCCACGGCCGTGGTTTCATCCACTTCCTCGGCCATCTCAACCGTCTCAACAGCTTCAACTTCAACCGTTTCTTCGACCGCTTCAGTTGAAGTTGCTTCAGCAACCACTTCGTTTTCAACCACGGCCGTTTCTACTTCAGCTTCGGCCGTTTCTTCAACCGCCTCAGTTGCAGTTGCTTCTACTTCGGCTGTTTCGGCCGTTTCAGCTTCGGCTGTTTCAGTCACTTCCGCTTCAGAAGCGTCAGTCACGGGGGACACGGGAACCACTTCAGTCGTGTCCACCGCCATCTCCGCATCGGGAACCTCTATGGCCGCTATTTCGTCCGCCGCCGCACTCTCCGCTTCCCGATTCTTCTGGAGCCACGCCATTTCTTCGTCATAGGTGACTTGCTTGAGGCTCAGCCCCACGCGCTCACGGTCGGGGTCGATTGATTTAATCGCCACCAGAACCACATCCCCTTCACGGAAAGCATGGCTGTCGCTGGTCCAAGTCGGATATTCAGAAACATGAATCAGACCCGTAATAATGTCGTTCACAGCCGCAAAGGCACCAAAATCAGTTGTGTTGCGAATCGTCACTTCGAGCAGGTCGCCTGGCTTGTGCGTTTCGGCAAATTCGGCCCACGGGCTAGGCAGTAACGCCTTGCGACTGAGGCCAATGCGCTCTTTTTCATAGCTAATTTTGTGAATTTCCACCTCTAGCTCTTCACCAACGGTCACAACCTCGCTGGGATGCCCCACATAATGGTGGGCAATTTGCGAGATATGGATGAGACCCGTTAAATCATTGCCGAGGTCAACAAACGCGCCAAACTTGGCCAGATTAACGACACGGCCAGTTAAAACATCACCCTTGGCTAAGGTGCGTAATTTGGCCTGTCGTTCTTCTTTCTGCGCTTCGGTGATAGATAAAATCAGCCTCTGGCGCTCTTGCACCACTTCGACGACTTTGGCCGAGATGCGTTCGCCTTCCATCCGTGCTTTGGCCGATTGCCGTTGGTCACCATAGCCCAAATTGGGAATGTGTGAGTTAGGCACAAAGCCTTCTAACCGACCAAACGTGGCAATGACACCGCCTTTGTTATGGCCGATGATGATGATTTCGGTGGTTTCGTTTTCTTCTAGGGAAGCTTGCGCTTTAAGCCAATCGCGGGAGGCTAATCCTTTGGCAAGTGAGCCGTCTAGCAGTTGGCCGCCATCGATGTAGCCATTGATATAAATGGGAAGTTCGTCGCCGCGCTGGGCGGTGCCACCTTCGAGTAGCTCGAGTTCATAGGCGGGAAAAAGGGCGTCTCGTTTGCCGCCCACGTCTATAAACACGGCCGTGTCAGTAATACGTAATACCTCACCGCCCACAACAGTGCCCCGTTCGGGGGCAGATAGGGTGTATTGTTCGAGCAGTTGGGCAAAATCGACAGTTTCGCTTTCGTGTGTCAGGATTCTAAATCTCCATGCTTAGCGGACAAGAGCGTCCCTCTAAGCCTATCTAAAAAATATTCAAAATTCAAAACTTGCAATGCTTACGCCAGTCGCGCTGGTTTGCGGCGAAACTTAAGCGGGCGCACATTAGGGTACTGTTGACCAAGTAACTGGCGCAACTTTTCCCGCGCCGTTTCCACCTGAATCTGCTTGCTGGCCGCCCATTCCCGCGCCAAGCGTGACGCCAAGGCCTGCAGTGTTTTACGCTCATCACGTTTGAGCTTGTCTTCCCGTTGCCGTGCATATAAGTCGCGCACAAGGCTAGCCATCACCACGGGGTCATTAGAGAGACGCGCCTCTTTGATGTGCTTGGTACGCGCTCTTTTTTTGTCGGGTAACACTTGTGGCGGTTGCTGTAACGCTTCACGCACGTCAGCAATGTGGTCAGGCGGCATAATGTGGCGCACAGGAGCCGTATCAATTTCTTCGACAGCCAGCCACATGATGCTTTCCATCGTTTTGATGCGGTAATATTCGGTTGGTTCGCCGCTAATAGTGCGCGTATCTAAGCCGACAATGGTGCCGACCCCGTAATGTTTGTGGACAATTTGGTCACCGGTTGTTAGTTCACTGCTATTGCTGATGTGGGCTATCACGAGACCTCCGTTTGATTATACTGCGTGGTCGAAAAAGCTTTCATTCAATAAAAATAAATGCGTTATAAGCCGTAAGCTGGCCATGCTATCCAAAAAAGACCAGAATAACAGACCCGCGAACTAAACGTCGCCATGTTTTTGTCGACTGGTTTATCTCAGCCAACAAAAAAACGCGCTTCGTCACAAGCCGAGCGGCATTGGTGTTACTATTAGACTGCTACTGGGGTGTGAGGGCTGTAGTGTCTGCGGGTCGCAACTACAGTTCCGAGAAGGATTTGTTTAATAGCTAAAAACATGCCCTCTTATCCTAGCACATTTGGGCTTTTTTTTCAAGTTTGATTGCCAAATAGCAAAATATCAGGGGTTGTAAAGACGCATTTTCTCGAGAAAGACTCTACATGTCTTCTCAAAAATCCGTGGCAGAAACTCCGGGCACTTAGCGGGAGACAACGAACCGCTCGGGATAAAAAGTGCCCAGAGAGAAGCGTCTCCATATTTTTTGAGAGCTAACCATGACAAATAAAACGAACAAAACAACCGCAGGAAACACAGAAAACAAAGGTCAGCCCACCAATGTGCGGGCGGATAAACGGGCTACGGAGCGGCGATATGTGTGGCTGGTGGTGGGTATGTTGGTCTTGGGGGGGAGTGTCGTGATCGGGCTGGTGTATGGGGGATTGGCGGTTCTCACGGCCGTGCCCTTTTTACTCGGCGGCGCCCTGTTGCTACTCGGTACCTACTTTTTGCTCACTCGTTTGGAAAAATGGCTCGAACGTAGGGCATAGGGGCGGGCGTTCATCAAGGTGGTGGGGCGTAAGCAGTCGGCTCGGGCGTGGCCGTGGGCAAGGCAAAGGTGGGCGAGGGGGGAATGGTCAGCGTCGGGACGGGGGT
>JBGTIZ010000164.1:0-6206 GCA_041745395.1 Promineifilaceae bacterium (SeqCode) | reverse complement strand
ACCCTCTTGACAGCGAGGCGTGGCCGCAGGCCACGCCGAAGCGAAGGTGTAGAAGTGTAAAGGTAACTTTGAAGGAGTTTCTGAACCATGCCGAAAAGTGAAAAGTGAAAAGTTGGACTGTCTGACAGCCCTTGAGCCGAATGCAGGACACTTCTTACTTCTTACTTCTTACTTCTTACGTTTCACTCTGTTACCGAATTATTTTCTTAAAGTCCAAAAAGGAACTTAGCTCCTACGCGCTCGTGGCAGATTTGTAGGCAACGAGCTTTGTGAATAAGTGGTGATGTGGGGCATTATAAGGGGGCAATCACAAACAAACAAGCAATTAACCTAACAACTGTTAGGTATTTAATGTGATTGTAATGAGGGGGGATAAAGGCGAGGTAATTACCACGGAAATAACAAACCCGTTGCTTGAGCATGTCGAAGGGAAAAGGGTGGGATTCGACAAGCTTAACCCTTTAGCTCATCAACATTTCCGTTGGGGGCGGCGCCGCACGCAGGGGTAGGTGAATGATAAATTTGGAGCCGACGTTGAGCTGGCTTTCGACATGCACGCCGCCGTCCATCATGTGGCAAAAATGTTGGGTGATGGCGAGGCCGAGTCCCGTGCCGCCGTATTGGCGTGTGGTCGAGGCATCTGCTTGGCGAAATGGCTTGAATATTTCATGCAGTTGTGCCGCGCTCATGCCAATGCCGGTATCTTCGACTTCGATAATGAGTTCGGGCTGGCGGCCATTTTCTCTGTGGCGAGGATAGGCGCGGAGCCAAATCTGGCCTTGTTTGGTAAATTTGGCGGCGTTGCTGAGCAGGTTGAGCAGGGCTTGGCGGAGTTTGGTGTAGTCGAAGTAAACGCTTTCCACGGCCGTGTCGCAGACTATCTCTAGCTTGTTTCCATTTTTTTGCACCATTGGCTCAACGCTTGCTCGCAAAGCATGAAGCAGTTCTGGCAAATAAAACTCCTCATAATAGAGTTCCATGCGACCAGACTCGATTTTTGCCAAGTCCAACACATCATTGATGAGGGTGAGCAACATTTGTCCCGAAAGCCGAATTCGCTCTAGGTCGGGAACCATCTCATCTACGTCCAGATCTTCTGCATCTTCTTTGAGTAGCTCGGCGTAGCCGATGATGGCGTTGAGCGGCGTGCGTAGCTCGTGGCTCATGTTCGCCAAGAACAAGCTTTTGGCCTGATTTGCTTCTTCGGCCGCCGCCCGTGCCTGCTCGGCGTTGCTCATCATTTGGTGCAGTTCAAGGGTGCGCTCTTGTACTTTGTCGGCGAGGGTGCGACTGTACTCTTCGAGCTGTTGGTTTTGCTGGCGCAAGGAGTCGACCATGCTGTTGAAGCTTTGGGTGAGGTAGCCGATTTCGTCGTTGTTCTGCACGACCACGGCCGTGTTCAAATTCCCCGTGTTCACCTGTCGCACCCCTTTTAGTAACATGTCGAGTGGGCTGACTAGCGTCGTGGCAAAAAAGCGGGGGAAAACCAACAGTACCACCAGCGGAATCATCACGATCGCCACCACAAACGGCCGGGCGCGTTCATGCACCGCTTGGCGATACGCCGCATAAGGCAGGCCAATCTCGACCCATTGCTCCCCTATATTTTCCAGAAAAACGACATGGGTTTGGTCAGGAAGAGGCGCGTTCTGAAACAGATTCCCATGGTGGTCACGAATATACATGCTGTCCGTTGTTAGCTCCGCCACAGGCACAGGTCGGCGATCTTCGCGTGGGTCGAGGACGGGCGGTTGTGGTGGCAGGGTCACCGCTTCTTGGGTAATGCCTTCAGCCACGGCCAATAGTTGATGAGACACGGCCGTGCGCTCCCCCGCCGGAAAAATCGCCGCATACAGCACCCCTGCCGGAAGCTGTTCCGTCGTTAACGTCCCTCCTCCAACTTGCGTCAAAAGCGACACCTGCGCCAAAGCGGCTCGCGCTTGATTATCATATAGCTCCTCAAACACATTAATACCCCCTTGCCCCATCACGCCTAACACGCTCAGCACCACAATCTGGGTCGCTAACAACAGCTTGTCCATAAACGAGGTTTTATCCTCAGTATGATTGAGATAAACCAGCGTGAAGAAACCAAAGACCACCATTAGCAACACGGCAAAAGTCGGGTAGTAAATACGGCTAGGAATATATCCAAACGAAAACGCGACGTTCAGCACAACAGTAAATACCAGCAGGACAATGAACGCCATAAAAAGCCGCATGGCTCGAGAGGTACGGTGCGGAACTTGCCAAAAAGCGCGCCAAGCCGATAGCTCCGCCTGCCCTTCCGCCTGCCGTGCCCAAAAAACTGTTTTGTAGCCAAAGGTACCAATCAGGGCAAAATAATGCAGGAGTGTCGAGATAGCCGCAACCTGCAAAACAAGCGGGTAAAAAATGCCCTCTTGCATCCAGAGCCGATAATAATGAACCGCCGCGCCCAAGCTCAGCAAAAGCGTCACGGCCGAAAAAACGAGCCAAAAGCGGGTCAGGCGGGGATGGTCATTGCGGGGATAATAAACGCTAAATTGTAGCCACAAACTAGCCGCTACCAGACTGCCCAGAAATTGGGGCGGAATCGTTAAAACCCGCAAACTCGTAAGGGTTATGCCCGTAATGAACCAACTCGCCACAAAAATGGTGCTAAAGATGGTCGCTATTAAAAGAAGCCAAGTGGGGCGGGATTTGTGGGGAATGAGTGCCAAGAAAATGACGATGGTTATCGCCATAATCAGATTAACCAAGGCTCCAATCGAGTTAGCGGTAAAATAAATCGGCATTATGACTGGTCTCGTTGCGCTAAAGCTAAACAGCCCTCTAATGGGTTACGTTGCAGGCTATGGAAGGGATGGTTACAGGGCAAAAAGTTATCGACGTAGATAGATGTCTAAGGTCTAATTATTCCTAGCGCAATAGTATACCGCCGCTGGCCTGAATGCCATAAGTCAAATCTACTAGCGATAAATAATGTCTGAATGAAAACCACAGTTTGCTCGCCTGTAAGACGAGAAGCGTACCTGCTAAAACAAGAGCGTGAACATGAGACAATTTCCGCTATAATTACGCCATGAGTACACAAAACATTATCCTGACAGGTTTCATGGGCACAGGCAAGACCACCGTCGGCCGTTTACTCGCCGCCGAACTTGGCTACGCCTTTGTTGATACAGACAAACTTATCGCCCAGCGGGCGGGTAAACCCGTCTCCGTTATTTTTGCCGAAGATGGGGAAGCCGTTTTCCGCGATTGGGAAGCCCAAATCGCGGCCGAGCTAGCCCACGAACAGCGCCTCGTGCTAGCCACAGGGGGCGGCCTCATGCTCAGCGAGCGCAACGCGGACACTCTGCAAGAGAGCGGCGTCGTCTTTTGCCTAACGGCCAAGTCGAAAGAGATTGTCAAACGAGTTAAACAGAGCGGCCATCGTCCCCTATTAGATGTAGATGATCCGCAAGAGCGAGTGGATGCATTGCTAGCCGAGCGCGAGGCGATTTATAGTCGCTATCCGCAGGTAGACACCAGCGGCTGTGCCCCGCAAAAAGTGGTCAAAGAGATTTTGAAAGCACTGGAGCAAGAGGCGGAGTCGGCCAATCAAGAGCTGGAAGATAGGGCGGGGAGTGAGGTAGACGATGCGTAACTGCTTCACAGTCACACATCCGACTGGGCAGTATGATGTGCAGGTGGGGCGGGGGTTGCTGGCGCAAGTTGCAGAGTTAGTGCCACCCCACGGCCGTGTGGCTCTTATAACCGACAGCAACGTTGGTCCACTACACGCCGCCACCGTCGGCGTAGACGACCCCCTAGTTATCACCGTGCCCGCTGGGGAAATCTACAAAACGCTCGACACCGTGCGCTACATTTATGACCAACTGCTCGACGCTCGGCTGGATAGAAACACGGCCGTGGTCGCTCTCGGAGGCGGTGTCATCAACGATATGGCGGGCTTTGTAGCCGCCACGTTTTTACGCGGCGTAGACTTTATCACCTGCCCCACCTCCCTGCTGGCTATGGTAGACGCCAGCGTTGGCGGCAAAACAGGCGTAGATGTGCCCCAAGGTAAAAATCTAATCGGGGCGTTCAAACAGCCCACGGCCGTGTTGGCCGACATTGACACCCTCACCACCTTACCCCCCACTGAGTTTGCCGCTGGCATGGCCGAAGTCATCAAGCATGGCCTGCTCAACGATCCCACGCTCCTAGAAAACCTGTCGCCCGCTACCGCCGACCTAACTCAACTCGTCACCCGCGCCATTCAGGTGAAGCGAGATGTGGTGCAGGCTGACCCCTTTGAAAAACTGGGACAACGCGCCCTGCTAAACTTAGGCCATACGTTTGGGCATGCCATCGAGCAAGTCAGCCAGTACGCCGTGTCTCATGGCTATGGCGTGGCCATGGGGCTGGTCTGCGCCGCCCACCTTTCCGCCGCGCTGGGCTATTGCGACCCCACATTGCCCGAGCAGGTCGCCCACTGGCTCCGTGAAGCAAAGCTCCCCACACGTATTCCAGCAGAGCTGGATGCGGAAGCGTTGTGGCTGGCAATGGGCAGTGACAAAAAGCGGGCTGAGGGACAGGTGCGCTTTGTTTTATTGCGGGGCGTGGGTCAAGCGTTTTTAACGGCGGATGTGACAGACACGGCCGTGTTAAACACCCTCCAAGCCCTCCGCCAACCGTCCTAATTACAGGAGCAATGCCCTATGACCCATATCCTCGTCCTACATGGCCCCAACCTAAACCTGCTGGGAACCCGCGAGCCAGATGTGTACGGATATGAAACCCTGGCTGATATTAACCACAAGCTTACCCAGCAAGCCGCCCAGAGCGGGATAACCCTCGACACCTTACAATCCAACCACGAAGGTACTCTGATAGATGCCCTGCACGAAGTGCGTCTCACTGCCCACGGCGTGCTTATCAACCCCGGTGCTTTTACCCATTACAGCTACGCCCTGCGTGACGCCATCGCCGCCATTAGCCTCCCCACCGTCGAAGTTCATCTCTCCAATATTCACGCCCGCGAGCCATTCCGCCACCAATCCGTCCTCGCCCCCGTTTGTCTAGGACAAATTAGCGGTTTTGGCTGGCGCAGTTATTTGCTAGGCTTACAAGCATTGCTAGACCACCTTGAGAAATGAGAAGCTAAGAAGCGAGAAGTGAAAAGGGGACGACACACGTCGCCCCTCGCACTTCAAACCTTGCACCCTTTCCCCCATGAAAGTTCGCCCTAGTTACACCAACGCCAACGAGCGTTCCGTAGACGATTTACGCACCTTTGCCCAGTCGCAGGATATGCGCGACTTGGCCGAGTTAAGCCTGCCCGAAATCGAAGCGGTGATGCACCTCATGGATGAATTTTCCCCAGCGGGGGATGTTGAGGGCGTTATTTCCACGGGCCGGGCACGGTTGCCACGCCGCATGAAGGTCAACACCCGTCATAACGTCAATTTTCTCATGCGCCAGTGGGAAAATATGCGCGACAAGGCCGTTTACGCCACCTTTTTTGCTGGGCCAGCGCGTATTATCTGGGGGTATCAAAATTTTCTCAAAGCGATAGGGGTGGATATCGAAACCTCTTTTCCTGATGGTTATTGGCAATTTTATGTTGATTATGCCTTGCGGGAAGATACGGCTCGCCATGCGACCGAAACGCACGGTTTTGATACCGTTCTGCGGCGGCACCAGCTTGATTTGTCTAACATAGACCGGATTACCGCGTGGACGATGGCCGCGATTCATTGCCTGCATCAATATGATGATTTGTTGCAAAACGAATGGCGGGAACGAGTCTACACGGCCGCGTTACGGGCCCTCGTGTTAGCCAAAGGAACCCCCGCCGCCAAAGAAAAATTCCGACGCAACAAGCTCTATCGTCAATGGGAGCGACTGCGCCCCTATCGGCGTGGCAACGACGTAAAGTCGGGTCAAGATTACGTGCTTTACCGCCGCGAAAAATTTGATAGCTTTTTGGAAGAAGCCTTGCGTGACCTGCCTTCAGCCATTCGGGCGGAGTGGGTAGAGGTGGTGCGGCAGGCCAAGCAGAGTGAACTGGCTTCGTATCAGCGACAAATGTCTATTTTGGCTTATCTAAAATCAGACACGTACGGGGAAGAGTCCATGCCCATTGCTTTGGCTGAGGCACAAGTAGGCATTATTTATGATAATCGCTATTTTCTGATTCCAGCTTGCCAGCCAGACAGCACAGAACCAGCCAACGT
>JBGTIZ010000163.1:0-10818 GCA_041745395.1 Promineifilaceae bacterium (SeqCode) | reverse complement strand
CCCTTATGACAGGCGAGCCGCCGTAGGCGGCGAGGTGTGCCGAGACAGGATTTTTTGTGTGAGTAATTTGTGACCAATACAAAGTATTCGTAATTACAAGAGGAGTGTGCATGATGAAAGCGGCTATTTTTGAACAATTTGGACAGAAAATTAGCGTGGCGGATGTGCCTGACCCGGCCGTGCCGCCCGATGGGGTGGTGCTAGAAGTGAAGGCGACGGGCATTTGTCGCAGTGATTGGCATGGCTGGATGGGGCATGATAGTGATGTGCGGTTGCCCCATGTGCCGGGGCATGAGTTGGCGGGGGTGATCACGGCCGTGGGGCCACTCGTCAAAAATTGGCGCATCGGTGATAGAGTCACGACGCCATTTTGCATGGGGTGCGGCCATTGTGCCCAATGCACCGTCGGCGACCAGCAAAATTGTGACAACTATTTTCAGCCCGGCTTCACCGCTTGGGGGTCATTTGCCCAATACGTCGCCATGCCCCACGCCGATGTAAATCTGGTGCGCCTGCACGAGGAGATGAGCTTTGTGGAAGCGGCCAGCTTGGGCTGTCGCTTTATCACTGCGTATCGGGCGGTGGTGGCGCAGGGGCGCACCACGGGCGGGGAATGGGTGGTTATTCATGGGTGTGGCGGGGTCGGTCTCTCGGCCGTGATGATTGCCCATGCACTGGGGGCACAGGTCATTGCCGTGGATATTCGAGCGGAGGCGTTGGCCTTGGCGCAGAAAGTGGGTGCGACCCACACGCTAAACGGAGCTGATAATCCTGATTTACTGGCGCAAATCGCGGAGCTGACGGGGGGCGGGGCGCATGTCGCGCTGGATGCGTTGGGCAGTGCGGTGACGTGTCGGCATACGTTGCTGAGCTTGCGGAAGCGGGGGCGGCATGTGCAGGTGGGCTTGTTGTTGGGGGCAGACAAGGAGCCAGCGTTGCCGCTCAATGTGATTATCTCGAAGGAGTTGGAGATGATTGGGAGTCATGGGATGCAGGCGCATGCGTATCCGGAGATGATGCGGATGATTGGGGCGGGGCGGCTGAAGCCGAGTTTGTTGTTGGAACGGACGGTGGGGCTGGCGGAGGGCACGGCCGTGTTGATGGATATGGCCGCGTTTCCGACGACGGGGGTGGTGGTGATTGACCGGTTTGCTTGAAATAAACGAGGGGTCCAAGCGTCGTGCTTGAACCCCTCTGGAACGATTTGGCTATTTGGCTAGCTGATTAGCTGGCTATCGTTATCAATCGCCAATTTCTAGCCACACTTGGTCAACTTCGGTGTAGGTGTTGTAAAAATTATCAAAGCGACTGTGATTCTCGAGGCTGAGTTGCGTGTTGCCGCTAATGCTTTGCGTAAACACAACGGGCACTTCGCGCATCGTATTACAGCTGAGTCCGCCTTGCGGGCTGCCAAACCGTTGGGCCACAGTCCCATTCAAGACAACCTCAAACGCATCATATTGGGTATTTTGCGGGTTGGGCAACTGGTCTTGCGTGTACACTGTGCCCCGAATTTGAAGCTGATAAGTCGTTCCCGCAGGCAGGTTCAAGCTAAGCGCGACCAGAGCGGAGGCGGGGAAGGGCACGTTGCTACAGCCAAACACGTCGTGCGTGTCGCCAAGGCGGAGATGTCCATTCTGGATGGACACCGGCAAATTGTTCTCGGTTACTGCCCAGCCGCCAAGCGTATCGTCAACAAAATCACCATTGGGCAGATAGAAAACCATGATGCTCTTTGTGCCTATTTCAGAACCATTCTGCCGGAAGACGACGTGGATGGTTTGTAATTCACCCGGCAGGTTAGCAACTTCAAAGCTAGGCGTGCTGACGTAGGTTTGCCAATCGTTGGGGATCGCTTCACCAGCGAGCCACAGCTTCATTTCGTTGGGCGTGCCCACAAAGCCAATATTGCTAAAGTTTAGGGTCGCTTGGCGGGTGAAAATGGTCACGCCTGCGGCGCGGCCGTTGGTGTCTAGCTGAATCTCCCCTGGTAAGAGTTTAGCGATGAAGGGGAGATAAGCGACATGCTCCTGCACAATCACGGTACGCGTGGCAGAGGCTTGGTTGCCAGCGCGGTCGCTGACGGTGTAGGTGACGGCGTAGGTTCCCACGGCCGTGGTAATCAGTCCGCTCGTGTCTACTTGAATGGTGTCCGTTATCAGGCCGTCAATGTTGTCCACGGCCGTGGCTCCTTCATCTATATAGGATGTATTCAGCGACATGGTGACGGTCGGTGCGCCATTCAGGGTGATAACGGGCGGCGTGGTGTCATAAGTGATGCTAATCTCGTTGGAAGCGAGGTTGGGATTGCCTGCTTCGTCTGTGGCCACACCTGCATCAACCACGGCCGTGATAACGCCGTCACCTGCAGCCGTTAGCTCCGCCGTGAAGCGGGTTCCCGGGGCGGTTTCGGTCAGGCTCACCACCGTGGGGGTTTGCGCTTCGGAGCCAGTTAGGTTAATGGGAAAGTCCACGGCCGTGATGGGTTTGGTAAACGTAATGACCAGCAGTGGATTTGTATTTGTCGGGTCACCCTGCCCCACGCGCCACGCCAGTACAACACCCAGCGCATCTTTATCAATGGTCACACTATTGTCATCGCTAGTGGAAGCCTCGTTCAAATTGCCGACCAAATCCTCAACCACATTTTCAGGAATCATGGCCATGATAACCCCACTATCAGTGGCAGACACCGTGACTTCAAAGGTTGTGCCATCGTGGGGCGCGGTTTCGATTAGGGAGATGACCGCTGTCCCGGGGGCAGTAGAGGTGCTTAGGTCAATATCATCTGCCGTAAACGTGGTGACACTAATTGGCTCGCCAAATATGACGGTGAAAATGGCATCCCCATTGGTGGGGTCGGGTGTGCCCGCTTTTTGGTTAATGGTGGTGGGGAAGGGGGCGGAGACTACGGGCTGGTACTCAATGCTAAAGGTAGCCGTCATGATAACGGTTCCCGTGGGCACGGACGTAGTAGCCGTTGCTGGCAACGTCACGGTTAGATAACCTGGACTAAGGGGAGTCAGCGTCAAAATAAACGTATCGTCAAACCCAATAGCGGGTGACATTTCCAAAGTGGTGTTTTCCGTAATAAACGCAGACGGAGCAAAAACTGTTTCCGTAAAGGAAAGGGTGACGGTAAAGGGGGAGTTACTGGTGGGGTTGGGTTCGTTGGTGTTAAATTCGGGGGTCAGTGCAGTAGGTGCTTGAGACACGGCCGTGGCACTATAAATCGGCCACAGCAACAAGCCCAAGCCAAAAGCGAACAGAAGGGGCCATAATAAGCGGGGCAACATGCGGGTAAATGAACTATCCATGTGGTTTATCATGCTTTTTCTCCTTACTATACGCAAAGCTAATTGCGTTTCACTATTTTGCGAACTGCCCAAACAAACATCTTTAATTACGGTCTTTCAGATGGTCTTACTGGAGGTGGTTCAGATTCTCCGGGGGGAGGCGACTCAGGCTCAGGTTCTGGCGTAGGCGTATTTGTGGGAATGGGTGTCGGTGTCTCCGTGGGCGTTGGCGAAGGAGCTATCACAGTGAACCACGCCTGTTCATCACGGGTATCTAACGCGAAACGAGGCAAATCCAGCAACGTGATAGGGCTACCCGCACTGCTAACCACCAAAAACCACTCTTGGTTTATCTCCTGCGTGTCCGCTGGACGTTCAAAAACAAGTACAAACGTCGCTTCACTATCGGGAGCCACGCTCAAAACAGGCGCACCATTTTGCCGCACCTCAAGCCGCGCCGCCTGCCCAATAATGTTATCCACACTAGTCGAGCGCAATTGAATATCGTTCCAAGCACATTCCCCACTATTTTGCACCGTCCAGCTTGCTTCGATGAGGCGGGGTGCAGGATCGCCTTGTACATGGGTCACGGGCGGTGGGGGCAATAACAGAGGGGCTTGAGAGCCATTACTAAAGGTCAGGTCATAGTTTTCGGGGCGTAAGCATATCAGTTCGACCGCTTCGGCCGTGCCCGTCGCTTGCACTTCCAATATTTGCGCGGTAGCCGTTGCGGCTAAATTAGCTTCTTGTTCTTGTATATTACCAGCGGCGACGATAGCTTCGGCTGTAGCGGTGGCATTGTTAGCGATTAGGAGGGCTTCAGCTGATAGTTCACGTTCTTCAGCAGAGAGAGCCACGGCCGTGGAAGTGACCGCCAACTCCGCCTCCCGCGTCTGCTCCGCCACCGTCTGCTGAGTCGTCGAGCGTTGCGCAAAAAAGACCCCCATCAGCACAATCACCACCAGCGCAATCCCCCCAAACACCGCCGCCATCACCTTCGGGTCACGGCGCGTGGCGGCCGCCTTCCGACGCTTATCTGGCGTCTGGAGCAGAGCCACCGACACATTGTCACTCGCGTCACGGCCGAGCGCAAAAGAGACCAAACTCCGGGCGGCTTTATCTTCCTCCTGTGCCGAGACCACCTGCCAAATCTCTTCTGGCCGGATAAGTGGCTTCCCATCTGCCCCATCCTTAGTCAGCCCATCCGAACAAACCAAAATCGTGTCCCCCGTCTGCAACGGAATCCCTTTACGTCCCCGCGCCTCCGCCGTCTGCATATCCATCGTGCCCACATAAAAGCCAATGTCCACCTGCACATCTGGCTTTGGCCCCAAGGCTCGCATCACCACATGGGCACGGGGATTTTGCTGAGCCGCTTCAAAGCTCATGACCCCTTCCACCGCCATCATATTGGCAAACGTATGGTCAAGGGTAAGCTGGGTAATCTTCTTGTTACGACACAAATAGACTTGGCTATCCCCTACGTTAGCCACAAACAGATGTTTATCATCCTGAATAACCGCCACCGAGAGGGTCGTGCTGGTTCCCGGATATTTTGACGTTTCGTTGTAGACAGCTTGGGCGGCATACTGCACCGCTTGGGTCACGGCCGTGGGTACATCGGTGGTGGTCGAACGGCGCAAGGCATCCAAAACGCCATCTTTGGCAAGCTGGGCGGCGCGTTCGCCACGGTCACGGCCGCCAACGCCATCGGCTACCACCGCGACGGCTAATTTTAAGCCCCCGGCCGTGGTAAATGCTTCGGCGTCTACGCGGTCTTCATAAATTTCGCGCCCACCTAAATCAAAATGCTTGCCAATAAGAATTGTAGACATTGTTCTCTCCGATCAAATCAAACGCTTCAACCCATTTTTGCAAGCGTTCAGCTAGTCAGCCTTTCAGCTATTCAGCCAGCTAAACTGCGTACCAAATTTGATTTTTCAGCTCAATAACAGACTGTTTGATGATTCGCTTCCTGTTTTAGATAACTCAGCCGCTCGTAAATGACCAATGATGTCGAGAAAAAAAGCTGAACTGCTGACCGGCTGAAACGCTGAAGGCTCACTCTTCTTTTAGCCAAACTGCGTCCGAAACAGCACTTTTTCCATGCCAATAATAATCTTATCGGTCGAAGGGCGTTTGTGCGGTTCATTGCTCAACATTCGTTCCAGCAAAATATCCACCGAACGCAAAGCATTTACATCCTCAGTTCGTTTGTTAGAAACTTGATAATCTATCATACCACCAACAATAGATGAGGTAATAGCTTGCGGCAAACGGTCGGGAATAAGCGGCCGCCCCACCAGCATCTCGAACAAAACCGCTCCCAGCGACCAAATATCTATTTTGTCAGGCTGGATGGCTTGTAAATTTACCGTGTCGGGGCGATTCATCGCCACTACTAGCTCGGGGGGGCAGTAGCGGAGCGTGCCCACGGGCCGCGAAACACGCTTGGCGGTGCTGGTCGAGCCACCAAAGTCTACCAAAACGGGTTGCACACTAATGCTGTCGGCGGAAGGGGTCTGTCTTAGGAAAATATTTTGTGGTTTTAGATCACAATGGGCTTGGTAATGGTGGTGCAGAAAATGGACAACTAGGAGTAGCTCATAAAAAACATGCAGGATGCTGGCTAGCGGCAACCGTCTAATATGGTCTAGTTCATCGCTCAACGTTTTTTCGCCCAGATACTCCATCGCAAAATACCACGGCTGGTGGTCAAGGTTATGCGCGCGGGCGATGTAGATAAGACGTCGGTTTAGCTCATGCAGGGGCAAAATGCGCACCACGCCGGGATGACGTAGCCGCCGCAAAATGTCGGCCTCTTGCCGCAGTAACTCTTGAAAAGCGAGGCTGTTTTCTTTTTCGGTGCGTTGGACTTTGATGGCTACTTTTTGGTGCGATGCCTGAAAATGATAGGCTAAATACACTTCAGACATGCCGCCATCATCTGATAATGACCGCTCAATGACATATGGCTCCAGTAAATCTCCCTTTTTCATTGACATCATGATGCCCCCAACCTCCTGTCGCAATAATTATGATAATGATGGGCTTCGTAAGCGTTCAGCGTCTCAGAAACCTGAAAAAAGGACGAAGGACGAGGGAAGAAGGACGAAAAAGAGCGGGGTTTCTCGAGAACATCTCCGCGTTCTCCGCGACCTCTGCGGTTTGTCTGACCTTTTTGCATTAAACTCAGCGTCTCAGCAACAGCTACAGTTCTTCTAACCAAGAGTCGTCCTCATCTTTGGGAGAATTTGGGCGATTCTGTGGGTCATCTGGCAAACCGGGCATGGTTTGTTCATCACGCCACGGGTCGGGCGCGGGGGGTGACATATCAATGACCGTTTCGTTGCCATCGTTAGGGGGATATTTTTGCTCAAGCGGACTGCCCCCTAATTCTGTTGTGCCGCCTGTGCGCCCGCCTAGCATGTCGCCCCCAAGTTGGGTGCTGTTGGGGTCAAGCATGGTTTTATCTGGGTCAATGCGCTTGGCGCTAGCCAGGGGAGCGGTGAATTGCTCTGCTGTTTGGGTGACGGTGTGGAAGCGTATTTTGGCGCCGCGCCGCCCGATGCTTCCTAGTGTAATAGTGGTGTTGTCGGTTAGCTGGCGGGGCAGATTGGGCTTGAGTCGTTCGCCGTTGATAAATGTGCCGTTGGAGGAGTTGTCATCGGTTAGAAAGAATTTGCGTTGAGCGGCGTCGTACTGAATGGTGCAGTGCAGACCGCTGACGGAGCTTTTTTCATCTTCGTCGTAGAGCTGAATGTCACATTGGCGGGGATCACGGCCGAATGAAGTGCGATTACTGTATAGCTCGACACTTTCGCCCACCAAATCTTTGCGAGCAACCTCTATTTCTACTTTGGCTAAAGCCAACTGTCCGAGGGCTTGGCCGCCAACCATTGTTTTTTCGACGTTGAGTGGTCGTTTGTTAGCGGCCTGCGCCGCGCTAGGTGTCGGGGCTGACGTTTGATTGCGCTGGAATAAAAAGAAGCCCACGATGACCACTAACACGAGCAGGAATAGGCCAACACCGCCACCAAGCAGGAGCATGTTTTGGGAGTCAGTCGTTTCGCTACTGCCGCTGGGGCTAGTGCCAGCGGCAGCAGGGGGGGCGGTGGGGGCAGGCGTGGGCGTTGGCTCTGGCAGTTGGGCATTGACGGTCAGTTGCACGGCCGTGGAAGTCGTCTCTAAACCCAGTTCATCCCGTATCCGCACCTGCAAGCGCACCGTTTCACGCACATTTTCAAACCCAGACACGTCCCACGTCAGCTTAAAACGATTGTTAACCACTTCAGGCACAATCGCGGGAAGCGTCTGCCCATTGATAACCAGTTCCGCTTCGGCAAGGTTACGGGGAGCCACATTATTTTCCCAATCGACGCTGGCTTCAACCTCGACCGTGCCCACACGATAAGACCATGAGCCATCATCGGCATGGGTCGGTTCACGGTTGATAACAAAATCATTGGCAGGCGCACTAATGCGCACGGCCGGGGGTGAGGGCGCAATGCTATAGGAAGCAACCGACTCTGCCGCATTGAGAGGCACATTGCTGGGCACAATCACCACGTTGCGTGCCCCCGGATTATCGAGGGCACTGTCAAAATTACTGCGATAGGTCACGATATGGGTTTGCGCTTGGTCAAGCACACCCTGATACACGGCGCGTACATTGGCGTCGTTGCTCCGGTCACTACGTAGCGCCACGTAGGTGCCCCCTGACGCTGACGCCAAATTTATCATTGGTTCGGCAAAGCGGTGGCTGGCGTCGCTGTCAAAGGTGTGGATGATGCTGTTTTGTTCACGCGCTTTGCTGGCTAGGGCAAGGGCATCGGTCGCGGCACGGTCTTGTCCCCCCACGCTTTCGACGATGCTCCCGACATAAACCACGGCCGTGCTGGCCGCCCCCGTTTGCGGTACAAGCTGACGCAAGCGGGTCAGCCCATCATCAACCAAAGCCAGCCCATCCGTCCGTGCTTCGGTGCTCTCTAGCGTAAGCTGATTAACCGCATTCAAAAACGTGTTTTGCGATTGGGTCGGTGCCAAAATCTCTACCGTTTGGTCACGACCATCGACCACACGTCGGCTAAGAATCGCTACCGTATCAAACCCCTCTCGAAAGTGCCCTTCTTCCACCCATTGCCTCATCGCCTGTTGAATCGCTTGCCGCCGATTGCCAGGGCTAAAATATTCCCCTTGGTCAATGACAAACACGACGTAAGCAGGCGTGCGCTCGCCCGGCGTGACGCTTTGACTAGCTATTTGTTTCTCGTTTTCAAACAGCTTGATATGCCGGTCAACAAGCGCCGTGACCACGTTGTTGTTTTGGTCTACGGCCCGAATGAGGACGGATATTTCGGGGAAGCGTTCGGCATTGGGAGAGCCAATGATAAAAACGCGGTCAGGAGAGTTGGCTTGGGCTGTGACCACGGCCGTGAACCCACCCAGCACAAACAAAACAGCAAGCCAAGATACAAAGGGAAAGAGGAAAGAACTACTTTTTTTGCGTCGCATAAAACCCACCAGAATCAAAACTCAACAGACGAGGAATAAAATATGGCTTAAACAGACCAGCACCTAGACAAAAAGAATACCCACGGCCGTTATTGTACTCCAGAAAAACAAAAAGCAAAGCCAAGCCCAAACAGCCCGTCATCAGCCCGTGCGCTTTCCCCGCTGAGCGAGTTTATCGCAAAATTGACCTTGACAAGCCTCCACACAACTATATAAACTCTTACAAGGGTGGTGGACAATAGAGCAATTTGTGGAGAAGTTTGCGCCTCAAATAAATGGCTCTATTGAGTCAACCACAGCCAGCACACCAATTTTTATTCACGTCCACAATTTTATACTGCTGGAAACAGCAAGGAGATGCCGATATGTTTGACCAAGTCGAAGCGGATTATGATCAACTTGAACAGGTTGCCGCACGCTTTGCCGCGCAGGCACAAGCAACCGAGCAAATGCTAAACAGAGTCAGATCCAGTATGAGCAACTTAGAAGATGGCGGCTGGATCGGCCGGGGGTCGAATGCCTTCTTTGCCGAGATGCACAGCGAAGTGTTGCCCGCCACAGAACGGTTGCGCCAAGCTTTGGAAGAAGCCAACCGCGTCACCAACCAGATTGTGCAAACCATGAAACAAGCTGAAGAAGAAGCTTGTTCACCCTTCCAAGTTGCCTAATCGTTTCTCTCACTTTATTTTTTAGGAGACCTGTTATGTCTGACAATATTATTAAAATGGATTATGGCTTGATGGAGGATATGAACCAAACATTCCTTCAGGCTGTCGAACAGTTGCAAGACACGATGCAAGAGATGCAAAGCATCGCCAATATACTCGAAGATGGGGCCTTACTCGGCCGTGGTGGAGCGGCCTTCACCGACGCTCTGCGCGGTAAATTGTGCCCCGCCATCTCGCGCCTGACCGATAAATGCCAAGAATTGAGCCAAGATGTGCAAGGTGCCGTCCAAGACATGCGTGATAGTGATAACATCTCTGAGCAGATGTTCAACTAACTTAAACCAGTTAATAGGAGCAAACTATTATGATCGGTAAATTATTACTCAAATTTGCCCGCCAAGTTGTGCAGACCGTTATTTCACAACTGCTACAACAAGCCAATATCGTGCAGGACATGGCTCATAAACCAATGCAAGCGATGGTGCAACAGGTCGTTAGCGGTGCTTGGGTGGGGGAAGGGGCAGACGCCTTCGTGGAAGAAGTTTCCAATATCTTTATGCCCCGCACCACGCGCATTAGTGAGCAAATCAGCAAGTTCAACGGCGACCTGCAAGCGGCCGTGGACACCATTGACCGCGCCGACGCCCAAGTTAATAATGCCGTCAATGGCTTGGCTGATATTTTTGCCAGTGTTTACTAGCCTGAGCTTCGAGAAAACAACAGTGAGTTAGCTTAGGTTGCTTTCTCGTTCAGTTTCAGTTTTAGCAAAAAACACAGGCCTGTCGATTAGCACGAGACACAGTTAGCATAAAAGGATAAAAGAGATGAACTCTTCACAAGGCGTATATATGGATACGGACGCCGTGCGTGGCATGGCGAAAAATTTTGAAAACATCTGCGAAGTATTGCGCACCGTCAGCAAGGTACTGGAAGCGTTGTCGCTTTTGCTCAAGACAACCGCTTTTGTGGGCTTAGTCGGCGGCGCGATTGCCAGAATGTATATTGATACGTTCAAACCACGCGTGGATGATTTGGCCGATAACTGCGAAGAACTCGGCAAAGATTTGAACGCTTCGGTTTTGGCTTATGAACGAGGGGATGCGTTAGGGGCCACGCGCTTCTATTAAAGGTAAGGCGGGGACATTTTGTCAGAAGTTCAACTTTTGGTCGTTAAATCATTCGATTTACCAGACAAAAAGTTTAATTTTGTATTGGTCACGGCTTGCTAAAACAGATGTCATTGTGTCGCTTTCCTGAAACGATAAAATGCTTCGGCGTGGCCTGCGGCCACGCCTCGCTGTCTAAAGGGTGTTTTTTCCGTTTGGGCGAACGCCCAAACG
>JBGTIZ010000162.1:0-4959 GCA_041745395.1 Promineifilaceae bacterium (SeqCode) | reverse complement strand
TTCTTTGTCGAGCTTTTCCAGTTGCTCGCGTTTGAATAGTTGTCCGTAAGGCATCATCCGCTAATATTGACTTTGATAGCTTTGAATTACGTTGACGGGGTTTCCCCCTTTTGTACTACTCTCGAGAGGGTTAGTAGTTACAAAAAAAGTACGTTACTGATTCGTGACCACTACAGTTTTCCAGAGTTTTCAGTACTCTCTTACTCCCTTTCTCTCCCTCAAGTATCTGGTCGTAACTGCCACAGCTTTAGCGCAAGATGTAGAGAGAGCCGCATGTCCGACTGGTTCATGTCATGTCCCGTTAGTTCAGAGATGCGGTCAAGGCGATAGAGCAAGGTGTTGCGGTGAATAAAGAGTGATTCCGCTGTTTGGCTGATGTTGCCGTGGTGGGCAAAGTAGGCGGCGATGGTGTTGACCAAATTACTGCGATGCCGTTTGTCATAGTCGGCTAGGGGGCCAATGACCTGTTCGCTAAACGTATGCACGGCCGGGATGTCGTCAAGCTGGGTGAGGAGCTGGTAAACGCCGAGGCTGTCATACTCCACCAGCGTGTTGAGCTTGAGCCGCTCGGCCAGCTTCATCGCTTGAAGCGCCTTTTGATAATATTCCGGCCATTCGGTGAGCGACACGGCCGGGCCAGCCAAGCCAGCCAGCAAACGCATCTCTTTAAGTTCTGGCTCATTGGTGATGTATTCACGCAGGCGGCGTTCAAATTCGTGCGCGGTGCTCATGTCTTCGTCCACGTTGCGCAGGGCTTGGAAGACACAGACGGTTGTGCCCCCGTAAACATGCACCAGAGCGGGGCGATTGTGGCTAGACAATATCCAGTTCACGGCCGTTTCTAGGTGGCGGCTGGTGCTCGCATTTTGCCGCTCTAGCTGGAGCGTGATGATGGCGTGGGGCTGTTCGGTGTCGTGGTCGAGGCGGGCTTGGAGCCGCTCCATTTCGGCGCGGGGCAGTTTGCCGGCCAAGACGCCTTCGAGGAAATCGCCCCGTAGCTCTTTCTTCGCTTCGCTGACCGCTTTTACTTTAGCCATCTCGAGGGCGCAGGCGGCCGCGCCATGCTCGGCCGTGAGTTTGTCTAGCATGTCTAGATCGTCGGCCAAGCCAATGACGGAGAGATAACCTCGGGCGCGGTCGCCCGAAATAATGGGCGTGAGCAGACGCGCCACGTTGTTCACGGGCAAAATTTGTTGCCAATGGCTTTGGCGGGTTTTGGCCGCCGCTTTGCGATTGCGCAAAATCGTGGGCAGTTGTTCTCGCTCTTGCAGGGCTTGCGTGAGCAGGTTGACGTCTACGTCGTTGCCGGGCGGGATGCTGATGGCCTGAATCTCTAGCCGCTTGTCTTGGACGACGACAATTTTGCCTGTCATTTTAGACATGAGGTCGGTCATGGCGTTGAGGCCTTGGTCTTCTCGGGACATTTCGGACAGTTGCCGATACAACTGCATGCCGCGCTCAGTGACTTGGGCCTGGCGGTCGAGCAGGAGGGCGGAGACGTTGCGTTGCACATCGCGCAGGGGGGTGTCGCTGGGTAGCTGGAGCAGGGGCACGTCTAAATTAGTGGCGAGACTCACGGCCGTGTCGGGTACATCATTGAGCACAATCAGGCCACCTGCCGCGCCGCCGCCCAAATCCTGAATCATCTCACGCAGGTTGGCTTCGCTCATCTGGTCTTGGATTTGGGGCGGGATGATGACGAGGTCGCCAATTTGGATTTGGTCTCGAGCGTTGCGCCAATCCGTGAGGATAGCAATCCAGTTGATGACGCGACTGCGGGCGTCCGTGTCGGCTAAGGTATGTGTGTTGAGGGGGAGAGCGAGTTTAACGATGTCACTTAGGGTGACTCTTGATTCAGCATCCATAATTTTGTGGGCGGGGTTTGTTTTTTAGCCGTTAGCTTTAAGCAGTAAGCTGTTAGCCGAAGGGCGTTAGCGATTGGTATGGGTATGGGTAAGAATATGGGTCAAAGGGCTAGCTTATAACTGTTCGTAATTATGACGGGTTTTAGCAAAATACTCAAATTGGCTATGGCGGGTCGGCGTGGGCGGGCAAAAGGATGATGAAGGTGGCTCCTTGGCCGAGGTTGCTAACCATTTCGATGCTTCCCTGATGCTGTTTGATGATGCGTAAGCAGGTGGCGAGGCCGAGGCCGGTACCTTTGCCGGGGTCTTTGGTGGTGTAGAAGGGTTCAAAAATGTGGGCGGCTTCGGCGGGAGGTATGCCGGGGCCGTTGTCTTTGATGGTGATTTGGACGTGGGGGCTGTTTTCGACGGTGGCGAGGCGGGTGGTGATGGTGATATGGGGCACGGCCGTGTCTGCATCCCGTAACGCATCCCGCGCATTGACCAGCAAGTTAATCCACACGCTTTTGATATGCTCACTGCTGGCCGCCACGCGGGGCAGTTGGGGCGCAAGGTCTAGCTGAATGGTCACATGGGCGACATTCATCTGGTAAGCGACCAGTTCCAGCGTTTGTTCGAGCGATTGGTTGATGTTGAGCGGCACAAAGACATATTGATGTTCCCGAGCGAAGTCGAGCAGGCCACCCACCACGCGGGCGGCGCGCATCCCCGCACGATGAATCAGGTCAACGCCTTCGTAGGAGTCGGGATCGTTTTTAATAGAAAGTTTCAGCATTTCGGCGTTGGCGTTAATAACCGTGAGCGGGTTGTTGATTTCATGGGCGACCCCAGCGGCGAGTTGCCCTATCGCGGCTAATTTGCCCGCTTGCAAGAGAGATTGCTCGAGGCGACGCTCTTCGGTACGGTCTTGCCAGACGATAACGGCACTGGCCGATTCGGCTTGCTTGGCGGGGACGGGGTAGGCGTTGATGTCCCATTCTTGGGGCAGATGGTCGTCGCCCAGCCAGCGGGTGGACCAGGCGTGGGGCTGTTTGTGGTGCAGGGTGTGGCTGGCTTGGCAATGCTCACAGGGGGATTCACGGCCGTGGAAAGCCTCATAACAAAGGCGACCAACCAGCTTGGCAATCGGCTGATGCGCTTCATCTGCTTGCCCTTGGTTAATGGCGACCAGCTTCCAATCGTCGTTAATGGTGTAAATGGGGTGCAAAATGCCGTCAATAATTGCTTGGAGCGTATTGCGGCTGTCGAGTAGCTCTTGCTGGCGCTGGTGTACCCGCTGAAAGAGAAGCGCGTTGGCGATGGCACTGTTGAGTGAACTGGCGTGAGAGGTGAGCAAATTGAGGTCAAATTCAGAAAACTGTTTGCCCATTTGCTTGTTGAAAGCGGCCACGACTCCCTGCGCTTGGCCGCGCAGGCTGAGCGGCACGGCGAGAAGCGAGGTAAGCGCACGGCCGGGCGGAATGTCGGTGCGCGGGTCTAGCTGGGGAGCCTCGCTGAGGTCGTTGAGGCGAAAGGTGCGGGCTTCGCTGACGGTCTGCCCCAAGATACCCTGCCCCAGCGGGATAACGGGGTAGGGTGGGGTGACGGCCGTGGTATTACTCAGATAGCGGCAGATGAGGTTGGGTTTGTTGTTGGCAATGACAAAGATGCCGACTTGTTCAACTTCAAGCACTTGCTGCAGGCGGTCGGCGGCAATTTGAAAGATGCGCGGCAGAGGCTGTTCTAAATTGCCGCTCAGGCGATTGCTCAGGCGGTTTAGCTCGGCGATTTGCTGTCGTTGATATTGGAGCTGTTTTTCGAGCTGTTGGGTGCGGAGCAGAGTTTGCACGCGGGCCAGTAGCTCTTGGGCGTGGTATGGCTTGGTGATGTAATCGTCGGCGCCCGCGTTGAGGGCTTCTACTTTTTCGCGGTTGCCCGAGGCGGCGGTGAGCATGATGACGCGGGTAAAGCTGAGGGGGGTGTTGCTGTGCTGACGGAGCCAGGCAAGGACTTGCAGGCCGGACATGTCGGGCATACGCATGTCGAGCAGTACGAGATCCACGGCCGTGTCTGGTTCTTGATGCGCCGCCTCGAGTAGCTGGGTTGCTTGGGGGCCGGTCACGGCCGTGCTGACCCGATACCCTTTGCGGTGCAAAAAATCAGCCAGAGACTCGGCTATCTCTGGCTCATCATCAACAACCAAAATGTGGGCGGTAGTGGTCATGGGGTTTTCACGTGTCACGTTTCATGTGTCACGTTTCAGGTGGTAGCGAGATTGGTCCAATCTTCAAGATTGAACCAATCAAAATCAATCCATCAATCAACGGCGAACGTGTAGCCGTGCCCTTTAATGGTTCGGATATAGTGTGGTTCAGAGGGGGCTGGCTCGATTTTTTCCCGCAAATTCTTGATGTGTGCGCGCACGAGTTCAGGACTGCCCGTGTCGCGGGGATAATCCCACACGTCTTGCAGGAGTTGCTGGCTGGTGAAAATGGTGCCAGCATTGGCCATGAGGTGATAAAGAAGGTCGAATTGGACGTTGGTGAGCAGGGCTGTGCCGCTGGGGGTTTCGACTTCAAAAGTGCGGCAGTCAAGGGTGACGTTGCCCACAATGACTTGTTCTGGCTCTTCGGACACGGCCGTGGGGGCGGGCTGTACGCGACGCAAAATGGCCTTGACCCGCAGATATAGCTCTTCCATGATGAACGGCTTGGTCAGATAATCATCGGCTCCAGCGCGAAACCCTTCCACTTTATCTTCATCTTTGGCTTTGGCCGTCAGGAAGAGGATAGGCAAATCTTTGAGCAAGGGGTCGCCGCGAATTTGTCGCGCTACTTGAAAGCCATCTGCGCCAGGCATGATGACATCAAGAATGAACATATCGGGGCGATGGCGACGCGCTAGCTGTAAGCCTTCGGCACCACTGCGGGCGACCATGACGTGGTAGCCGTATAGTTTGAGTGCGCGTTGCACGGTCATGGCGACTAATTCATCGTCGTCAATGGCTAAAATGGATGCCTGTGTCATAACTCCTCCTCTACACACGCTAGGGGGTTGTTTGATTGTGGACTGCTGTTGGGTAGGTAACTTTATGTTGAATACATTATAGCGAACT
>JBGTIZ010000161.1:0-18060 GCA_041745395.1 Promineifilaceae bacterium (SeqCode) | reverse complement strand
CGCTCGAGGTCGGTGGCGAAATATGCTTGTCGCGCTAGCCGCTCCACGCGATCCATAAACGCTTTGCCCCCGTAATTTTGCCCATTGGCGTGAAACTCACTGAACGAGCCATCTTCGTTCATGGCGATACAGCCGTGATAGAGCAAGGTGTTGTTAACCACTTCGTACATGCTCCCTTTAGCGTATAAAAAGCGGACATGCTTTTGCAGTTTTTCGCTATGCACAAAGGAAAAGCGGAGCCGTTCGACCACCTGTCGCTCGCGGTCAGAGAGCGCGTAAGGGTCATCTGGGTCAATAGTGGGGAAGTAGCTATCGGTCAGTGCATATTCTTGCCCTTCGATAGTGATGGTGCCTCGGTCGTAGTTGATTTTGTCAAGTAGCAAGCGGTCATCCATATGATAATGAGGTCGTCGCTGGAGAATTTGCCCCTCGAGTTTGAATTGGATAATGGAAATCGCTTTTTGCATTCGCGCCAGCAGGAGTTGCTCATCGGCGGTCATGGTGACGCCTTCAATGGTGTCCTCGGTCATTTTGGGCATAAACGGGTTGCACATATCGTCGGCGTACACTTCCATAGCTAATGAAGCGAGGGGAATGAGGCTGATGCCGTAGCCGTTTTCGAGCGTCTCCATATTCGTGTAGCGAATAGAGATGCGAATGACGTTGGCAATGCAGGCATCGCTTCCGCCGGCGGCGGCCATCCACACGATGTCGTGGTTGCCCCACTGAATATCGAGCGAATGATAGGTGAGCAGTTTATCGAGGATGATGTGCGCCCCTGGCCCCCGGTCAAAAATATCGCCAATAATGTGCAAGTGGGCGATGGCGAGCCGCTGGATGCAGTTGCAGATAGAGATGATGAAACGGTCGGCTTGCTCTGTGGTAATAATGCTGTCGATAATGCTTTGGGTGTAGATTTGGCGGTCGCGGGTTGGCTCTTGAAACAGCTCTTCGATGATGTCGGTGAGGTCGGCGGGCAGGGCGTGACGTACTTCGGCGCGAGTGTATTTGGCGGCTAGGCGACGGCCAAGCTTGAGCAGACGATAGAAGGCTAGATGGTACCATTCTTCACGGTCGTCTACTTCTTTGAGGATGTGGGGGAGTTTTTGCTCGGGGTAATAGATGAGGGTGGCGAGGGTACGTCGTCCTTTGGAGGAGAGGCTGTCGGCAAATATCTCGTCTATTTGGCGACGGATGGAGCCAGAGCCGTTGCGCAAGACGTGCAGAAAGGCTTCGTATTCGCCATGAATGTCGGAGATGAAATGTTCGGTGCCTTTGGGGAGGTTGAGGCGGGCGGTGAGGCGGATGATTTCATTGGTGGCGGCGTTGATGCTGGGGTATTGCTGGGCTAGGAGTTGCAGGTATTTGAGTTCTTGGGGGTCTATGGGGTTGGTCATGGGAATTTTGTCCTTGGGGTTGGTTGAGCGAGTCAACTGGTCAGCTTGCGTCCCTGAAACAGGTAGGCTGTTATGAAGGCCAAAAAGAGCGATTTTGGCGCAGGGTTTTAGTTGCTGATGGTTGACTGCTATTGTTGTTTGTAGTGGTGGGGAAATTATAACACACGGCCGTGTCCCTGACCGAGGTGAGAAGGATTATACGCTGGGCAAAGGCCACAGTTTGTCGGGGGGGAGATGGATGCCCACGGCCGTGTCCACCCCCACTCGCACATCACTCGGAGCCAACACCGTCAAGAGTTCCCCCGCCGTCTCCACTCGCAGGCGGGTATGCGTGCCCGTGTAAAGCTGATGTTTGACCACGGCCGTGAGCCAATTCTCCGCCCCCGCCCGCGCCACATCACCCAGCCCCACATGCTCCGGCCGAATCGTCAGCCGCACCGCGCCCGAACCAGCCGAGCGGGTAATTGTCCCCTCTTCCGCCACGCGCAAGGCCGTTTCCCCCACCCAGAAGTGCGCTCCCTTTTTGGTGGCGGGTAAAAAATTACTGCCGCCAAAAAAGCGGGCAATTTGCTCCGTGCGCGGCCGTTCATAAAAGGTGCGCGGGGCGCCAAACTGCTGGACACGACCGTCAAACATCAGCGCGATTTGGTCGGCTAAAATGACCGCCTCCTCTTGGTCGTGGGTCACAAAAATGGTGGTGATGCCCAACTGCCGCTGAAGGTTGAGAATGAGCGTGCGCATCTCTTCGCGCAGATGGGCGTCTAGATTGGAGAGCGGCTCGTCAAGCAATAGCACCTCTGGTTCGGTGATGAGGGCGCGGGCGAGGGCGACTCGTTGCTGTTGCCCGCCGGAGAGCTGATGGGGGCGACGGTTCGTGTAGCCAGTTAGCTGAACGAGTGCCAGCAGGTCGGCCACTCGTTTTTCGCGCACCGCTTTTTTTTCACCGCGCATTTTTAGCCCAAAGCCGACGTTTTCGCCGACGTTCATGTAGGGGAAGAGCAGGTGGTTTTGGAAGGCCATCACGGCCGTGCGTTTTTCGGCGGGCAGATGCAGGACAGAATTCCCGCCAAACAAAATATCCCCCTTGCTCGGCTCCAGCAGGCCCGCAATCATCTTGAGCGTGGTCGTCTTGCCACAGCCCGACGGCCCCAGCAGAGCGGTGATTTTGCCGCTGGGCAGATGCAGGGTCACATCTTGCACCGCATGGTGGCGGTTTTCATAAACTTTGTCGAGGTGGAGTAAATCAACTTGAGTCATAAAAGAAGTGCTGAGTAACGAGCGATGAGCGATGAGTAGCCCCTTTGCTCATTGTTAATTGCTAATTGCTCATTGTTTAACGTATTGCCCGAGGGCGGCGTTTTCGCCGGTGAGGTAGCGGGCGGTGAGCAGGAGCAGGAGCAGGGCGGGACCGATGAAAACGAGGCTGAGGGCGGCGGTGAGGGCGTAGTCGCCGCTGGTGGCGAAGGCGAAGAGCATGACGGGCAGGGTGGGTACTTGGCCGCCTCCGATGAGCAAGGTGAGTAAATATTGGCTCCAGGAGATGATGAAGGCGAAGAGGGAACCGACGACGAGGCCGGGAAAGATGGCGGGCAGGGTGATGTAGAGAAAAAGTTGCCACGGCCGTGCGCCGAGTGACCGCGCTTGTTCTTCGTATTCGATGTTGTAGTTGGCAAAGATACTGCTCAAAATGAGCACCACGTAGGGCGTGACGGGGATGAGATGCACCAAAACGACGCCGAGCAGGCTGTCAGACAAGCCGTAGCGGATGAACATGACGTGGATGCCGAAGGCGGCGGCCAGTACGGGCACAATGGTCGGCATGAGGATGAGAAATTCGACCAAGGTTTTGCCCCGAAACTGGTGTAGCCCCAGAGCGCGACCAGCGGGCAGGCCAATGAGGATAGAGAAGAGGGTCACGGCCGTGGCAATCACAAAACTATTGACCAAAGCGGGCCACACTCGAGAGGTTGGGTCAAAAATGTAAGACCACGCTCGCCAGCTATACGCCGTCGGCACCAGATTCGGGAAATACCAACTGCGGCTAAACGACCAAACCACCAGCGGCACAAACAAAATCAACACCCCCACCACAATGGCGAGGCGGATGCTCCAGAGGAGGGAATTGTAGAGACGTGAGTTCATAAAAAAAGTGCTGAGCGACGAGTGCTGAGCGATGAGGGGCGTTACTCAGCACTCATTGCTCATCGCTCGTTACTCCCTTTTGGCAAGCTTCATGTAGAGCAAAATCAGCAGGGTAATGATGACCGAGATGACGATGCTGAGAGCCATCGCTTCGGGGCGGGCGTTGAGGTCGGGGTTGACGTATTGGCGATAGGCTAAAACGGGCAGAGCCGAGGGAAAGCGTTGTCCCAATAAATAAGGCACTTCAAAGGAGCCGAAAGTGAAGGCGAAGACCAAAATCGAGCTAGACAACACGGCCGGGGTAATGGTGGGCACAATCACATAGCGCAGGCGTTGCCACCGATTCGCGCCCAGCGTCCGCGCTACGTTTTCGTACTCGTCCCCCGCCGCCTGCAAGGCTGAAAGCACGATGACGCCGATAAAGAAGGTCGTTTTCCAGACGTATTCCAGAATAATGCCTAGGGCGTAGGGGTCATAGACGAGGGCGGGAAAATCGCTGGGCTGTTGAATCAGGCCGCCAAAATAGGCCAGCCGGGCCAAGAAGCCGCTCTGGGAAAAGAGCAACAAAATGCCAATCGCGCCAACCAGATGGGGGATGGGGATGTTGAGTTGATAAATGAAGCTGACGAACCGTTTGCCGCGAAAGGGGCGGCGCAGGGCGAGGGCGGAGATGACGGCCAACACCACGGCCGTGCTGGTCGAAACGAGCGAAATCCAGAGGGTCAGCCCCAGCGAACGGTAAAAAACGGGGTCGCGGAAAATATGGCGGTAGGCGTCCAGCGTAAATTCATGCCGCCCAATAATCGGCATATAGCCCAAGCTTTGGAGCAGGGCAGAAACCAGTCCCCCGCCAAAGAGAAGCACAATCACCAGCAGGGCGGGCAGGAGCATCAACGGGATTTTGAGCCGCCGGAGCGTTCGTGACCAGAGCGGTCGGGGTGCTTGCGGACGCACCCCGACCTGTGGATAGTCTAGCTCTGACTCTAATTCGAGTTCTAACGCTGTAAGACGTTCTCTTCCCATGCCTGCTCCGCCGCGATGCGCCAAGGGGCTTGTAGTTCAGGGACACGGTATTGGGCCAGTTCGGCATCGGATAGGGTGGCGACGCCGCGCGGTAGGTCGGTGAAGGCGGTTTGCCATTCCACGGCAGTGCGGTTCACATCAATCGCCGGTCTATCCCCCCAGTTAGCCGTGTCCGCCTTGCTCAATTGCGCTTCGGGCGAGAGCAAGAAATCGGCCAGCACCATGGCCGCCGCCTTATTCGGTGAGTTAAAGGGAATGGCGACATAATGGGTGTTGGCCAGCGTGCCGCTTTCAAAGACAAAGGTGCGCGTCGTTTCGGGGAAACGACCTGCCTCTACCTTGCTCGACGCTTCGGCGGGATTATAGGCCATGTTAAACGAGACTTCGCCATTGGAAAAAAGATCATCATGCTGGGCGTGGGTTTCGGGATAGGTTTGCCCATCACGCCACAAATACGGCTCAATGTCGTTGAGAAATTCCCAACAGGCGGCCCACTGTTCATCAAAAACGGCTTGGTCAAATTCGGTCAGAAACTGCTCGTAGCCGCCCGTGGCGTGATAGCACATCTGCATCATGAAGGCTGTGCCCGTAAAGTCGGGCGGGGCGGGATAGGTGAATTGGCCGGGATTGGCTTTGATCCATTCCACCAACCCTTCGATAGTGGTAGGCGGCTCGGGCACACGCGCACTGTCGTAAATCATCACAAATTGCGCTTTGCCGTAGGGGGATTCATAATACTCGACGGGAAAGCCAAGGTCACTGCTGACGCTGGGGTCGTCCCAGTTGACAAAAACAGCGTTGGGCAGGGCTTGAGCGTAAGGGCCATAAAGCAGGTCTGCTTGGCGCATGGTGCGGAAGTTTTCACCGTTAATCCAGATGAGGTCTACCGAACCGTTGCTCGTTTGTCCCGCCTCTTTTTCGGCGAGGACTTTATTCACGACCTCGGCCGTGTCGGCTACGGGAACCATGTTAACGGTGACGTTGTAGCGGCTTTTTAGCTCGGTGGCGACATAGCCCGTCACCCATTGGTTGATGTTATCTTGCCCGCCCCACATATACCAGTTGACCGTTTGGCCGTCCGCTTCGGCCAGCACATCTGCCCAGCTAGCATAGCCGGGCGGTGGGTCGGCGTCGGGAGGAAAGGTGGCGGTGGTGGCGGAACTGTCGGAGGTGGTGGGGCTTTCGCTAACGGGGGGGGCTTCGGGGGTGCAGTTGGTTAACCACAGGGCTGAAAGTAAAAGCAAAACAAATGTCAGTAAAAAGTTACGTTTCATGCTTATTCTCCTTGTTGATGATACGCTTTGGATTGATAAAGAAGGGCGTCTGACCCACTTAATCGCTAACCCCAAGCCGACCTTCTGCTGGAGTCAGCTTACCAACTAATATAGAGGACTTGTGATGGAAAATCCTTACCCGCCTGAATACTTTGCCCGTGAGGACGAACGGGATGATAGCTTGTTTTATAGCGTGCCGCGCAAAGTGGTACACATCGATGATGTGGCGGTGCGCACGTTGACCAATACGTATACGGATTTGCTCCCAGCGGGCGCGACTATCTTGGATTTGATGAGTAGTTGGCGGTCGCATTTGCCTGTGGAGCATATTCAGCCAGAGCGTGTGGTGGGGCTGGGTATGAACACGGCCGAGATGGATGATAACCCTCAGCTTGATGAGCTTATCGTACACGATTTGAATGCCAATCCTCAATTACCGTTTGCTGACAATTTTTTTGAAGTGGTGGTGTGCGCCGTATCGGTGCAATATCTGACCCAGCCGCTACTGATTTTTCAGGAGGTGTGGCGGGTTTTGGCTCCAGATGGGTTGTTTGTGGTTTCTTTTTCTAATCGCTGTTTTCCGAGCAAGGCCACGGCCGTGTGGCTCAACACCAACGACACCCAACACGTCCAGCTTATCGCCAGCTACTTTAACCTGACTGGGCCGTGGCGCGACCTGAACGCCCGCCTGAAATCGGCCGAGATGGGGTCTCCGCCAGAGGAGGATCCGCTGTTTCTGGTGTGGGCGACGAAAGGGGAGTAAGAGAAGAAGGGAGGAAGGGAGGAAGAGAGGGGGAGAATTGTTGATTTCAGGAGCTATTGTAGGTGAAGGTGGGGGGCGTGGTGAGGGTGAGGGTGGTGACGGAGGCGGTGGCGACGTATTCATCGGTCAGTCCACGGCCGTGCATCTTTGGCTTGCTGTCATGACTAATCGGCAAGCTCATCAACCATTGCAACGTAAACGTAATCACATCCCCATGCGTGACCGCCGCCACATGCTCCCCCGAGTGATGCGCCCGCACATGCGCGATGAACTGTTGCACCCGCGCTAAAATATCTTCTGGTTGCTCATAGGTAGCGGGAATATCAGTATAAAAATTCCAGTTGCGGGCGTCCATTTCAGGGATAGGTGTGCCATCGTAGGGGGAATGGATTTCCAGCAGGAGTGGCTCAGCGCGTAGGGGGGTGGTTAAGCCGAGCGCGGTATGAATAATGGTGGCGGTTTGGGTAGTGCGCAGGAGCGGGCTATGGTAGATAGCCGAAACGGGTTGAGCATGGTGCTGTAAACGGTACACGGCCGTGGTTGCTTCTTGCTCGCCACGGCTACTCAGGCGGTAGCCCGGCAGACGGCCATAATAAACTTGGTCGGGGTTATGAACTTCCCCATGTCGAATGAATGAAAGCCAACTCATCTGTTAGATAATGCGCTCGCGCACTTTGGAACTGAGGTAGTCGAGCGAGGCCACGACGAGGGCGATGGCTATCATCATCACGCTGGCTTGCTGGTAGCGAAGCAGATTGATGTTTTGAGAGAGGACAAAGCCAATGCCCCCACCGCCTACAAACCCGATAATGGTGGACATGCGCACGTTAATATCCCAACGGTAAAAGGCGAAAGCGATGAAGGGAGGAACGACTTGAGGCACGACGGCGTAGGCAATCATTTGGAGTCGATTGGCGCCCGTGGCAATGACCCCTTCCACGGGGCCAGTGGCGATGCTCTCGACTTGTTCCGAGAATAGCTTGCCCAAGGCGGCGGTGGTGTGCAAGGTGAGAGCGAGAACGCCCGCAAAGGGGCCAACCCCGACCCAAATGACGAACACAATCGCCATAATCAAGGATTCGATGGAGCGGGTGAGGTTCAGAATGGTGCGGAAGATGTTATAGACGGCGAGGCCAACGGGGAAGGGGCGACGGGGGTCTACGCTGAAACCGATAAGGCCGACGATGAGGCCTCCCGCGAGGGCGGGGTAGGTAGTCCACCACGCAGGGTCGTTAAATTGGTAGAGCCAGTTTAAGCCTGTACCGATGCCGTAAATACACACGGCCGTGCCCACGACCGACACCAGCCCCGTAAACAGCCGCCCGGGAACCATTTCCAGCCCTAGCACAATCTCTTGCCCCACGCGACTGCCCATCGAAATCCCGACCATAGCTCCTAGCACCATAGCCAAAATAGGCGACACCAAGCGGAAAAAGTCACTCAATACAAAAATAAAGTTCCCGATGAAGCCAAAGAGTCCCAGCCGCTCTTCCAGCCAGAGGCCAGCCACCAAGCCCAAATGGGATAAAACGGCCAGCCCCAGAAAGCCCAGCGTGACCGCCGCGATGACGCGCACGGTTGCTATCGCAGTTTGGGCGGGCGTGGGGCTTTCGGTCGTGACCAACTCTGGGCCGAGTTTGACCACTGCCCAACTGCCAGCAAAACTGGCTAGGGCAAGGAGTAAGGCGAGCCAGTTT
This sequence comes from Promineifilaceae bacterium (SeqCode), assembly GCA_041745395.1. Lineage (GTDB taxonomy): Bacteria > Chloroflexota > Anaerolineae > Promineifilales > Promineifilaceae > Hadersleviella. Next base: position 9,764 of record JBGTIZ010000161.1, on the reverse strand, counting down.
AGCGCGGCAATTTGTTCCCCAAGCTGGACGAGAAAGGACACGGCCGTGCCCAAAACAAAACCGCCAATGGGCAAGGCAATCAGAGCCGTGGTAATGCCCGCCAGCGGCATTCTGACTGGTTCCATCAGATTACGAGCGGCCACAAAGGAGATGGGAATAGCGATCATCGTGCCAATGGTGGAGGCCATCAACGCCATGAACACCGTTTCGACAATCCGCTCCAGCGTGATGAGGCTGGCTTCACTCAAACCCGCGATTTGCCCTTGCGCCGAATAGATAAACAAATCTGGTTGAGCGAGCAGACGCAGAACGTTGATGAGGTTGTCTTGGCGGCGCGGCTCCATCGGGGTTTGCAGGTTAATGCGCGTCCCCTCGACGGCGTAAGCGTAAATCACCACGGCCAAGATGACCAGCAGAAACGTGCGTAATGATTTGACGAAGGGGGTAGGCGTACTGTTCGTGTTTGTCGTGTTTGCTTCCGTCTGCATATTAAATCAGCCTGTTGCGGAGTTTCGCGCTTACGTAATCTAAAACGGTGACCACCACCGCGATAGCGATAATCATGACGCTTGCTTGCCGATAAAGGAGGAGGTTGATGTTTTGTTGCAGAACCAACCCGATACCTCCGCCACCGATAAAGCCGATGATGGTGGACATGCGCACATTGATGTCCCAGCGGTAGAAAGCGAAGGCGATGAAGGGAGGAACGATTTGGGGCACAACGGCGAAGACGATGGTCTGGACCCGGTTCGCGCCTGTGGCGGTCACGGCTTCCAGCGGCCCTTCGGCGATGTTTTCCACCTGTTCCGAGAAGAGCTTGCCCAGGTCAGCAATAGAGTGGAGCATGAGGGCGAGCATCCCCGCGAAGGGGCCAAGCCCGACCCAGACGACGAAAACGATACCCATGATGAGGGGTTCGATGGAGCGCAGGGTGTTGAGAATGCCGCGCACCAAATAATAAATGCCGAGACCAATCGGCATTTCGCGGCGTGGTTCAACGGTGGTGGCGAGTAGGCCGAGGAGCAGACCGAAGCCGATAGCGGGGTAGGTCGTCCAGTTATGCACGTTCTCGAATTGGTAGAGCCAGTTGAGGAAGAGGCCGAAACCGTAGATGGTGAGACCGCTTCCCACGGCCGTGATTAAACCTGTTACCAATCGCGCGGCCGTGCCTTCAATCCGAAAATTGATCTCCTCCCCATACCGGCTACCCAGCGAAACCGCTATCACCGCCCCCACAAGCATCAAAATCGTGGGCAACAGCAGGCGCACAATATCCGCTAGCGTGACCAGAAAACCACCCAAAAAGCCAAAAATACCTAACGCCTCGCGGAGCCATTCACCACCCACCAGCCCAATCTGCCCAAAAATAGCCACCGCCAACAGGGCGGCGACTGTTACCAGATACGGTTGCCACGCAAACCGCGTTTCTAGATCGATAGAAGACGCCTCAGCTTGAGCGGCGATATATTGACGGGTCACGACCACAGAGATCCCCAGCAAAAGCACAAAGATGAGCAACCCCACCCACGGCTGATTGCCGATTTGCGCCCCTGCCCACGTTAAAGCAATGCCCAATTGTCGTCCCAAAAAGCCCCCCAGCGGCAAAACAGCCAGCGCGGACATCATCCCCGCCAAAGTGGCCCCACTGCGAGACATCAAATTGCGGGCGGCAATAAAGGAAAGCGGCATGGCGATAATGGTGCCCAAAGTGGAAGCCATCAAGGCCATCAAAATCGTTTCGACGATGCGGCTTAGCGTGACCTCACTGGCGTTACTCAAGCCCGTGAGGGTTTGCCCGATAATCTCTTCCACCTCAATGCGTTGCGCTTCTTCCGAAGGGCGCACATCCGGCATGGTAAAGTTCACCACAAAACGTCCATCTTCATCAGCGCGAAAAGAGGCCACCTGCCGCGCAACCGCTTCCGTTCCCGGTGGATGCCAACGGATAATGCCTCGCGCATTGGGTGGATACCCTTCTCCGCTCATCACTAATCTGTCCTGAGTCGTCTCCACGCAGTTGGGCGCCAGCGTAATGGTGCGCCCATCGCCGCTGATTTGTCCCCCACGCAAAGGTTCAGGGCAAGGGGTAATCAGGCTCAAATTGAGTGCTTGCACTTCAGTATCATACGCCAGCAGGTCGGGACGACCGAGGCGGCGCAACATGTCTATGACACGCTCTTGGCGGGTTGGCTCCAGCGGGGTGCGCAAATTGATTTGGGTGACTTGCACCGCATAGGCATAGAGGAGAAACACCCCGACACCGATAGCAATGTTCCGCAAGGCACGCCGCAGGGGGCTTGCGGGTTGTCCTTTGTTTGGCCTACTTTTCATCTGCTTTCATCTGTTTGTTGTAACTACAAAGGTTATAGGGGAAGAAGTTCAACTTTTGCATGTACTCGAGGTGATTGCTTGCCAAAAAGTTGAACTTCTTGGTTAACAGGGCACGAGGCTCTAGCCAATCCGTTGCGCCTCTTTGCCATAAATATCTTTAAACTTTTGGTCATCAATGCCCGAGGGCAAGCCGTCGTAGACCAACTCCCCTCGGTTAAGGGCGATGGCGCGTGTGCCATATTGTTGCACTAGGTCAAGGAAATGCAGGCTACACAAAACGGTGATGCCATCCTCCTGATTGATTTGTTGCAAGTAGCCCATGATGCTATGGGCGAGGGCGGGGTCGAGGCTGGCGACTGGCTCATCGGCTAGCATCAGCTCTGGCTCTTGCATGAGGGCGCGGGCGATGCCTACCCGTTGCCGCTGACCACCGCTTAGCTCGTCGGCGCGATTCATGGCTTTGTCAGGAATGCCGATGCGTTTTAAGTTGGCGTAGGCGCGGTCAATATCTTCTTTGGGAAAGCGGCCAAGGACGCTGGCGATGGGATTAACATAGCCGAGCCGACCGCTGAGGACGTTGGTCAAGACGCTTGACCTATCAACTAGGTTGAAATGTTGAAAGATCATACCGATTTTGCGCCGGGCGCGACGAAGCTCTTCGCCGCTGACGTGGGAGACGCGGACGCCGTTCCACAAAATTTCGCCCGAAGTAGGTTCGATGAGGCGGTTGATGCAACGCAGGAGGGTGCTTTTGCCAGAGCCGCTGAGACCGATAATGGCTACGAATTGACCGTCGGGCACATCAAAGCTGACATCTTTGAGGGCGACTGTGCCGTCGTCGTAGATTTTGCTGAGGTTTCTAATTTGTAGCACGAGTCATTCTCCGCAAGAAACTGAAAAGTAAAAGGGATTGGGTTGAGTTTGCTGATAAAAGGACGAGGGACGAGGGAAGAAAAAGAGCGGGTCTTCTCGAAATAATCTCTGCGCTCTTCGCGCCTTTGCGAGAGATTTGACCTTTTTGCAGGGCACTCAGGGCTTACTGCTTTGTTGTTTTAACGAAAGAAGCCGAGAGAAAGTGGTTGGGCTATCTCTCGGCTTCTGGTGACGAGGTCGCTAATTATTAGCGCAGAATGTCTTCTTCGGTTAAACCGAGGGCGTTCAGAGAGGCACGAACGGGGTCGTAGAAGCTGTCGCTCTGTGGCTCAATGCCAGTCCAACTGTAGAAGTCTTGGGCACAGATGGATTCCATGCACGCTTCAGAGGTGGTGAACTCACCCAAAGCGGTGACAATCCGTTGGGCCATGGAGAGAGGAAATTCGGGGCCGAAGGAAACGGTGTCGTTGGGGATTTGGGGGGTTAAGGCCAAAATGCGGGTGGTCTCGAAGATGTCGGGAGCGGTGCTGACAACAGAAGCACGGGCATCAAGGATGCGGTAGCCTTCGTCAACGATGGAGTGCCCATCTGCATTGATTTCGACATCGCCAGCGGTGCGCCAAATTTCAGGGTCATCCACGCCGTAAGACCATTGACGGCTTGGAAGGAGGGGGGGGCTGAAGAAGGCGGTACCGAAATCAACCTCACCATTGTAGACGGCGAGCATGGCGTTGTTGTGGCTACCCGTTTCAACGGTTTCGCCTGGTTCAATGCCCAGGTCGAACAGTTGGGTGTAGGGGTAGAGATAGCCAGAAGTGGAGGCGAAGTCGGGGATGGCCCACGTTTTGCCAGCCAAATCTTCGAGGGTTTCGATGTCGCTATCGGCAGGGACGACGAACATGGCGGTGTACCAGGATAGACCACGCCGCACGGCCGTGGCACCGACTGTTACGCCACACCGTTGGTTAGCTAAGACATACCCTTGGGCAGGGATGAAGCCCATGGTGTCCTCGGGGGAAGCGCACATTTCTTCGATGGTGGCGGCGTAGCTGGTGGGCACGCTGACCTCAAACTTCAGGCCCGTCGCATCTTCCAGAGCTTGAGCCAAGACATCACCACCGCTGACGATAACGGCCGCTTCAACAGAAGGGACAAACAGCACTTTGATGGGACGCTCGGCGGAGCCAAGAGGAGCCATGTCGCTCTCGTCTGCTTCCATCATTGTTTCCACAACGCGGGTTACTTCCACTTCGATTTCAACTTCAACAGGAACCTCAACCTCTTCAATGACGGTTTCGGTTTGGGTGACAACACGGGTGACTTCAACAGGAACTTCGATCGTTTGGGGTTGACAGGCCACGGCCGTGGCTAACAGCAAACTCAGCACCAGCCACAGTGACCATTTGGAAAGTTTGAAAGACATTTTTCTTCTCCTTGAGAAATAAACGGTGAACATTAGCGAACAGGTGTAACAACAGTAAAGTGAACACAGTTAAAGCTTGTTTTTCAGCCTTGAGCAGAGCTTTAGATAACAGAACTCATTGGCTAAATGACTAAACCGCTATGATTAAACAGCGAAGTAGCAAATCTAGCAAGAGTCTTTTTAATGCGTTTTTTTCTGTTGTTTACCCCGTGTTAACAACTTGAGCGGTTATCTAGGCCAGTACAATCTTTCAGCCACGTATTTTGTACTATTTGTAAGCTTCTGGATAGTAGCGTTTGCTCAAAAACGTTAACTGACTGTTAACAATCAAGGCTCTTTGGGATCTCATGGGGTTTGGTCTGAAATGGAATACGTGATGCGCGGGTCTCTCTGGACGCACATGGCGTTTTGCGCATCATTTGATGTCAACCCCCTGAATTCCTGAAGAACCACAATCAATTAGAAACAACAGGCTCCCAAGTTAAGGTAAAATTTAAGTTTAATCGAGTAATTGTTCATAGAGGACAATTGTTTTTTGCACCGTTTGCTGAATATCAAACACGGCCGTGCGAGCGCGGGCGGCCGTGCGGAGATGCTGGCGTAAGGCGGGCTGAGTGATAAGCTGGTGCAGATGCTGGGCAAGCTGGGCGGGGTCTGGCGGGCTGAGGAGGCCTGTTTGCTTGTGCTGGATGATGTCACGAATGCTAGGGCTGTTGTAGGCGACGACGGGTAGCCCTGCCACGGTCGCTTCGATGACGGTCAGGGGGTGGACTTCGCTGATGGAAGGGGTGACAAAAAGGTCGGCTGTGGCGAGGTAGCGGGGGATTTCCGGGCTGGGCACACTTCCCGCGAAGGTGATGTGGGGGGTGAGTCCGCTGGCGTGGGCGCGTTGTTGGAGCTGGGTGCGCTGGGGGCCGTCGCCGATAAGCCAGAGGTGGAGGGGGGTGTTGAACTGGTGGTGGAGTTGTCCCACGGCCGTGATTAAATCCTCTAAATTCTTCTCGCTAGCCAGCCGCCCGACGTAAATGGCGAGCGGCACATCAGGCGGGGCGGGGCGGGGTAACGGCTCCGCCTGCTGAAAGCGGCTGGTCTGGATGCCGTTGGGGATGACGGTGATGGGGGTTTGCACGCCGAACTGGCGCATGGTGTCGGCCACGGCCGTGGTGGGGGCGATGACCCTATCCGCCAGAGCCGCTTGGCGCGGCCAGAGCCAGCGCAGGGTGGCTTGGGCGATTTTGGTAGCCATGTGTGGGGAAAGCCACGGGAGATAATGGCGCAGATACGCGGCCGTGTACAGGTCGTAGCGCGTGTGATTGGTGTATAAAATAGGGGTGACTGGCCGAGCGTAGCGTCGCGCAAAGCCAACGCTCATAAAGAGGTGATGGGCGTGAAGCACGTCCATTTGGGCGATTTGGGTCTGCATGGCGTGGGGCAGGCGGGGGGTGATGTGGTAGCCTGTTTTCCCCAGCGGTAGAGCGGGGGCAAACAGCACCTGTGGCTCGGGCTGGGGCTGACCGAGGGTGAAAATGGTGGCGGTGTGTCCGGCTCTGTTTAGCTCTGCCTGATACAAAGCTATCATGCGCGTCACCCCGTTGATGACAGGTGTATAACAAGCAGTTATGTGGCCGATGTTCATGTAAATAGACTTGTTTTGAATTGTAAATGGTGAATAGTGAATAGCTAATGGTGAATGAAACCTCTCGAGTCACCATTCGTCAAATTCTGGCCTTCTGTTTCAACCTTCATGATATTTTTATGCGGGAACAATTTTAGTGTTAAATTATGAAGTGAATCTATCAGACCACCAAATCGCTCAAATATGACTAAACTCTGCGGCAAACCGCAAGCTGAAATGCTGATTGGCTGACTAGCTGACCAGCTACCGATTCAAGGACTCGATTCTATGCAGGCTATTGTGATTGCCCATAATCAGGAAGATGGTGAATGGCTGAGCTATTTAATGCGCAAGGTTGGTTTAGCGGTGGCGGTTAGCCGGGATGCCCAGCGGGTAATCCCGACGCTAGCGGAGCGGCCAGTCGATTTGTTGCTCATCTCGGCCGAAGTCGAGACGACGTTGGCGACGGTGCGCGCGGTGCGACAGGTGGCTCAGATGCCGCTTTTACTGTTGGTTGACCGTTTGGGGGAGAATGCGCATTGTGATTTGCTGGATGCGGGAGCGGATTTGGTCTTAACACGGCCGTGTTCACCCCGCCTGCTCTCCCGCTACATCCGCCGCCTGCTCACCCGCACCACCAATATTCCTGCTTCTGTCTTGCCCTTCATCACCGTGAACGAGTGCCAACTTAACCCCACCCATCGCGCCGTGACCGTTGGCGATAAAACCGAGCGGCTGACCCAGCTAGAATTTCGCCTGCTGTATATTCTCATGAGCAACCCCGGGCACGTTTTCACGACTGATGAGCTGGTCGAGCGGGTGTGGGGCTACAGCGGCGAGGGGAATCGTGGGCTGGTGCGGGGTTTGGTGCGCCGCTTGCGCCGCAAAATAGAGCCTGTGCCCGAGGAGCCGCAGTTGATTGAAAATTTGCCAGCGGTCGGATACCGTTTTGCAATTTAGCGTGGCTAGAGCTATTGTCCTGCTTTTCGGCGACAAACGAAAATATTACATCAATTGCCTACTATTCAAACTATGATTCCAACCATTGAGCTTTACACTGAATTTGATACAACAAGCGAACTGATACATGGTGATGCGGTTTTCACGGCCGTGTCGGCCACCGATTGGGATATGCTGGCAGAAGCGAGCATGACCAAAACCCCTTTTCAGCGTCACGCTTACCAGCAGGCGTGGTGGCGGCATTTGGGCAGGGGGGACTTATTTACCGTTGTGGTGCGTGACGAACAGGATATGCTACGGGGCTTGGCTCCTTTTTTCGTGGCAGACGGTACGATTTTTTTGAATGGAAGCAAAGAAGAGAGCGATTACCTTGATATTATCTGCCGGGCTGAAGATGCGCAGATGGTACACACGGCCGTGTTAGAGTGCTTGTGTAGCGATGCTTGTCCGGCGTGGGACGTGCTCCAACTGCACTGCGTCCCCGCCGCCTCTCCCACTCGTGAAATTTTGCCTCGGTTGGCCGCCAGCCGGGGTTTCGTTTTTTCTGAAGAGCGGGATGAAGTGTGCCCCGTTATCACCCTGGACGGGGATTTTGAAGATTATCTGAATAGCATCAATAAGAAGCAAAGGCATGAGATTCGGCGCAAAATGCGGCGGGCGCATGAGGTGGACTTTGAAGTGATTGGGTCGGAAGATGATGTACCCACGGCCGTGGATGACTTCCTGCGCCTGCTCCAACTAAGCACCCCCGAAAAAGAGCAGTGGCTCAACGACGGTCGTCGCGCCCTCTTTCATGAGCTAATTCCCATCATGCTCGAAGATAATCTGCTCGAGCTACTCTTCATCAACCTGCGGGGCGAACGGCACGCCGCCTTGCTCAACTTCACCTACAATGACCGCACTTGGGTTTACAACTCAGGGCTAGACATGAGCCAACACAGCCACCTCAGCCTCGGCGTGGTGCTGTCTGCTCACGCCATAGAACGCGCCATCGAGCGCAATCACCACACCTTCGACTTCCTGCGCGGCGACGAGACTTACAAATACCGCTTCGGCGCGGAAGACACCGAGATTTTTTGCCTGCGCGTCCAGCGCGAGTAAGCGGTATTCAAGGTCAAATTAACCGCAGAGGACGCGGAGAACGCGGATATTTTCTCGAGAAGACCCGCGCTTTTTCTTCCCTCTTCCTTCTACCTTATTTTCAGGTCGCTCAGCATTCCCTAACCCCATGACCCACACCACATCCATCAAACGCATCGCTATGCTCAGCGTCCACACCTGCCCCCTCGCCATGCTGGGCGGCAAAAAAACGGGCGGGATGAACGTCTACGTGCGCGACATCGCCGCCGAACTGGGGCGGTTGGGCATTCAGGTGGATGTGTTCACCCGCTCTGAGGATGATTGCCAACCCCGAGTGAAGCATGATTTGGGGTATGGGGCGCGGGTAATTCATGTGCCCGCTGGGCCAGAAGTGCCCATTCATCCGCAAGAGATTTTGCCCCACTTGGAGCAGTTTGTGGCGGGGGTGCTGGCTTTTGCGGAGGAAGAAGGGGCGCAGTATGACTTGATTCATAGTCATTATTGGCTCTCGGGCTTGGTGGCGGGGCGGTTGCGGGAGGTGTGGGAGGGGGAACACGGCCGTGTAATCCCCATCATCCACATGTTCCATACCCTCGGCCACATGAAAAACCAAATCAACCCCGACCCCGCCGAACGCGCTCCCCAGAGCCGACTCGACAGCGAACAACGTATCATTGACCAGATCGCCGATCGGCTCATCGCCGCCACCCCCGCCGAAGAAACGCAACTCATCAACCTTTACCAAGCTGACCCCGCCAAAATCGTCATCATCCCCCCCGGCGTAGACCCCAGCCGCTTCTATCCCCGCGACAAACAGAGAGCCAAGGAAAGCGTGGGCATGTCCCCCACAGGCAAAAATATCATGTTCGTGGGGCGCATCGAGCCGCTCAAAGGGATAGACACCCTCATCGAAGCGGCCGCTATCTTGCGCCGCGAACATCCCGACATCATGGCTCAAACCTGTTTCGCCATCGTGGGCGGCGACCCGTGGGCCGAAAACCCCGAAGCAGAGATGAGCCGCCTGCAAGCGTTGGCGCGGCAGTTAAACGTAACCGACATCGTCGGCTTTCTCGGCTCCAAAAATCAAAACGTCCTGCCCCTATACTACGCCGCCACTGATGTGGTCGTCGCTCCCTCCCATTACGAAAGTTTCGGCATGGTTGCCCTCGAGGCAATGGCCGTCGGAACCCCCGTTATCGCCTCGGAAGTGGGCGGGCTGGCCCATTTGGTCAAAGATGGGCAAACGGGCTTCCACATTCCCCCCCGCGACCCCGCCACGCTGGCTAATCGCCTCTGTCTCTTGCTAATGGACGACCAGTTACGCCACCGTTTTGGCCGTCAGGCGGCGGCCTATGCCCAGCAATACCGCTGGGAAAACATCGCCTGCCAACTGTTTGATTTGTACCACACCCTCTGCGCCCTCCCCTGCGACGAACTCATCTGCGCCTAGCGGTCAGTAGGGCAAAGGCATGCCTTTGCCCT
>JBGTIZ010000160.1:0-6365 GCA_041745395.1 Promineifilaceae bacterium (SeqCode) | reverse complement strand
GCGAACGCCCAAACGAAAAAAACCCCCTTTCGAATGGCCGAGCCGCCGCAGGCGGCGAGGCGTGTGGCCGCTGTAACTGTAAAGGTAACTTGAACCATGCCTAATTTTTGCTCCACAAAACGACGCGCCAGCGTGACCGCCCCGCCGTGCATGCGCCACTTCCAAAAGCGGCCGGGCAGGGTCAGCAGGGTCACATCGTGCTGGCTGTGTCGCTGGTAGCCAGTCCCCCAAGCGCGGTGGCTACCGCTGTGATAGGGGGAAAGGAGGAGGAGTTTCATTGGAGGGGGAGGGTGTCATGTTTCACGTTTCATGTGTCATGTGGTTTTTGTCTGGACATGGCTCGTCTAGCCAAGACAAGCGAGAGCGACTTTTCACTTCTCACTTTTCACTTCTTTCTTCTTGCTACTTCCCTCAGACAGATGTGCTGGGGGGAAAACATACCCTTTCCCCCAATCCGCCATGATATAGGCGGGCTGTTTGGGGTCTTTCTCCAATTTGCGCCGCAGGCGATAAACATGCGTATGCAGACGGTCTTCATACGCTTCATCCAGCGGCCAGACGCGCTGTAATAAAAAGTCATTAGCGACCGTGCGCCCTGCATGACGCATCAGCACATATAAAATTTTGGTTTCTGTCGGGGTCAAAGAGCATTGCCGGCCGTCGATGAGGACGTATCGCTCCGCAAAGTTTACTTGTAAGCGAGCATCCACTTTTATGAGGGGGGACAGCGTGTAACCAAATGCGCCAATCCGCAGGAGAACCCGCCGCACCCGCGAGGATAGCTCCAGCACTCGCAGGGGGCCATCATCAGGCTTGACGATGTAATCTTCGGCGTAGCGGTCTAGCCCAAGGGCAACAATTTGCTCCTCTTGCTCGGCCGAAAGCATGATAATGGGCACATCGCTAAACGCATGGAGTTGCCGACAGAACTCAAAGCCGTCCATGCCGGGCGGCATGTTGATGTCGACGATGGCGAGATGGGGGATGCCGTGTTTGCGTATTAGGCCAAGGGCTTCTTCACCAGACACGGCCGTGCTAACTTCATACCCTTCCTGCTGTAACGCATGGCTCACGAGACGCAAAATGACCTGGCTATCATCGACCACCATGATTTTGTAGACGCCCGCATTGTGCCCAGATGCATCGGCTATGGTCAAAGCAGTTGCTTGATAACCAATCATAAAACGTACTCCTTGGGGTGCAGAAAGAAACAGGAAAAAGAGAGACGCGCATAGGCATCGAGAAAAACAAGCTGAACGGCTGACTGGCGAGACGTTGAACGCTTATTTTATTATTGTACAAGTGGGGAGGAATGGGCCGTGGCGGCCCATTGCGGATAGGCGGCAATGGATGAGGTGACAAAATGGTCAACAATCTCTTTGATGCGATAGTTGACAATGCGACCCACAATGTTAGACAACACGGCCGTGGGCATGAAATTTAGCCCAAACGGCCGATGAATCGCCGAATAAAGGGTCAGCGAATAATCAATCTTGGTCTTATCCCCCTGTTCATAAAAACGGGACGTAATCTTAAAATCCCCCGTTCCGATTACTTCGGTCAGACCCACCTTTGTTTTGATGGTAGGGTAATGCTCACGACCATCATACCCCTGAATGTACAAAACATTGTTTTCTTCATCGGGGTTGACCTGCAAATCACAATAAATCTGGACATGATACGCATTTAGCTCCACCGAGCGATAAACCACGCGGTGATGTCGTTCATCGGCCGTGTCTATGAGCGCAATGCGGGGCAAAAAAGGCACAATACGGGGCAAAGAGTTGTAAAAAGCAAAGGCGTCTTGCTTCGATGCGGGGAAATAAAACGAGCGTGTTTCTGTACCATTCACTTCAATCATAATGCCTGCCCCTGTGAGCCTGTATACAAAATTCCCAATAGTGTGTTGGCCACAGATTGCTTGCACAAAGGATTAACCGCGGAGGGCGCGGAGAACGCAGAGTTTTTCTCGAGAAATTCTCTGTGTTCTTTATGTCTCTGTGGTTTGATAATTCATGACCAATACAGATTGTGCTGTACAGCTTGTGTGGTGTGGTTGCTTGCGCTTAGTTTATCATACCCAGTCGCCAAGTGACTATGCCACGTTAGTACGTGGTCAAAGCCTGCTGGTCTATTTCCCCAGCACGGCCGTGCCCGTTAAAACAGGAAAGCCCCTCACGCCATCCCTCTCCTTGCGGAAAGGGCGTGAGGGGCTTTTTTTGCTATTCCCTTGCTCCCTTACTCTCTTGCTCCCTTTCTCTCCCTAAGCCGGCCGCACGGCCGTGGTTCTCTCCACGCTACCTTTCGCCGCCATATCCGCTGTGTCAGCCGACCGCGTCTTATCCTTATACCCCAACAGACGCAACCCATTCAGCGACACCAGCACCGTGCCCCCCTCATGCCCCACCACCGCCAGCGGGAGCGGCAAGCTAAACCAGAAAATCCCCCCAATCATGATCACAATCATCGAGAGGGCAAAGGTGAGGTTAAAAGCCAGCACCCGCCGCGTTTTGCGGCTCAGGTTAAAGATGTAGGGCAAATGGCTAAGGTCATCCCCCATCAGCACAATATCGGCCGATTCGAGGGCGACATCTGAGCCAGCCGCGCCCATAGCAATCCCTAACGCGGCCGTGGCCAGCGCGGGCGCATCGTTCACGCCGTCCCCCACCATAGCGACAGGGCCATATTTTTCGCCCAACTCCTTCACAATCGTCAGTTTGTCCTCTGGCATCAGGTCCGCGTAATATTTAGAAATGCCCACCTGCTGGGCAATGGCTTGCGCTACGATTTCGTTATCACCCGTCAGCATAACCACATGCTCAATACCAGCGTCGCGCAAGCTTTGCACCATAGCCGCCGCGTTACTGCGCACCACATCCGCCACGGCAATGAGGCCGAGCAGGCGCGGTTTTTCGCCTTGATCACTGGCGACCAGCACGGCCGTTTTGCCCTCTTTTTGCAGGCTGATGGCTCGCTCTTGCGCTTCGGCATAGCCAAGCAAATCTTCCTCAAAGAAGCGTGGGTTGCCAATGCGGATTTTTTGACCATCAACCACGGCCGTGACCCCCATCCCCGCCGTGCTATCAAAACCGGTGACGGTAGGCAAAGTTAGCTCCTGTTCCCGCGCCTTTTGCACGATCGCCCGCGCCAGCGGATGTTCCGACTGCTTTTCCACGGCCGCGACCAGAGCCAAGAACGCCTCATCCGTCAGATCATCCACCCCAGAGAGCCGCACCACATCCGTTACTTGAGGGTTGTTGACCGTCAGCGTACCCGTTTTATCAAGGGCGACCACTTTGGTACTGGCCGCGACCTCCACGGCCGCGCCCCCTTTGAACAAGACGCCCTGCCGCGCCCCGTTGCCGACGGCGGACAGCACCGTCGCTGGAATGCTAATCACCAACGCACAGGGAGACGCGGCCACCATCACGGTAATGGCCCGGTAAAACGCGCTGTCAAACGCTTCACCTAACAGCATGGTGGGGATGACAATCAGCAGGAACGTCGCTACGATGACGCCAATGGCGTAATATTGCTCAGCCCGTTCGATGAAGGTTTGCGTTTGCGCCTTCTCGTCCTGGGCCTCTTCCACAAGCTGAATCATGCGGGCGAGGGTGGTTTCGTGGGCTAATTTGGTCACGTTAATGGTCAGGTTGCCGTTGACGTTAATGGTTCCCGCAAAAACGTCGTCCCCCACCCCTTTCGACACGGGCATGGATTCGCCCGTCACGGAGGATTGGTCGAGGTTGCTTTCGCCACTGGCGATGGTTCCGTCTAGGGGGAGTCGTTCACCGGGCTTAACGATGACTTGGTCATCAAGGGTGATTTCTTCGAGGGGGAGGGTGATGGTTTCGCCATTGCGTTTGACCACGGCCGTGTCGGGGCGCAACTGCATCAACGCTTCAATCGCGCTCTTGGTACGCCCGAGGGCGTAATCCTGCAACACATTTGACAGCGAAAACAGGAAGAGAAGCATCGCCCCTTCAAAGGGCTGACCGACAACGGCCGCGCCCAAGGCGGCCAGCACCATCAGCAAGTCAATTTCGATTTCGCGGCGGCGCAAAGCTTCCCAACTGCTAATCAGTCCATCGTATAAGCCCGTGATATAGGCAATAATGTATAACACGGTCACGGCGGCGGCGGGCCAAGCGAGCCACTCGCCGATAAAGCCGAGCGTCATGGCGACGAGCGTGATGAGGACAAATTGACCCGGCCGTGTGCGCAAAATGCGGATGAGCCAGTTTTGTTTTGTAGGCATTTTTTGTATCCTTTTTGTAAATTGAGTCAGTCGGTTAGTCGTTCACGCTTTCAGCATTTAATTTCTCGAGGAAATAAAGCGACTATGTTGCCATGATGATAGCAGGTTAAATTAAAAGTTTCCATTTGAGAATAATATGTTTAACCGTGGTTAAATTTCAAGTACGAGCTACTGTAGGAACTAAGGTTCCTAGCACCAACACTACCCAAAAAGGATAGCAACATGACCCAAACAACTGTGTACGACGTGGCGATTATTGGTTCAGGCATTGCGGGGTCGGCTCTGGGGGCGATTTTAGCCAAGCAAGGGTTGCGAGTGGTGATATTTGAGGCCAAGAGCCATCCACGCTTTGCAATTGGAGAGTCGCTTATTTTGGAAACGTCGGAGATGATGCGGGCGTTGGCTCATTTTTATGATGTGCCTGAGCTGGCTTATTTTAGCAGTGAGAATTTTGCGGCGTATCAGGGCACGACGCACGGGGTGAAGCGGCATTTTGGCTTTTTGCACCACACGGCCGAGGAACTGCATCAGCCCCAGCGCACCCTGCAAGCGGTGATTCCCAAGGAGCCGCACGGCTATGAAATGCATCTGTATCGGCAGGATACCGATTATTTTATGATGACCACGGCCGTGTCTTATGGCGCGACGGTATTACAAAACACGGCCGTGCAAGAGATACAAATCGAGCCGCACCAAGTGCGCCTCATCCCCCCGCAGGGCGAGCCATACACCGCCCGCTACGTCGTAGACGCGGCTGGTTTTCGCTCCCCGCTGGCTCAAAAATTCAACCTGCGCACCACTGATTTACAGACCCATTCCCGCGCCCTCTTTACCCACATGGTGGATGTCCCCTTTTATCATGAGGTGATGCCCGAGCCAGACGAATTGCCTTTTCGCATGTCGGAAGGCACCCTGCACCATGTTTTTGAGGGGGGCTGGCTGTGGGTCATCCCGTTTAACAACCACAGTCGCGCCACCAATCCGCTCTGTAGCGTGGGGCTACTGCTCGACCCGCGCCTGCATCCCGTGCAAAAGGAGCTAACGGCGGAGGCGGAATTTTTTAGTTTTATCGAGCGGTTTCCCAGCGTAGCGGCGCAGTTCAAACGAGGCACGGCCGTGCGGGAATGGGTACGCACGCCAGGCCGCATTCAGTACAGTTCCAGCCAAGTGGTAGGCGATCGCTGGGCACTGCTCGGCCACGCCGCTGGTTTTATTGACCCACTTTACTCCAAAGGGCTGTATATTTCGCTGGCGACCGTCGGGGTGCTGGCTGATTTATTGCTCCAAGCCCACAAAACAGGTGATTATTCCGCCCGCGCCTTTGCCCCCTTGGGCCGTATGACGCACAACTTTATCGAGCGCAATGACCAACTGGTAGCGAACAGCTACCGCGCTTTTGCCCACCCTGATTTGTGGCAGGTGTACGCGGTGCAATGGCTATTGGGGGCTTATACAGAGTTGGTGAAGCTCAATATGTTGCGAGCGCAATGGGGGCATGACCGCACGGCTTATTTCCGAGAGGTGGCGTCGCTCAAGCTGGCGGGGGGCGGCTTTGCTGAGTTTGATGAGGTGATGGCGCGGGTGGATGGTCTTATCGCAGGGGTAGATGCGGCTGATGCGGGCAGTGTGTCCACGGCCGTGGGTGAAATCAAGCACATTTTCCGCGCCCTCGACTGGATACCCGACCCCTTCCTCGCCCTGCTCGACGGCCAAACCACCTTACCCAAAAACAAGATCCGCCTCAACATCTTCAGCACCAAACATGGCTTCCGCCGCCAAGGCGCGTATCGTCAACATTTCTTCGGCGATTTATCTTGGCGTGATCTCATTGGCTACGGACTACGCGAAAAGATAAAGCACACGCCGCTCCTCCTCTCCTATCGCCATCGTCGCCAGTATCAGATTTAGGAGCCGTTCAGCATTTCAGCCAGTCAGCATTTCAGCTTCCTTTGCGCCACATAGCTTGGTCATATTTGAGGCAACCAACGGCCTGGAAAATGTAATGGTCACAAATTGCTCAGACAAAAAATCCTGCCTCGACACGCCTCGCCGCCTACGGCGGCTCGGCTATCCTAAAGGGTGTTTTTTTTCGTTTGGGCGAACGCCC
>JBGTIZ010000159.1:0-3269 GCA_041745395.1 Promineifilaceae bacterium (SeqCode) | reverse complement strand
GGGCGTTCGCCCAAACGAAAAAAACACCCTTTAGAATAGTCGAGCCGCCGTAGGCGGCGAGGCGTGCCGGGGCAGGATTTTTTTATGAGCAATTTATGACCAATACAAGCAAGGCTTAAATCTTTCATTGGTTCAAGGTTTAGGGTGTGACAGGTTTTTCGCTCAGCACGCATCGCAGAGCCTACTCTTTTCTTCCTTTTTCCCTCTTCCGTCGTCCCTTTTCACGGCACTCAAATAAAGACGTAGACCGCGCCCAATAAAACAATATAGCGCAAGCTTTTGCCGATGATTGTCCAAATGGTAAAGGTGAGGAGAGGCATTTTCAGGCTTCCGGCTACGGCGCATAGAGGGTCGCCGATAAAGGGCATCCAGCTCAGAAGCAACGTCGGTGGTCCCCAGCGGGCAAACCACTTTTGGGCGCGTTCAATTTTATCTTCTTCGATAGTTATATAGCGGGACAGCACAAAATCTGTACCATACCAGCCCATGTAATACATGGTCAATGCCCCAAAGTAGTTGCCCAGCGTGGCAAAAATACCCACCAGCCAAATGTTGAAGCCCATGGTTGGCATGATAATGACAAAAATTTCAGTCGAAAGAGGCAAAATCGAGGCGGCTAAAAAGGAGACAATAAAAAGCCCAAGGTAGCCGAATTGCAGGATGAAGGACTCTATTTCCATAGCAGAGGAGTGTACGCCAGAGTTAGGGAGTTTGCCACTGTTGCACAGGCGTTGGGGGCACGTTTTTTGTGAGAATTCATCTGGTCAATGAGCGACCGCCTTGGCTAAACAAGCCATGCCCAGAGAAAAAGCACCTGACCATGACACATGATACGTGATACTTTTAACCCCAAAGCCGCACGGCCGTGTCCATCAACCCCAGCATCACGCTATATTGCACCGTCCGCCCCGCAATGAGCCACACGCTAAACGAGACTACCCGCACCCGCAGAACCCCAGCCGTAATCACCAGCGCATCCCCCACCAGAGGTAAAAACGAGAAAAAAAGCGCGGGTGTGCCCCATTTAGCAAACCAGCGTCGGCTCCGCACCAGCTTCGCTTCGTCTATCTTGATAAACGATTGCGCTATGACCCACTGCCCACCGTGATAAGCCAATACGTACATGGTGAGTGCGCCGAGGAAACCACCTAACACGGCCGTGGCCCCCACCAGCCACGGCGAAAAACCGAGCGCGGGCAAAGAGAGGGTCAGCGGCGCAACAGAAAATGGCAACACCGTCGCCGATAAATAGGAGCCAATAAAAACGCCCACATAGCCCAGATTGAGTAAAAACTGTTCCATGGTTGTCATAAGGTCATCTCCAGATGTAGCCGTTCAGCATTTTCGCTTCCTTTTCTCGATACGCTCACTCTCTTCACGCCCCTTTAACGTCATATTTACGGGTGAAGCACGGACGCATCTCCCCTGCTCACGTATCCTTTGAGCATGTTGCAAATCCAGCTACAGGCACAGGCTCCCTCCCACCAACTTTCCCAGACCATCGTCGAAGGTCTTTATCAGGGTGTGGTCATCCTCAACCTCGCCGGCTACGTCTCCCACGCCAGCACCACGGCGGAGATGCTCCTTGGTTACCCCGCTGGCGACCTGTACGAACGCCACTGCGATGAGTTCCTCGACAAAAGCGTTTGTGACCTCATGCTCATCAGCTCGGGGCAAATGCACCGCTACGCCACCGTTTTGCACCACAGCGACGGCCATATCGTGCCAGCGGCCATCACCGCCCAGCGGATGCCCCCCAACACCAACGACGACAATCACACCCTTATCACCATCGCCGCCCTGCCCAATTTAGGCCCTCTGCAAGAAACCCTGATGATGGAGCAACGGCTGGCCGGCATTGGCACACTCACCGCCAGCATCATTCATGAGCTAACCTCCCCCCTCAGCGTCATCAGCACCACCTGCGAAAACCTCAGCGATGCTCTGCAAGAAGAGACGTTTGACCGTCAACGGGCCATTGAATACGTCGCCATGTTGCGGCGCAACAACGAACGCAGTATGCAACTGGTCAACACCCTGCGGAGCTACGCCCGGGGAGGACACAACCCCAAAGAGAATAACCTCAACGATATTATCAACAGCACCCTGACCGTTCTCGCGGGGCAAATCCGCAACAAGTGGGGTTTGCAAGTGCTGTCTGATTTAGCCCCTGATTTGCCAGTTGTAGTCTGTGACCAGCATAAAATTATGCAGGTGCTGATTAATTTGTTGACCAATGCGCGGGACGCGATGCAACCGCATGGGGGGCAAATTCACATTCGCTCATGGGCGATGCTCGAGCTAAATGCGGTTGCTTTTTCTGTACGTGACGCGGGGAGTGGCGTGCCTAATGAAGCCATAGACACGATTTTTGAGCCGTTTTATACCACCAAGCCGAAGGGGGCGGGTACGGGGCTGGGTTTATTCATCACGGCCGAGATTATTCGGGAGCATCAGGGCTGGATTCGGGTGCAGAATAACGCCACCAGCGGCGCGACGTTTACGGTGATTTTGCCAGTCAACTGATCTCACTGCTCATGAGTCATCGCTAAAAAGTACTCATGAAAGCGGGTGTCGTCGGTTAGTTCGGGATGAAAAGAGGTCACGAGCCAATGACCTTCACGGGCGGCCACGGCCGTGTTATCTGCCAAGCGAGCCAGCACTTCTGCTTCCCCTTTTGCTTCTACCAAACGAGGCGCACGAATAAACACGGCGGGAAACGGCCGTGTTTCCCCCTCTGCCAACGCAGGCACAGCCAGCCCCACCTCAAAACTATCCACCTGCCGCCCAAACGCATTCCGCGCCACCACAATATTCATCACCCCCAGTAAGGGCTGGTCTTGCCCCTTGCCCGAGCCAATCTCCTTAGCCATAAAAATCATCCCCGCACACGTCCCCCACACCGGCTTGGCCTCCGCAAAAGCACGCAACGGCTCCATAAAGCCATACATCACCGCCAGCTTGCCAATCGTCGTGCTTTCCCCACCGGGAATAATCAACCCGTCTAGGTCAGCCAACTGCTCCGGCAACCGCACTTCGACTGGCTCCACCTCCAGTTGACGCAAAATCTTGCTATGTTCGATAAATGCCCCTTGCAGAGCCAAAACACCAATCTTCATCATTTTTTCCACTTAAACCAAGGCACTATGTTTGCACTTTTGACAGACTTGTTCGTCGTGACCTGCGGTCACGACTCACTGTAATGGGGTATTTTTTCGTTTGGGCATTCGCCCAAACGAAAAAATACCCCTTTTATGGCCGAGCCGCCG
>JBGTIZ010000158.1:0-2629 GCA_041745395.1 Promineifilaceae bacterium (SeqCode) | reverse complement strand
TTGGGCGAACGCCCAAACGAAAAAAATACCCTCTTGACAGCGAGGCGTGGCCGCAGGCCACGCCGAAGCATTTTATCGCTTCTGCAAAGCGACACAATGACATCTGTTTTAGCAAGCCGTGACCAATACAGAAAACCATAGAATGACACAAAAACGCGCTTCAGAGAAAACCCTGAAGCGCGTTTTTGCGCTCAAGCATGCAGATTGAGCAACCCGTTTAGCAAGCTAACAGACTAAGCATTTGTCGAGGAAGCCCAACTCTTCTCCCGATCCATATCCACAAAATAACAGCTACACGCTTCGTCAATCATTTCGGGGCGCATATTTGGCTCTTCCCCAGAGTAGCCACAAATGGCTAAGATGGTTTTGAGAATATCACGCGGGTGTGCGCCCTGCATGGCGCGACTCGAGGAGTTGCGATACCAGTTACGCAACAGATGAATGAAGCCTTCTTTATCAAACGGCACCTTATACACGTTACACATAATCTTGAACAATTCGTAGAACATCTTCTCGTCGGGCGCACCCACCTCTACTTTGATTTGAATCCGGCGTAAAAACGCATCGTCGGCCAGTTCGGCGGGGTCAAGATTGGTCGAAAAGATAATCAACTGCTTAAACGGAAACTCGATAGATTGTCCCGAGAGTAGCGTAATAAAGTCGATGCGCGTTTCCAGCGGCACAATCCAGCGGTTCAGCAGTTCCGAGGGGGTAATCCGTTGCCGACCAAAGTCATCAATAAGGAACATGCCACCGTTTGCTTTCATTTGGAGCGGGGCTTCGTAGAATTTAGTCGTCGGCTCGAAGCGCAAGTCAAGGCTGGTTAACTCCAACTCACCACCCACCATAATAGAGGGGCGTTTGACAATCGCCCACCGCTCGTCTAAACGGCCAAACTGAGATAGCCATAGTTCATCTGGTTCGGC
Organism: Promineifilaceae bacterium (SeqCode); assembly: GCA_041745395.1. Classification (GTDB taxonomy): domain Bacteria; phylum Chloroflexota; class Anaerolineae; order Promineifilales; family Promineifilaceae; genus Hadersleviella. Next base: position 1,703 of record JBGTIZ010000158.1, on the reverse strand, counting down.
TTCCACATGCTTGAGCGGGTCATAGAGCTGGATAATTTGCCCAGCAACAACGATGGCATAAGGAACAAAAATCGGCTCCGTGCCCGCTAGTAATTCAGCACAAATTTCTGCAATGGTGGTTTTCCCGTTGCCAGGTGGACCATAAAGAAAAAGAGACGTGCCTGCATTGAGCGCGGCACCGATGCGTCGGTCAAAATTGGGCGGCAAAATCAGATGACCCAACGCTTTTTTGACCCTATCAGGCGTAATTTTGCCCATTGTTTTGGACTGGATCTCGACCGATTTGTTGTAGTCATCAATATTTATAGGCACGGAGCCAAGATATTGAGAACGCTCCAATGAGTCGCGGGCTTGTTTTGTTCCGGCCTCTGTCAGGCGATAAACATAGCTCAGGCTGTTTAATCCGCCAGTGCGCGCAACTTCTACAAGGTTGTCAAGCTTGAGTTTCGCCAACAATTTGTCAGCCATGCGCGGCGTGACTTTGAGAACCTCAGCGAAGCGGGAGACACTCACTTCACGTTCGGCAAAGAGGAGCCGAAAAAAAAGGTCGAGAACAACGCCGCGCGGTACGCCTAAGCCTTCAACTTCTGTGGGCTGACTGACCAAAGAAGCCATGGGGTGTATGGCTGGTGGCCCGGATGAAGAAAGTCCCGCAAAATTAACAGTTGATCTGGATACCATAGCTTTTGTTTCCTTCTTGGTGAAGGGTAATCACTCAATGATTGAAAGATGACCTAGGATTTCCCATTATTGCTGAAAATAAAAAATGTGTATTGGTTAGTCCCCCATAGTAGCTGACTAGCTCAACGCTTACGATACAACAAAGCCATATTAAAACAAAATGGCGTAACAAACAATGTTAGCAGACGAATCGGCCATGTTTGGGAGATTGGGTGATCCACACGATGAAAAAAGAAGCGACCCGAATTAATGCACGGTGGCGGCTTGCCCATTGGAGCTAGCCGTCAGAGCCGCCTCAGCTTCTTGTTCCGTCCCTGTTGCGCCTTCTAGCTCAGTTTCGGGGAGGCCGTCGAGCGGTTCTAGAGCGGCGGGGGAAAGGGCGCCTCCTTGAATGACGGCGACAGAGGCCACGGAGTCGTTGGCTTTCATTTCCATGATGCGCACGCCTTGGCTGTAACGCCCTTGACGCGAGATGTTGCTCACGGCCGTGCGCAAAATCAGGCCACTCATCGTAATAATCGTGACTTCATCCTCATCCGTGACCACACGGGCACTGACAATACGCCCCGTGCGCGACTCATCTAAATTCATGGCGCGGACACCCTGTCCATAACGCCCTTGTCGCCTGAAATGGGTAATGGGGGTGCGTTTGCCATAACCAAAGGCGGTAATGATGAGCAAATCATGCCCCATGCCCTCATCGGCGGGTTCTTCGATAGCCTCATCTAAGCCCTCTGCCGCTTCCGAAAGCTCGTCCGAAGGAACCACATCAAACCCCGCTAGGGCATCATCCCCCACGAGGCGGATGGCATTGACGCCAGCGGCTGTGCGACCCATCGCCCGTACATCCATTTCGCTAAAGCGAATCGCCTTGCCCTGCTGGCTAGCCAGCATCACGTCTTGGTCACCAGTGGTCACCTTGACCCAAGAAAGCTCATCCCCGTCGTCTAGGCCTAAGGCGATGAGACCCGTCGAGCGGACATTTTCAAACGCTTGCAGATTGGTGCGCTTAATACGGCCGT
>JBGTIZ010000157.1:0-1611 GCA_041745395.1 Promineifilaceae bacterium (SeqCode) | reverse complement strand
GAAAAAAATACCCTTTAGAATAGCCGAGCCGCCGCAGGCGGCGAGGCGTGTCGAGCTACATTTTTTTGTCTGAGCAATTTGTGACCAATACAAAAAGCGTTCAACTTCACCAGTGAAGTTGAACGCTTTTTTTGATTGACCTGAAAAATTTATGCCTGCAAGAAAATAGGGGAGTGACTGGCTAACCCGCTTACTAACCCAAGCCGATCATGGGAGCGATGAACGGAAACGCCCAGTTCAGCCCAAACAACAGCACAAACAGGGCGATGGCAATAAAGAACAAGCGGCGCAAATCGTCTAGCACATACGTATACTCTTCGGCCAACTCATCTTGCGTCACCATCACCATGCGGGAGGGGCGTTTGCTGGCCGCTGGGATCGATTTAACGGGCGCATTGCTCGGACGTGATGGCCGGCGCACGCGGCGTACTCTTCTCTCTCGTTTTTGTTCACTCATAAAAGGTATCCTTCTTGTTAGGGTTTCAGCTTATCGCTCAAAACTACAAATCTTCTGATAAGTTACCGCTGTCCTCGACCAAATCGGCAAAGACAACGATGCGTTTGTTGTTGATGAGGTACGGGTAGCAAGAGACCAGCGTCAGGCTGGCATGATCCGTCGGATCCATCACCCACACGTCGGTGGGGTCTACCACACGAATTTCATTGATGAGGTAAGTGTAGCTTTGCCGCCCTGTAGAGACAACCACCTCATCACCGGGCACTAATTTATCTAGGTGGCGAAAAATCTCGCCGTAAATGTCATTGTGCGCCGAAAGCACGATGTTGCCCGCCACGCCCGGCATGGCGGAGCCGATATGATGACCGACCCCTTTCTTGAGCTGTTCCCAATCGTCACCCTGCACGACGGGCGCGTTGACGTTGATGGCGCCAATCTGAATGTTGCGCGGTTGCTCGGGCGCGGGCGGGGGCGGTGGGGGCGCGACGTAGGCGTCTAAATAGGGTAGCAGGTGGGCGGGAATGTCGCCTGCTTCACCGGGTTGGGGAGGCTGGCCGTCAATGGGAGGACGGTGGCCGCTGGGTAGCACGACGGGGCGGATGAGTGGCTCGGCGGTGGGTCTGTCCACGGCCGTGTTAGCGTATGCCTGCTGATTCGCATTCGCCTGCGCCACGGCCACATCCTGATTCAGCTCACGCATTGTGCCCAACAAGCCCACCACAATCGCTACCAAAGCCACCACAGCTCCTACCTCGACCATGAGCAACGCTTTGTTGCTCAGCCAACGCCAGTTGAGGGGGCGGCGGGGGGCGGTAGGCTCCTCTCCCGTGGGCTTGGTGTTGTACCGACTGAGCGCACCGGTTGCCACGGCCGTGGGTTTGGCGCGAGGTGACAGGGGCAGTGCGGGCGGCTCTACGCCCGCCACCTCTACCACACGCCCCTCATCCTTTAGCCGTTGCAGGCGTTTTTGCCGCAATGACCGCTTCTTGCGATACAGAGCCGCTTCCAATTCTTCAACAGAGAGTTTGTCTAGTTTTTTACTCATAAGTCAGCCGAACCTGCGCCTTTGGTAAGAAGTGAAAAGCGGGCATGGTTCAGAAATCGCTTCAAAGTTACCTTTACACTTCCGCTTCGTCGTGGGCGACGGCCACCAC
>JBGTIZ010000156.1:0-10803 GCA_041745395.1 Promineifilaceae bacterium (SeqCode) | reverse complement strand
CCCCTCGGCCACGAGGCCCATTTCCCCGGCACTTCCAAAGTGCCGGGGAAGGTTGGGCTATAGGAGCTAAGTTCCTCAAAGGAACTTAGCTCCTAAGGTCTGGCGTGTCTTTGACCGACATCCTCCGCTATAATCGGTGCCAGTAAGCTACCAGAATTGACAAATCTCCAAGATTTGTCAATTCTTTAGGCAGAGGAGAAGAATTGGTATGCAGAATAAACAGATGATGCTGGTGGTGGGGTTGATGGGAGTGGTTTTGCTGTTGCTGGGGCTAGCGGCGGGGCTGGTTGTTTCTGGCTTGTTGATGAGGGATGAGTCTGGGGAAAGCATCGCCCAAACAGAAGGGGAGCGCGACACGGCCAGCACAGGCAACGTGCCAGCGACCCAAGCACCCAATCAGGCGGAAAGCGGGAGCGGCAATTTACCCGTGCCCCCCACGGTAGACATTCCCCCGACCATCACGCCCACGCCCAGCATCACCCCGACCCCGTCCCATACCCCCATTCCCACCGACACCCCCGAAGCGACGGCCACCCCGACGCTGACCCCCCCGTCCACCCCCACGGAAACGCCGACCCCGACCCCCACGGCGACGCGAACTGGGCCACAGGCGGAGGCGATAGGTGAAGCAGGCTTTTTTGCTGGCCCGGGCGTGTCGTTTGGGCGGCGCAATTATTTTGCCACGCCGGGCGAGATGGTCGTCCTGCTAGGGCAGGATGAGACGGGGCAATGGTGGCACGTGATTAGCCAAGAAAATAGCTATGAGGGGTGGGTCGCGGCGCGGTTTTTTGAGGTGTGGATGGGGGATGTGTCTGGCTTGGCTCTCTCTGATTTTCGGGTGAGACCGTCAGCCACGGCCGTGGCTAGCAGTGGGAATAACAGTGGCAGTAACGAGAACGCGGGAAGCGGCACGGTGAGCAACGCCCCCCTCCAGCCATCAGGACAAACAAACGCCGAAGCACTTTGGAACTTTGTGGAGAGCGCGGCCGAGGCGGAGCTAGATGAGAACAGGGAAGCGACGGGCACATGGCGCGGCGAGATTTTGGTGCGCGTGCCCACGGGCTTTACCTACCAGTTTCAGTATGGCCCCGCCATTCAGCAGGTGCGGCTGATGACGGAAGATAAAGATGGGTATGATACGTACCAACTGTTTTTGGGCGGCATGGGGTGCGGGGCGTTTGTGACCGATATGCTGGTTTTGCAAAACGGGGCGCAGATGGTGGTCAAAAATGAGTTTACGCGCCGCGAGGGGCCGGTTTTTATTCGGTATGACTGTAGCTGACCCGCTGATTACCAACGTATTCGAGGGATGAGCCTGTCGAATCCCGCCCTTTTGCCTTCGACAGGCTCAGGCAACGGGCTTCGTGGGCTGACAAGCTGAAATGCTGACTCGCTGACCCACTACGCCTGCTCGAGCCAGAAGATGAGCCGGGCAAGGCGCAGGTCATCGTAGGAGACGGCCTCTTGCAACGCTTCAAAGGTGGGTTTGAGCCGTTCAGAGCCTAGCTCGGCAAAGGACTCGCGCACGCGCTCCCAGGTGGTGGTGTCCAGCGTGGATTCGGCGCGGAGCCGCTCGGGGGGGATGATAGCCAAACCCGTCTCCATGAGGTGCTTTTCCAAATTACTGACCACGGTTCCCGGCTTGATGCCTAGCGCGGCGGCAATTTCTTGGGTGGCGTAGCCCACTTGGTAGGCGGCGGCGACGCCTGCGGGGCGGTTGGCCTGCTGGGCGACGACCAGCCGAATGGTTTGCGCGGTTTCGCCGTCGGGTAGGGTGGCGTTGGTGTAGTTTGTTGTGGTGGGCGCGTGATTGGATGCGTTGGTGCTGGGTCGAGGGGTGGGGGTGATGTCGGGATGGGCTTGGCGAAAGTCGCGGATAAGGGGCAGGAAGTCGTCGGCGTATTTGGCAACTTTGGCTTCGCCGACGCCGTGAATGTGGCTGAGTTCCACGGCCGTGGTGGGTAAATAGGTCGCCATTTCAGCCAGCGAACGGTCGCTAAAGACGATGTAGGCGGGTAAATTGTTGGCTGTGGCTAGCTCGGTGCGCTTGGCGCGGAGTTGGGCAAAGAGTTCGGGATGGCGATGGGAGGCAAACACGGCCGTGGGTTCGCTCATACCCCGCGTTTCCACCGCTGGCGGCGTGCCCATAAACGTCTCCTCACGGCGCATCACCGCCCAGCCCGCATCCGTCACCTTCAAACTGCCATACTGCAAATCCTGCGTCAGCAAGCCCGCCTGAATAAACTGGTGCGCCATCTCCTGCCACTGTGCCTTGCTATACTCCTGCCCAATGCCATGCGTAGACAGCTTGTCATGCCCCTTCTGCAAGATTTTCTGACTGCGCGAGCCGCGCAACACGCTAATCAGATGGCTCATGCCAAATAGTTGCTCGGTGCGCACCGCACAGGAGAGAAACTTTTGTGCGGGAACCGTTAAATCCGTCTCGGCGGCGGGGGCGGGTTGGCGGCAATTGTCACACGTCTCACACGCCTCTTGCCCATACGTCTCCCCAAAATAGCCCAGCAAATCATGGCGACGGCACTGCTGGTTATGGGCATAGCGCCACATCGCTTGCAGACGCAAATTCGCCTCACGTCCCTGTTCCCCATTGCTTTGCCCCCCGTTTTCATCCCGCGCCATGATGCGCTGAAGCGTGTTCACATCCTGCTGGCTATACAGCAGGTGACAGGTGGCGGGTAGCCCATCCCGTCCCGCACGGCCAATTTCTTGATAATAACTCTCGAGGTCTTTCGGCAAATTGTAATGTACCACAAAGCGCACGTTCGATTTATCAATGCCCATGCCAAAGGCGACCGTAGCTACGATCATATCAACCTCATCGCGGCTAAAGCGGCGTTGGTTTAGCTCGCGGGTGCGGGTGTCTATGCCCGCGTGATAGGGCAAAACGCTGTAGCCCAGATGTTGCAAATGGGCGGTTAGCTCATCCACTTGGCGACGTGTGGTGCAGTAAATAATGCCCGCTTCCTCTTTGTGCGCCTGCAAAAAAGTGGTGATTTGGTCGAGTCCGCCGCGCCGTGGTTCGGCCGCCAGAAACAGGTTGGGGCGGTCAAAACTGGCGATGAATTCATGCTCGGGGGGGATGTGGAGCAGGTCGCGGATGTCTTGGCGGACGCGCTCGGTGGCGGTGGCGGTCAGGGCGAGGCAGGGGGTGTCGGGCAGGTATTGGCGCACGGCGTGTAGCTGGCGGTACTCGGGGCGAAAGTCGTGCCCCCAAGCGGAGATGCAGTGGGCTTCGTCTATGGCGAGCAGGCTGATGTGGCTGTTGGTCAGCAGGGTCAGCGTGTCGGGGCGCATGAGGGTTTCGGGGGCGAGGTAGAGGAGTTGGAGTTGGCCTTGATACACGGCCGTGCGAATGTCATCCTGCGCCGCATATGGCAGGGTGCTGTTGAGCGCGGCCGCCGCGACGCCCCACTCGCGCAGTTGGTCCACCTGATCCTGCATGAGGGAGATAAGGGGGGAGATGACAACGGTCAGGCCGGGGAAGAGCAGGGCGGGCAGTTGGTAGCAGAGGGATTTGCCGCCGCCGGTGGGCATGATGTTGAGGGTATCACGGCCGTGTAGCACGTTTTTTATCACGGCTGTTTGGCCGGTGAGGAAGTCAGGATAGCCAAACACCCGCTGGAGCGTGGCGCGAGCTTGGTCGAGGGTGGGGGGGGGGAAGGGTTGGCTAGGGGGTTTGTTAGTTGGTTGGTGGGTGGGGAAACCTGAGAAAAGCGGGCTGGTGGTTGGCTCTTCTATGACATCGGGCATATCGTCGAACTGGGGCGGGGGCGCGTCGGCGTAGGGGTCGGGCGGGTGCATAGTGACTGTTTTCCTTTCGTTTGGTGTAGGCTTGGTCTTTGTGATGAATATGACTATTCTGCTTCAGCAACCTGACGCATAGCTAAGAATGCTTCTTTCAGAGGCTGGCTGACCGCACTCTCTGGCTCAGCTAAAATGCGTGCTTGATACTCCTCTAAAAAGATCGTACGCAAGGTGTGAAAGAGATGGAGATAATGTCGCAGAAAGCTGATGCAGTCAAGTATGACAAACTCTATGCCACCTGTTTGGGCATAGAGTGAGCGGGCGTATTCTTCGACATCTGCGTCTATGTTGGCTGTGCTGATAAAGATGTAGTTGTTTACACGGCCGTTGGTTTTAGCTAATTTTTGCAGGGCGCGTTCGACATCTTCGTGGGTGACTGGTTTGTCTTTCATTTCATAGCTGGTGACAACACGGCCGTGTTTATCTTCAATCAGCGTTAGCTCCAAATCACCCAACGCACCTGTTTGGTAGTCGGCCGCATTGTGCGTCTGTAGGTCAAGTAATTGTGTGCCTAGGTGTTGATGCGCGGCACTATAGGCGGCGGCCACAATCAGCACGGGGAGGCGACTGGTTCCTTTTTGGTTCAGATGTTGGCTAACGAGATGGACGATTTCTTCGGCCGAGAGAGGGATCGCGTCGGTGGTGGTTTGGAGGGTCGTTAATAATGCTTCGATGCGCTGTTGCCTTTCATCACGGAGCAGAATTAAACAGCGAATGGTTTCGGCCAGCATATCTGCGGCGGAAATTTGCTGTTGATGAACTGCATCGAGGAGGTCAAGCACGGCCGTGTATAACTGTGGTGGTCGCCCTACCAAATCCAATCCCTTCTCTAACGTAGCGTTGCGATTCCGCAAAGCTGGGGTCAAAAAGGCTGTCGTATTATTGCAGGGTAAATGATGCAGATTGATAAATGGCGTGATATATCGTTCATCATAGGTACGCCCCGAAAACGCATCCTCATCACCAATTTGGGTATACGGTTTGCGGACATCCACCGCTGGGTTGTCAACTTTGGCTAATAGACAAGACAGCAAAAGGCGTACCCCTGCCCGATTGCTCAGATTTCGCGCTACGTATTCAACTTGTTGTTGAAGCAGTTGATTGGTGATTATTGGTGCTGCTGGCGTATCGGCTATCCGCTGGAAAGCATTTTCAAGCGCATTTGCGGGGTTTGACATGCAACAAATTCCTTTTGTGATAATTTGTAATTGACCCAAAGAACTTCTACACGAGCTTGTTTGCCGCTGTTTGTACCAGTGTTGGTTGAGTGCGCTTTTTTAGATGGAGCTTCAATGCAACGCCAATCCCCATAAAGCTCATTCATCAATGTGCCATGATACCCAGAAACGGCGACTTCCCCCTTGACACTATGCAACATAGCGGCCAATGCGCGGTGGTCACTATCACTCATTTCAAAGCCATAAGCGCGGCGGTCTGTGCGGGAGTCATGGGGATAAGGCGGGTCACAATAAAAAAGCGTTTCGGAGCTATCATACCGTGCAATGACTTCGAGCGCAGGCGCGTTTTCAATTTGGACCCGCAAAAGCCGCTGGACAATTTCTGATAGTCCTTCTACACTGCCCAACCAGCGGGAGACGGCCCCCGCCATCCCTGCACGACTGGTTAATTTGCAATGTGCCCAACGTCCTTCGCTAGCCGTTTGGGCTAAACCTGTACGCACTTGTCGCGCCCGTACAAAAAAGCGACGCGCTCGCTCCAAATCGGACAGGGTAGATTCCGTTTCTGTTGTTGCTAGGCGTAGCTCTTCACGAGAAAAAGGGGTCAAACCAATTGCTTTGATTAGCTCTTCGTGCTGGTCGCGTAGCACTCGAAAGAAGTTGACCACATCACCATCTATATCATTGTATGTCTCTAAGGGGGATGGATCACGGTTAATAAGCACGGCCGCGCTTCCGCCAAATGGTTCGCAGTAATGGGTCGTTGCTGGTAGGAGGGGCAACAACCAATCCAAATGGGAATATTTGCCACCATACCAGCCAAAGGCAATTCGTTTCGCCATGCGTTATCCTCTTAAATCAAGCAGTGGTTTGGTTCATAAGCAGTGCCCATTATGCCACAGACGACGCTCCTCAGCACGGATTGCTAAAAAGGTCAAATCACCGCAGAGTTCGCGGAGAACGCGGAGGTTTTCTCGAGAAGACCCGCCCTTTTCTTCCTTCTTCTCTCGTCCTTCGTCCTTATTTTATTCCTCTACACAAACCCCCACGGCCGTGCTTTCACCCTCATTGCCCGCCGCATCCGTGGCTACCACGCGGAACGAAAAACAGCCGCTGTTATAAACCTGAAACCGCCCCGTGTGCGGTGGAACCGTGCTAATCGCAAACGGCACGCCCGACCCTCCGACATAAAAAGCGACCCTGTCCAGCGAAATATCATCGCTGACCTCCGTCTGAATCAGGATAAACTCGTCATTGGTGCTAAACGTTTGGTCGGAGCGCGGGGCGGTAATCACGGCCGTGGGCGGCGTGTTATCAATCGTGACCGGGGCACTCAACTCCTCAAATGTGCCATCATTGCGCACCGCCGTCAAAACCAGCGTATACAGCCCCTCCAAATCGGCCACATCCCACAGCCCCAGCGTCTCATTCTCTTTTGGTTCCGTCACTGGCTCCCCAATCTGGCGCAACTGCCCCGGCGTCAGCCCTTCAAAATAGGCCAGCCGATAATAGGCAAAATCATCCATTTGCACCGTGCCCGTGATGGCGACCGCGCCCGCCACGCCACTCACATAAGCAAACGGCCGTGGACTTCCCAAAGCCACCCCGCGCCCCTCCATATTGGGGTTGTCAATGGTGTCATACTCTGTCGGCGGGGCGTCTATCTCATTTTCGCGTACCCAATCGGCCGCTCGGTCAGGATAAACGACATAGGTGCGTATCTCGACCAGCTCTTGCGGTGTGTAAATCGTGGCTAGCCGCCCCGTCTCCCGATTTACCTGAAACTGCTGATACATATTGTCAATGAGGGTTGGCTCTGTGCCCGCCAGAAATAGCTCGTTGACTGTGGGGCAAATGCCGTTGCTCAGCAGGCCAGACGGGCGGCAAACGGTGCGCTGGGCAACGCCTGGCGGCTGGCTCCACGTCTCGATAGGCGCGTCGCGCAGGGCGTAGGCCATGATGGCGTGCCAAATGGGGGCGGCTCCCCGCGAGCCGGGCACGTTGTCCATGGGTGTGTTGTCTGTGTTGCCGACCCACACGGCCGTGACCAATTGCGGCGTATACCCCACCGTCCATCCATCCCGATAATTATTCGTCGTGCCTGTTTTCACCGCCGCTGGGCGACCACCGGGCAATTCCAGCACATTGGGACAGCCAAATCCAGCGCAACGCGCCTGCCCATCCGACAAAATATCATTCATCAAATAGGCCAGCGGCGCGGTCAGGATTTGCTGTTGCTGGGGCTGATTGTATTCATAAATGGGCACGCCATTGCGGTCTTCCACCCGCAAAATGGTGACTGGCTCCAGCGAGCGAAAGCCGAGCCTTTGTCGCGCTTCGGGCACGGGTTGCCCAATCATCTGCCCCCCATTGGCCAACACGCTAAACGCGTAGGCCATATCCAGCGGGCGCACCTCGCCCCCGCCCAGCGTCAGCGACAGCCCGTATTGATTCGGCCCTCCATCCAGACTGGTGATGCCCATTTTGTGCGCCGTGCGGATCACGTTATCCACCCCCACCCAGCTCATGACCTCCACGGCGGGCACATTATAGCTGTTGCCCAACGCCTGGCGGATGCTCTGCGGTCCGCGAAACAGGCGGTCATAATTTTGGGGCACATAGGCCACGCCGTTGTATTCTGTGCCAAAATCGGTTTCGACATCTAGCACCATCGTGGCGGGCGTGTACCCTTGGGCAAAGGCGGTTAAATAGGTGAACGGCTTGAAGGATGACCCGGGCTGGCGCAAGCCGTCGGCGGCCACGTTAAAGGAGCCGTCTATGCTGTCGTCCCAATAGTTCAGACTGCCGACCATCGCTTTTAGCTCGCCCGTGCGCGGGTCTATAATCACCACGGCCGCGTTGTTGACTTGCCTATCGAGACCTAACTCGGCCGTGTTGGGCGTGGGCAAGAAAGCAATAGCGGGGCAACTGCTCGCCTCATCGGCAGGCAACCCCGACCCCAACGCGCCCGATAGCCGCGCCACATGCGCCCGCGCCACGCACTCCGCTTGGCTCTGTAACTCCAAATCGAGCGCGGTATAGACGCGTAAACCGCCGCGCAACATTTGCTCCGCGCCAAATTGCTGTTCTAGCTCTTGGCGCACCCGCAGGGCGTAATGGGGTGCGATAATGTCGAAACGCTCCTCCAAACTGGACGCGATTGGTAATGGCGTAAACTTGGCCGCGACCAACTCCTCGCGTGAAATAAGCCCGTCACGAAACATGGCGTCCAGCACCAATTCTTGGCGCGTTTTGGCTTGGTCGGGCGCGTCAATGGGGTTCAGTGCGGGGCTTTGGGGGATGGCCGCCAGCATGGCCGCCTCGGGCAGGGTCAGTTCAGCCGCTGTTTTGTTGAAATAAACGCGTGCCGCCGCTTCGATGCCGTAGGCCAAATTGCCGTAAAAGTTGCTGTTGACGTACCACTCGATAATTTGCTCTTTGGTGTACTCCTGCGACATGCGGTTGGCGAGCAGAACTTCTTCGATTTTGCGCCGATAGTCGTCCCAGCCCGGCTCGCCCTGCACCACGCGCCGCTCTGGTTCAATCAGGTTGTTTTTGACGACCTGTTGGGTAATGGAGCTTCCCCCCTGTATCGCCCCGCCCAGCCACACATATTCATAAAAGGCGCGACCGATGCCCTGTAAATCAAAGCCTTCGTTGGTCCAAAACGTTCTATCTTCGATGGCGATGGTGGCGTCTACAAAGTCTTGCGGCAGTTGGGCAAATTCGACCCATTGCCTATCCCCACCGAGGGGGTCAATCACTTCGTAAATGAGCACCCAGTCGCGGGTTCCGTCGCCGTTTTGGTCGGCACCGAGGCCGTATATTTTGGTGGTCTCGAAGGTTTCGTTGGTTCGACCGAGGGTTTCGATTTGGCTGTAGTCGGGCAGGCCTTGGGTGAAGGTGGTATAGGCCACGGCCGTGCCTCCACTCACCGCTAGCACACTCAAAACGGTCAGCACCGTGGCGATAATTAAGCCTACGCCGCCCAGCTTGAGCCAAGTCCGCCCCGTGCGGCGGCTCCGTTGCTCCCGTTTTTGTCGCCATTTTACGATTCGTGTTGCTTTAGGCATCTGGGTTGTTCTCTTTTGATAGGGGGGCAATGGTGTCACGTTTCATGTGTCACGTTTTTTTCTCTGGACGCGCTCAAATTTTCAGAGAGGATTGTTCATTGACCCTGTGAATGCTTATTCTGACAGTCGGTTGTTACGCGCTAACGCGCTGACAAGTTATCTGCTTTTTGGTATCTTTATATTACTCTAGACTCTAGCGTATTTTTCTGGTGCTGGTGCGTTTTGGCAATCCCCTTTACGCAAAACTCAGAAAGCGACGCTCAAAATTAGAAAGGCACAACAAACATTCCATCTATACAGTACCGTCGCTACGATTAGCCGCTTGGGTCAACTTCCCTGAACCTTGAACCTTGCATCCTACCCCATGTCTCTTCGGCTCAAAACAACCCTCATTTTGCTTACTAGCGTGGCCGCCCTCTTGCTCATTTTATTGGGGACGGCCTATTTTATCCTGTTGCCGAGCTATGTGCGTTTGGAGCGGGATTATTTGCGGCAGGATACAAATCGGGTGATAGCGCGGCTGAATAATGAACTGTTTTCTTTGGAACGGTTTATACTGGATTGGTCTTCTTGGGATGACACGTATGCGTTTGTGGCGCAACCCACGGCCGAGTACATTGCCTCTAATTTGGTGAGCAGTACGTTTGTGAACAGCCGCCTCACGGCCGTGTTGCTGGCTAATGAAGAAGGTCAGGTTGTCTATCGCGGCTTTTATGACCACGGCCGTGAACAGATGCTCTCTAGCATGCCTGACCTAGAAGGGATGCTTTACGAACTAGGTACAGACCATCTGCGCCCTGCCTTTACCGAAACGTCACAGGCGACTTTTCTCACTACCTCCGCCCAGGACGCCCTTTTTATGGTGGTGAGCCAGCCTGTTTTGGATAGTGAAGAAACCCAGCCCGCGCGGGGCACGATGATAATGGTGCGCCTGTTAAACGACGCTCTATTGGCGGAGATTGCGGCGGAGATGCAGGTGGATGTGGCTTTGCTGGCGTGGGACGAGGTGGGGCAGGTGCTTGACCCAGCCGAGCGGGCTTTTTTGCTGGCGGATGATGACCCCACAGCCGTGCCGCTCATCACCACCACGAGAACTTATAATCACAGCTATCAACTGCTCACTGATTTTGAGGGTCAGCCCACGGCCGTGGTTAAGCTTACTGCAGACCGCACTATTTTTAGTAACGGTCAGCGCACGCTATATACGTTCGTGGTGGTGACGATTGGCATGGGCTTGGTGGTGATTGGGCTGATGATTTACATTATTTCAACCCAAGTTATCAGTCGCGTGGTTGCCTTGGAGCAAGCCGTCTTGCATGTGCGTCAGGAAGCAGATTTGACTTATCGTGTGCCCGACCACGGCCGTGATGAAATCGCCGCCCTTGGTCAGGAAATCAACCGCCTGCTAGTTGCCCTGCACTACGCCCTGCAAAACCAGCTTACCACCGAAGCTGACCTCCGCGCCGAGCGACAGCAGTTAGAAGAGCGCGTCCAAATCCGCACCCAAGAGTTGGCTCAGGCCAACGAAATTTTGCGCCAGCTTGATGTGTCCAAAAGTCAATTTATCAACGATATTTCGCACGAGTTTCGCACTCCTGTGACCAACCTGCGGCTCTATCTTGATCTGTGGCAACGGGGTAACGAAACGCAACGGGCACGCTATTTGGCAGTCATTGAGTTACAAATTTCCCGCCTCATCAAGCTATCTGAATCCGTACTGCGCTTGG
>JBGTIZ010000155.1:0-5271 GCA_041745395.1 Promineifilaceae bacterium (SeqCode) | reverse complement strand
AGAATGGCCGAGCCGCCGCAGGCGGCGAGGCGTGTATTAGTGCATCCGTGAACTGTAAAGGTAACTTGAACCATGCCAAATGCTGACTAGCTGAATGCTTAAGAAAAACGATTGTGCAAAGCTGGGTACGCAATCATAAAGTTAATGTGGCTCATGCGCTCCGCGATTTCACTAGGAGTGACATCCAACTGCCTGTGCCACGAGACGGTATCGTGCCGGGCACTGATAACAATTAAAAAGTCATCTAGGGTGAGTGTTCCGACCAATTCGGGCAAATCTTCCCACTCTTCATAGAGCGTATAGATCGTTTTCACGCTGGGCTTGGCATTTTCCATATAGTTCCGCAAGCTTTTGTCATCATTGGCATGGTTAATCATGTGAATATTGGTTCCGATTTGCTGGCACAAAATTTTAATGGTGCTCAGCATATCGCCGAATTTTGGTTCGTGGCTGGCATTGGGTGGGGTAACAAGGACGACCCGTTGCATGGTGTTGAGAGGGTAATCTAGCTTGCATACAAATAGATGTTGATTGCTTTCACGCAGTAGATAGTCAAGCACATTCCCAAAAACACGTGCATCTTGGGGCACACGGCCGTTCCAACCCACGATGAGATGGGTGATGCGTAATTCCGTCATCGTGTGCAAAATGCCCTGACTGGCACTCATATCAATGCGGGCAATGGGGGTCGCGGCGACGTTGGCCGCGTTGATGCGGCGAATGACGGGGAGCATTCGCTTTAGTTCCACCCGTAAACGCGCTTGCACATCCCCCACTTCGGGCACAACAGAGATGATGCGAATTGGCTCCTCGCGTTGGGGGTTATGCACCAGCAAGGCTAAATCAGCCAATCTTGCCGCCGTGGCGGGGTTCGCCACAGAGACAAGGACGCGCTGAATGTTCTCGTCGTCTTCGGGCAGGCCTAGCTCTTCTTGCATGGCGAGTTGCCGGCCCGCCCGTTCGGTCAGCCATGAACCAACGAAGCAGGAGACGAGGATCATGATGACGGTGCCATTTAACACGGCCGTGTTCAACAACCCGATCTCAAACCCCACCAGCACCACCGCCAACGTCGCCGCCGCCTGCGGCACACTCAACCCAAACATCAACTGTTGTTCAAGCGTTGAATAACCAAACATCTTGCTGACCATAAACGAAGCGAGCCATTTGCCAAAATGAACCACTACCACCATCGTGGCCGCCACGATTAACACCTCTTGCCCCTGAAACAACACCCCGAAGTCCACCAACATCCCCACCGACAACAGGAAAAAAGGGATAAAAACCGCCTGACCCACAAACTCAATGCGGCTCATCAGGCTACTTTGATTCGGAACCAGCCGATTTAGCGCCAGCCCCGCAAAAAATGCCCCGATGATAGCGGCCAAACCCACCGCTTGCGCTAAAAACGCCCCTCCCATCACAACAACCAAAACAAACAAATACTCCCCCACATCCCCCGTACTCACTTTACGGAAAAACCATTTCCCCAAGCGGGGCACGACCCAGAGCATCACAAAGAGAAAAACGGCCAGCAGGAGAACAAATTGTACCCAAAAGAGCCAACCTACATCTCCCTGTGTCGTGCCCACCACCACCGCCAACACCAGCAGGGCGGACACATCGGTAACAATGGTGCCCCCCACGGTAATAATCACGACCTCTTGTTTAGTTAAGCCAAGCCGGCTGACAATGGGGTAAGCCAGCAACGTGTGCGAACCAAACATACTGCCCAACAGGATAGAGGCGGGCCAACCAAATCCTAAAAAGTAATGACCAACCAGTGCGCCCAGAACTTGTGGAATGGTGTAGCTCATCGCCCCAAACAGTAAACTGCGGTTTCTGTTTTTGTTAAATTCGTTGAGGTCGATGCCCAAACCTGCCGAAAAAACGATATACAGGAGGCCAATGGTTCCCAATAAAACGATGGTGGCATCCCGGTCAAGCAGATACAAAGCATTGGGACCCACCAGTGCGCCCGCCAAAATTAACCCAATGATGCTGGGTATCTTGAACCGTTCAAATATCAGGGGGATGATGAGAATGATGGTCAGCGTGAGGGCTAAAATAAGGACGGGGTCAACAAAAGGGAGTTGCGAAGGAAGATTCATCAATGCTCCTTGTGGAAAAGACAACGATTGTGGCCAGCGTTTGCTTGGCAGTTGGTTGGCAGTTGGTTGGCAAATGGGGAAAGATAACGCTGGATTGTAGCGTGTGACTATCAAAAAGACATTTGTAGATAGATGGTAACTGCTTACCAACAAGCCCGTTGCCTGAAGCTCTGTCGAAGGCAAAAGGACAAGCTCTCGACAGGCTCAGTCCTCGAGTGCGTTAGTAGTTATACGGCAAATAGCCGCTGTCTCGTCCCGTCCTGCGCACGCCATCATTCACAAATGCCTGTCTCCCGCAAGACCTTCTCCGCTGTCTTGAAAGCCATCGCCATGCCGTGGCCGCTAAAGCCGACGGCGTAGCTAACTTGGGGCAGGTGGGGCAAGGTGCCCATCAGGGGCAAATAATCGCGAGTGAAACCCATCGTGCCTGCCCACCGATGCTCGATTTCTAACTGGCTGAACTCGGGGAAATAGTCGGCGGTGAAGGCTTCGAGATGGGCTTGAATCACGGCCGTGGTCTCTTCGCTCGTGTGTCCATTCTCCATATACGGGTCACGATTCCGCGCCCCCCCCATCAACCAGCGGCCAAAGCCTGGCCGTTCTGGGTCAGGCACTTGCCGATAATAAAAATACCCTTGTTCACTCAAATACGCCTCGGGTAAGATAATAGGCGTGGGCGCACTAAGCTGGATTTGCCCCCGGCACGGCATAATTTTGTCCGTGAAGAAGGGCAGAAGTTGTCCCGTATACGCATTGGTTGCCAAAAAAGCCTGCTTGGCCGTCACCGTGGCGCGAGAACTCGTTACCCGCACGCCGTCCAAATATGCCTCTATGTTGCTCACGGACGACCAGCTAACGACCTGCGCTTTGCTAGCGTCCAAAATTGCTTGCACCAGCTTGGCGGGATTGGTCACGGCATTATTCGGCGTGCGCAGAGCGGCCAAAAAGCCGCGCCCCGTCGGGTCGGTGGGGAAATACTCAGCCTCTAGCCCATCCGCCGCCATGAGGTGCGCCGATTTTTCATAGGCCACTTTGTCCGCCTCGTTATTCGCCAGCCGGATCATGTCACTGCGCTGGATGGGGGCGCCTAGCTCTTGGGCAAGGGCAAACATCGCTTCCCGATTGTCAAGGGTGAACTGCCACAGCTCCCGCGCCAAGCCACGGCCGTATAGCTCAATGGCGGCCGCATAATGCTCGGCCACACCGCCGACCATCATGCCCGCATTGCGTCCCGACGCGCCCATTGCTGGCTCACGCGCCTCCAGAATGACGCTGTTGAGTCCCGCTTGGGTCAGGTGATACGCCGCGCTGACCCCCGTAATCCCCCCGCCGATGATGCACACATCTGTCTCGAGCTGTTGCGGGGTTGGGGTTGGGGGAGGAGCTTGGTGCTGGTGCAGGTCAATGGTTTTTTGCCAATAGGAATGGGTCATGGGGGTGTCTCCAATTTGTTGGTTAGTTGGTTGAGGATGGTATGTTACAATAGGCAGATGAATCGTACCATTGCCAGACAAGATATATCTACTCTGCGGGAGCGTCGTCGGTTACTGTTGGCGATGGCTCTGCGGCGGGTGCAGGCGGGGAGCGGCAGTGGAGAGACCTTTTTAGCGGAAAGGAGAACAGCCGTGGTTGAATGGCCTGATTTGCGTCAAATATTGGCTCCCGTACCTTGGGCGATTGCGGATGGGGTGGCGACACGCGCGTATATGCCTGAACGGGCAACGCAGGATTTAGACATTTTGGTTCAAGAGCAGTCGTTTGAGTCGGCGTTGGACACGCTGGTAGCGGCGGGATACGTCGATGAAGGAGCGTTGAGCATTCCCGGTCATATGTTGCGCTCACCCACGGCCGTGGAAATAGACTTGCTCTGGTCAGACGCCCCATGGGTCACGCCCGCCCTTGCCCAGCCCCAAACCGACCCCGCGGGCTACCCCGTGCTGGGCTTACCCTACTTGGTTTTAATGAAGTTGGCCTCTTCGCGCTTGCAAGATGTCGCCGATGTCTCCCGTATGTTGGGCTGGACAGACGATGCGATCTTGGATGAGGTGCGGCGTGTGGTGGCACGTTACAGCCCAGCAGACAAAGACGACCTTGAATCCCTTATCTTTCTCGGTCAGCAAGAGCGAGGAGCAGGTGTGTGAGTACCTCCTACCCACGTCAATTTGTGCAGACGACAAAAGAGCTGTTTGGTGAGGCGGGCAAAGCTTGGCTGGCCAAACTACCTAAAATTTTGGCAGAGCTGGTCGAGCAGTGGGAGCTAAGCCTAGGTGAGCCATTTCCCCATTTGAGCTACAACTTGGTGCTGTCGGCGTGGTCGTGGCCGTTAAACACGGCCGTGGTGCTGAAAATCGGCTTTCCCCGGCCAGAGCTACGGCGGGAGATTGCCGCTTTGGAACTGACCCACGGCCGTGGACAAGTGCCCCTCATCGCCAGCGACCCCGTTCAATGTGCCCTGTTGCTTCCCCAGCTACAGCCGGGCACCTCCCTCTGGGCGAGCGGCCTGCGCGACGACGACCGCGCCACGCGCATCGCCGCTGAGGTGATGCAAGCGTTATGGCAACCATTGCCCCCCACCGCCAGCACGGCGCAAACTTTTCGCCATGTGCGCCAGTGGGCGGGCGACTTGTCTCGCCTGCGGGCAACGTTTGGCGGGCGGACGGGGCCGTTCCCTGCCCATCTAGTGACGCGGGCAGAGTGTGCGTTTGCGGAACTTTTGGACACGGCCGTGGCGGACCACGACGTTTTGCTCCACGGCGACCTGCACCACGGCAATATTTTGGCGCACGGCACGGGCTGGCTGGCGATTGACCCCAAAGGGGTGCGCGGCGACCCCGCCTATGATGTCGGGGCATGGCTCCGCAACCCCATGCCCGCTTTGTTTGCTGTGCCTGATTTGGAGACGCGGCTGGCGCGGCGGGTGGCTATTTTTAGCGAAATGCTAGGGATAGAGCAGGAGCGGCTGGTGGGGTATGGGCTGGCGCAAGCGGTTTTGTCTGGCTGGTGGAGTTATGAAGACCACGGCCGTGGGTGGCGCGGTGCGCTGATCATCGCCGAAGCGTTGGCGGCCATTGATAACGGGTCAAGTCGCGGCCATCTTGGTTAGACAGGATATCGTGTAGCTACCAACAAGCCCGTTGCCTGAGCCTGTCGAAGGCAAAAG
>JBGTIZ010000154.1:0-13621 GCA_041745395.1 Promineifilaceae bacterium (SeqCode) | reverse complement strand
CCAAACGAAAAAAACACCCTCTTTCCACCGAGTCGTGGCCGCAGGCCACGACGAAGCCAGCTATGGCCGAATTAATTTCTTGAAGTCCAACATGCCTGGGGCGGTCGGAGATGACCCAAACCCCTTGAATTCCTAAAGACCCTAAAAAAAGAAAGAGATAAAGAGAACGTACCCTTATGGATAAAGCAACCGAAGCATTTCTACTTTTACTAACAGAATTTTTAGCGTTTGTGCCCAACTTGTTGGCCGCCTTAGTCATCTTTCTGGTGACGCTGTATTTATCTGCCCTGTTGAGCCGCATATTGCGTCGCTCGATGGAGAAACAACGCACCGACCCCGCCCTGACCCTGCTCACTTACTATATCATCCGCTGGACAATCATTTTCGTGGGCGGTGTTATTGCCCTACGTCAGGTTGATTTTGAGCTAACTGGCTTCTTGGCCGGCATCGGCATTTTGGGCTTCACTCTGGGCTTTGCCCTGCAAGACATTAGCCGCAACATTATGGCCGGTATGCTGTTACTGGTTCAAAAACCGTTTGAGCTGGGAGATTTGGTGGAAATCCAAGGGTATCTGGGGCGGGTTCAATCGGTAGATTTGCGCTCCACGGAAATTTTAACCTTGGATGGCAACAATATTTTGCTCCCCAATGGGTCGGTGTTCACGTTGCCCATTACCAACTACAGTCGGGAATCAACGCGCCGGATGGAGCTTTCGGTCGGGGTGGCCTATAACAGTGATTTAGAATTGGTGCGCCACACGACGTTACAAGCCATTCGCTCTATCCCCGATGTCTTGAATACCCCAGCACCCAGCCTGTTTTTCCATGAATTTGGCGCTTCGGCGATCTCTTTTACGGTACGTTTTTGGATAGATACGCGCATCACTGACGCCGCGACCGCTTTAGACCCGGCCGTGGTCGCCATCCAAAAAGCATTTAATCAAAAAGGAGTCGTCATTCCCTATCCGATTGTGACCCATCTCCAGAAAGACCAAAAGGTACCAAGTAATGATGAATGAAGATCAATTGATTGGCCGTCAGCTAGCCAGCTATCGCATTGACCGATTTATCGGGCAAGGGGGCATGGCTCAAGTGTATTACGCTTGGGATGTCAGTTTGGAGCGACCCGCCGCTGTCAAAGTGATTCGCGTTGATTTGCGGGGGGATGTGTCTTACGCGGAACGGTTTGTGCAAGAAGCGCGCGCCATCTCCAAATGGCGGCATGAAAATGTGTTGCAAGTCTATTATGCGGGTCAGGATGATTCGCTCTACTTTTTTGCGATGGAGTATGTGGATGGGTCGAATCTGGAGCAGATTCTGAATAGCTACGGGCAAAAAGGGGAGCTGGTTCCGCACGATGATGTGATATGGATTGGGCGGGCAGTAGCCAGCGCGTTGGATTATGCCCATAGCCGCCACGTCATTCATCGGGATGTCAAACCATCTAACATTATGATAGATAAAGAAAATCGGGTCGTGTTGGCCGATTTTGGGCTGGCTTTGGATGTGCAACGGGGCACATTAGGCAAAACTTTTGGCACGCCCCATTATGTGGCTCCAGAGCAGGCGCGTAATTCCGCAGATGCTGTGCCGCAGTCTGATTTATACAGTTTGGGTATCATTTTGTATGAGATGTTAACTGGGGTTGTGCCGTTTGATGATCCCTCTTCGATGAGTTTGGCGTTGAAACATCTGACTGATCCGCCACCGCCCCCCCGTTCGCTCAACCCGAATCTGAGCGAGACGGTGGAGCAGGTGTTGTTGAAGGCGTTGGCCAAGGAGCCAAAGCAGAGGTATGAGAGTGGCATGGCGTTGCTGGATGCGTTGACGGATGGCTTGCGGGCACAAGGCCAAGTTGGGGAAAGCATTTTGGCGTTGCCGCCGATGCCGCCAGTCTCTGCTTTGTCAGCTATGGGGAACGGTGGGGCGCATGATGAGGGGCATAATAATACAGCCTCCCCGCCCGTTTCTCGCTATTCGGTAGTGGAGCAGATGCGGTTGAGTGCGCCCATGCCGCCCCCGATGAGTAGCCCCCCGCCCATGCCACCTACTGGCTCCCGTGAGGCCAGTTCTCCGCCCCCGTCTTTACCAACGGCTCACCCTAGCCAAAGCAAACCGTCGCTGTGGCGGTGGTTGGGTTTAGGGAGTATTGGGGTGGTGGTGTTTTTTGTGTTGGCGTTGGGGCTGTTTGCGATTTTACGTTCGGGTGGCGCAGGGGAAGAGGTGGCAAGTGGGGCATTGCCAGCGACAGAGGCCCCCACGGCCGTGGTCACGTCCGAAGCAGTAGTAGGAGAGACAGGTGATACAGATGTTACAGCCACGGCCGTGGACATCATCGAACCCATCCCCACTGATTCGCTCCCTGCGGAAGCCACGCTTCCCACTTCCGAACCAACCGCTCTTCCCACCCCTGCCCCCACCGCGGAACCAACACCAGTTCCCCCCGCCACCGAACCAGCCCCGGCACCCACACTCGTTTTCCCCGACGGCAAACGCATTGAGCTAGTTTATAACGAAGACAGTCTCTATCTCTACAATACAACTAGCGAACGCATTCGCGTGTCTACCATCAGTTTCCAAGCTATCGACAGCAATGACCGACCGTTGGCGTATGGCATGGACGGCAACCGGTGGACACAGTTCTATAGCTTTGTAGATGCATTTGCTTGTAATCGGATTGAGCCATTTGGGGCAGACGGGTCTTACTTGCGTCCGGGCTACTGCCGCTCATACAGCGCCACGGTAACCCCAGCTCGCGACGGCAGTGAAATTTTCTGGCGCACACGAGATGGCTCAACGGTGTTTCGGGTATTGTGGGATGGGCAAGAAATTGGGCGTTGTCCCGTGGCTCCCAATAGTTGTGAAATTTTCATTCCGTAAATCGTTACTGCTGAGTAGGAACTAATAGAGAAAACAGATAAAGTTCAGACATTGGTGAGAAAACCCCTCACCCCCAACCCCTCTCCCAGAGGTAGAGGGGTTGGGGGTGAGGGTTGTTTGTCCAAGCTTTAACTAATTTATCTATAAGTTCCTTTGAAGAACTTAGTTCCTATCTGCTCGGTCAAAAGCATTTCGCTGGCGACAAAAAGGGGCGAGGGAGGGGGAGCACCCACGGCCGTGGCCACCCTCCACACTCCTCAAACCAACACCCCCAACCACAACCCACTCATCCCCCTCGTCGCCACCCTACTCACCCTCCTCAGCGGTGCGACCCTCTGGCTCTGCCGCTCGCCTTCCTAACTTATCCCGTCCCCAAGAAGTTCAATTTTCGGTTACCACCATGAGGCAATATACAAAAATGCCCCTATAGAAAACGGAGTTCGTCCCCTCCCAAATATTTGCTAAACAGCTTGGAAGAGCCGCTCTGCGCCGTCTGACGAAAAGAGGGTGAGTTGACGCACTCCTTCCGTTTCTGGGGCAAAGGCGATGTCTACCCCTGAGGCCCGCAAATGGAAGTGCTGTTCCGACAGGGGAATGAGCGGGCCATACCGGATATCTGGCCCATAAAGAGCTAATTCGCCCGCCTCTAACTGCACGATGAGCGTTGACGCCGTTTCGCTAGCCTCAACCGGCGCGTAGGTGCCGACGTAGGTTTGTAGCAGTGCTAGCGGCACATTGGGCGGGGTGACAACGATTTCGGGAACGCCGAGAAAATCGAGGATCGCCCGCTGGTACTCGGGCCAGCGCCCCTCCGTTACGTCCAGAGTCAACGTTTGCCAGCCATCCGCCAGGGCGCGGCCGGTGAGGGCCTGGACCTCCTCCATCATCTGTATCGCGCCGGTGAGGCCAGTACGGCCGCGCGCTTTTTGGTAAGCGGTCGGTTCCGTTTGCCTAATCATCTGCTTTTCCCAATCGGCGCCCCGCTCGACGATGCTTTGCCGCGCCAGATATTCCGCGTCCCCCGTCAAGTGAATGACGCGGGGCTGTAACGGGGCGCATAAACCGGCCAGACGCTCCACCCAAGCGAGAATTTGCGGCGCGGGCCAATCAATTCGCAACAGCCGGTAGACGGCCGCATAAGAAAGGGCGCTGTCTACAACCAGGGTCGCCGGCGCGTCTTGAACTGTCTCCGCAAAGCTGTGCCAATTTTGCCACAACCCCTCTTCCGAAAGGAGTTTGTCGTCCTCAAAGCTGGCCAGCACGTGGGGGAAATGTTGTTTCAGCATCTCGCCTTCCGACACCCATTGTTGGGGATAACCGTTGAGCTTCAATTGCTGTACGATGTATTCTGAAAGAGTGGATTTGCCGGTAAAAGGTAGACCTTCAACCAATACTAAGGGTAATAGTCGTTTCATTGTTAGATTCCTTGCTGTGAGGCAGATAAGAGCGGCTTTATAAATTCCCTTCGATACGCATGGCGATGAGTTCAGCGGCCGTGACGTCGCCGCCTCCGGCTTTGACGGCTTGCCGCATCTCCTCGATCCCCAGACCGTGAATAGCCATTTTAATCAGGTCTCTGGCAGTTAAATTCCGCAGACTCAACGCCACCACTTCGCGGGCGAATTCGGCCGTGAGGCCGTGAATACGCATCTTGGCCAACTGCCTCAGATTCAAATCGGGTAAGTTCAACGACTTGATCTCGCGCACAAATTTGGGGCGGACACCGTGAATGCGCAGTTGGATGGCCTGCTTCAAGCTGAAATCCTCGCCGCTCACTGCCTGCATCTCCTGGATAAATTCAGGCGTTACGTCATGAATCGCCAGTTGGGTAATATCTTTGACGGAGAGGTCGGTTAAGCCTAATGTCTTCGCTTGTTTCACCCAGTTTAAATCTACGTTGTGAATGCGCAGTTTGACGAGGTCGTCTACGGTTAAATCTTTTAACCCTAACTCCCGCGCCCGTTGAACATAGTCTGGCCGGACATTGTGAATGGCCAATTTGATAATCTGCCGCTGGGTTAGTTCCGTAAACCCCAGGCCGCGCAGTTCTTGGATATATTCGGGCTGGACGCCGTGATCTTTGAATTTGACTAAATCTTCCACGGTCAGGTCGTTCACTCCCAGCTCTTTGAGTTGGCGCAGGTAACCGGCCGTGACTCGATGCGTTTGCAGTCGCCATAATTCATCGTCGCTAAATTCCCGGTAGCCAATTTTGTCCAACGCGGTGGCGAAGGCGGGGCTGATCCGGTTCTCGCGGAAGCGGCGGCCGGGCGGGGACGGCAGTCCGGGTAGAGGCGGCGGGTTTGGCGGCCGGGAGGGTCTTTGCGGCGCACTAGGCGGCCAGAAACCCGCTTCGGCAACGGCCGTTTCCGGCTCGCCGCCGCCCAAAGCGTCTAACAAAGTCATGGCCTCTTCGGCAGTGATTTTGCCCTGGGCCAACATTTTCAGAATTTGGTTGCGTTCTTCGCTCATGATAAATCCCCTGTGTTGTTAACGTTTTAATTTTGCCAGTTCGGCGGCGGCTTCGACGGCCGTTAACTCGCCGCTTTCTAATTGGGCCAGAATGGTTTGCTGTTTACTCTTTAGCGACGCTTCGTTAGCTGGTTTAGCGGCCGGTTCGGCGGGGGCTGGTTCGTCTGTCGCGGCCGTTTCAAAGCCCAGTTCTACAATAATGTCGTTTAGCCGGTTGCGGATGGTCCAATAAGACCAATCCATTTCCCGCTCCATATCTTTAACGTTGCCCCGGTTTTTGACGAATAGCTCCAAAAATCGGAGATTTTCCGGCGAAAGCCGGGAAAAGATATTGGGCTTGAACCGGCCAAGAATGACCGTCTCGCATTCGACGCAATTTTGCTGGGTAACGATTAACTCGCCGCCGCAGGCTGGACATTGTTCAATAAGATTTCGCATAAATTTTTTACCTCCATCTACTTTTCACTATTTGTCCACACTGTAAACAATAATTTTGTTCTTGTCAACAATAATTTTGTTTGTTATTGCAATTTTATTGCAAATTGATTAAACTTATTTGCAATATCCTCTGCGGCCGTCAAAATATGACAACTTAACCGCCGCGTGGAACAATGGAGGAATCTATGAAACTTTCTTTCCGCCAATCATTTCAACTGCTCACGCGATATCTCAAACCAGAGTGGCTACGCGTCGCCCTGCTCTTTTTACTGCTGTTCGGGGGCATTGGCCTGCAACTACTGCAACCCCAGATTTTGCGCGACTTCATTGACCTGGCGACGGGGTCTATCAGGCAAACGGCCGTTTTCAACCTGCAATCATTGAGCGGCACGGCCGTGCTTTTCATGCTCGTCGCCCTGGGCAACCAACTGCTGACTGGCGCGGCGACCTACGTCACCCAGGACGTGCGCTGGCGGGTTACCAACGAACTGCGCGCCGACCTGGCCCAGCATTGCCTCAGCCTGGATATGTCCTTCCACAACGCCCGCACGGCCGGCGAAATGATCTCCCGCGTGGACGAGGACATTAACACCCTGTCCAATTTTCTCTCCCAATTCATCATCCAGATTTTGGGCAATGGCTTGCTCATTATCGGCGTGATCGCCATTTTGTTCCGCGAAGATTGGCGCATTGGCGCCGGCTTTTTGGGCTTTGTCGTCATCACCGGCACGGTTTTGAACTGGGTCCTCAAGCTGGCTGTCCCCTATTGGGAAGCCTTTTTCACCATGGCGGCCAAGCTGTTTGGCTTCATTGAAGAGCGGCTGGCGGGACTGGAAGATATTCGGGCCAACGGTGCTGGCGCGTACACCATGCTCGGCCTGCACCAGACCTTGCGCGAGCAGTATGTGGTCGAGCAAAAAGGGTTCGCCATGGGACTGCTGACCTGGGCGACCACGCAGGGCTTTTTCCGCGTGGGCACGGCTCTGGGGCTGGGGTTGGGCGGCTACCTGTTCCAGGCCGACATCGTGACCATTGGCACGGTCTACCTGATTATCACCTACAGCGCCATGCTACAAGAGCCACTGCGTCGCCTGACACAGCAGTTGCAAGATTTCCAACGGGCGGTGGCGGGCGTGGCCCGCGTCCAAGAGATTTACTTTACGCAGACGGCGATTAACGATCCGGCCGATTCCCCTTTGCGCCTGCCGAACGGCCCGCTGGCGGTTCAATTTGAGCGCGTGGATTTTCATTACGCCGCCGACAAGCCGGTCTTGAACGACGTGAGCTTCGCCTTACGGCCGGGGCAAGTCATGGGCTTATTAGGGCGCACCGGTAGCGGCAAGACGACCATCACTCGGCTGTTGTTCCGGCTATACGAACCGGCGCAAGGGCAAATTTTCTTGGGGAATCATCCGATTGCGACCGTGCCGCTAGCCAATTTGCGTCGGGGTGTAGGCATAGTGACGCAGGAGGTGCAGTTGTTCAACGCCACCATCCGCGACAATCTCACCTTTTTTAACCCAGAGATTAGCGACATGCAGATTATGACGGCGCTGACCGACCTGGATTTGACCACCTGGGTCAACGCTTTGCCCGACGGCCTCGACACCCTGCTGGAGGCGGGCGGGCGCGGTCTCTCGGCAGGGGAGGCGCAATTGTTGGCCTTTACCCGCGTCTTTTTGCAAGATCCCGGCCTGATTATTTTAGACGAAGCCTCCTCCCGGCTGGACCCGGCGACGGAGTTCTTGATTGAGCGGGCTGTGGACAAACTGTTCCACAACCGGACGGCGATTATTGTCGCCCACCGGCTGGCGACGGTACAAAGGGCGGACGACATTTTGATTCTGGAAAATGGCCGGATCAAAGAGTACGGTTCACGCGAGGCGTTAGCCGCTGATCCCCAGTCTAATTTTGCCCAACTCCTGCGTGCGGGATTGGCGGAGGTGTTGGTATGAGTTTGCAAATCGAAGGGCGCGGGCGGCTCACGGCCGCCGATTATGAAGCGCCGCCCATTTCCACCTGGCGGGCGACCTGGCTACTCATTCGCTCCAATCCCTGGCTGTTTGTGGCGACCACCCTAGCCTTTATTGTCGTCGGCCTCTTTCCCATTGGGCTGGGGGCGTTGACGGCCCTGGTTTTTGACCAGCTGACCGGCGCGGCCGTCGTCGGCTTCAATTTTCCGACGTTGATCGCGACTCTACTGGTAATTGGTGTGGTAGGCACGGCCGTGGAATACGGGGCAACCATTTTATTCTTCTACTTCGGCTTTTCGCTGACGGTGTTGATGCGCAAAAATATGATGACCCGGCTGTTGGAACTGCCGGGAGCGCAGGCGACCATCACCTCGCCCGGCGAGATGATTAGCCGGTTTAGCGGCGACGCCCGCAATGTGCGCGAATTGGCGAATCAGGCGTTACAAACGACAATGCACGTCGTGGTCGTTCTGGTCGGTTTGACGATTATGGTGCGACTGCAACCGTTGGTCACGGCCGTGGTCTTTCTGCCCCTCATTATCTCCTCCATCCTGGTCAACGTCCTGCGCAAGCAGATCGGCCGTTATCGGGCGGCGGCGCGGGGCGCGGAAGGGGACGTGACCGGCTTTGTCGGCGAAATGTTCGGCGCGGTGCAGGCCATCAAAATCGCCAACGCCGAGCGGCATGTGGATCGCCGCTTCCGCGAAATCAACGCCGCTCGGCGGGAAGTATCGCTCAAGGACAGCCTGTTCAACGAGTTTTTGCAGTTGATCATGCGCAACAGCAATAATTTGAGCGTGGGGCTGATCCTGCTGTTCGTGGGGCAATCTATGGCCGCCGGGGAATTTACCGTAGGCGCGTTCGCCCTGTTTGTGGCCGTTTTACTGCCCGTCTCCGACTCCCTGACCTATTTCGGCCAACTGCTGGCCCTGCACAAGCAGGCGGCCGTCTCCCTCAAACGAATGATTGATGTGTTGCAAGGCGGCTCGCCCGAGCGTCTGTTCCGCCCCGGCCCCGTTTACTTGCGCCGCAACAGCGGTTGGCCCGATGTGCCGCACACCGCCAAAACGGCCGCCCACCATCTCCACGAATTTAAGGCGGAAAATCTGACCTACATCTACCCCTCGACGGGCCGGGGTATTGAAGATATCTCCCTCGTCATTCCGCGGGGGGCCTTTGTGGTCGTCACTGGCCGGATTGGATCGGGCAAAACGACCTTACTGCGGGCGTTGTTGGGGCTACTGCCGGCCGACGGCCGTCTCTTCTGGAATGGCGAACCGATTGCCAACCCCGGCGATTTTCTCACGCCGCCCCGCGCGGCCTACACCGGCCAGGCTCCCCGCCTGTTCAGTGAAACACTGCGCCACAATATTCTCATGGGTCTGTCGGAGGAGCAGGTGGATTTAACGGCCGCCATTCGCGCGGCGGTGATGGAGGACGACCTGCTGACTTTAAGCGAGGGATTCGAGACAATGGTCGGGACGCGGGGCGTCAAGCTGTCCGGCGGCCAGATGCAGAGGACGGCCGCCGCCCGCATGTTTATCCGCCAGCCAGAATTGTACGTCTTTGACGATCTCTCCAGCGCTCTGGATGTGAACACGGAACAGTTACTGTGGCAGAGGATGGGCGAAACGGCCGTCAACCAGGATGCTTTCACC
Source organism: Promineifilaceae bacterium (SeqCode) (assembly GCA_041745395.1). Taxonomy (GTDB): domain Bacteria; phylum Chloroflexota; class Anaerolineae; order Promineifilales; family Promineifilaceae; genus Hadersleviella. Next base: position 4,200 of record JBGTIZ010000154.1, on the reverse strand, counting down.
TGTTTGGTCGTCTCCCACCGCCGCCCCGCACTGCGGCGAGCCGATCATATTATTGTGTTGCAGGACGGCCGTGTAGCGGATCAGGGTAAATTGGACGATCTACTGGCCCGCTGTCCGGAAATGCAGCGGTTGTGGCAGGGTGATATTGGCGCGGCGGACGAGGAGGCGGAGGAGGCGAGCTAAAAGGCGTTTGTTTTGAGGAGCCGCTACGGGTTTATTGGTGGACGGAGTCGGCGTTGCGTTGGTTTGGCTGTGGAGGGTGGCCACGGCCGTGGCGCACGTGGCTCTGGCTGACGAGAAGTTCAACTTTTGGCAAAAGTTGAACTTCTTTCCCCATCATCTCGTAGGGCAGAGGCATGCCTCTGCCCTACGAGATGGCGGGTAGTTACTGTGAGGCACAATAAAACAGCGATTAGAATAGGTCAAAAGCATTTCGCTGGCGACAAAAAGGGGCGATGGTGGGGCACTTGCCTCATGCCGTGGACGACACCCGCCTCATCCAACGCGGCGATTTGCGTTTGAAGCTGGGCGTTTGTTTCTGACCACAACACGGCCGTGTCCCCCCCCTCTTGCTCGCCCACCAACCCCAACACCCCATAACAACAAAACTCCAAAAAAAACGGGTCATCCGACTTCAGCCACGCCACCTCTGCCCGATACGCCAAAATCGCCTGCACCTCGGCCACCGCTTGCGCCAGTTCCCCCATCTGCGCCCGCGCATAGACGCGAATCGCCTGCGCATCCATCAGCCGCCCGGGCAGATTGCGCTGGCTGAAAATAGCCACGGCCGTGTCTGCCTCCCCCACCGCTTGTTTCCACTCCCCCAACCCGACCCACGCTCGCGCCAACCCCCAGGCCACCAAGCCCGCCAGAAATGGATGTTGCGCCTGTTGCGCCCAGAGGTGAGCATGTTTGCTGGTGGCGACGGCCAGTTTTGGCTCGCCGCGACTGCTTTGTAACACGGCCGTGTAAACCAGCCCCTGCCCCAGCCAAAACGGCCGCGCCGTCCGTTCCCAGATCGCCATCGCCTCTTGATACGCCACTTCTGCCTCGGCCCAATTGCCAAGGCGCGTCTGGATGCGTCCCCACAGGAGGCGATTGTCCGCCATGAGCAACTCATGGTTGAGCCGCTGGCAGAGCGCATACGCCTCTTGGCAGAGGGTAAGCGCAGGCGCATACTCCCCTTGCAACATATGACTCAGGGCTAAATTGGTCAGCGCGTGCCGCTGGACAGACAGCGAACCGAGTTGCCGTTGGAGGTGCAAAATTTGTAAAAAGTGGGGGCGGGCATTCTGATTGGTGATGCCGTCCACCACGGCTTGGGCGTATAACGCTTTGGTCGCGCCCCAGAGGTCGTCTGCTTGATAAAAAATAGGCAACGCCTGCTGGGCATACGCCCGCGCCGGCTCTGGTTCACCCTGTTGGACATGGTAATTGGCCGCTTGGAGATAGAAGTAGGCGGCGGGCACATTGTCGGGCTGTTGCTGGGCGAGAGACAGGGCACGGGACACGGCCGTGTCTAGCTTTGTTCGTTGCCCTTGGGCGTGATACGCCGCCGCCAGCAACGTTTCCCGCCGCAGTTGGCGGGTGGGGTCGGTGCGCTCTGGGTGGGGTTCGAGCAGGTCAATCACGGCCGTGTGTACCAGCCGTTCCAGCCACAGTTCCGCACTCAGCAGAGGGTCTACCTCTTGCAGAAGGGCGGCCCCTTCTTCATATAAAGAGGTAAGCAGAAAATAGTCGGCCCACGGCCGTGCCGCCTTCTGCAACAACGCCTCATCCCCCGTTTTTTGCGCCCACAGCCACGCCGCCCGAATATTCTCAAACTCCTGCCGAATCTGCCGCACCGCCTGCTTGCTTCGCGCCCCGCGCAACGGCCGTCCCATTTCGCCTAGCCGGTTTAGATAATAATGGGCATGTCGCACGGCCGTGGCCTGCTCCTCGGCGGACTGCTCCGCCAGTTTCGTGCGCGCCAGTTGGCGCAAAAGGGGATGGCTCTGATACCAGCCATTGCGCCCCACGCTCAGCAGAGAGCGGTCTACCAGTTGCGCCAGCTCAAAAAAGCTCGCTTGGCTAATTTTTTGGGCCGCTTCCGCCGTAAATTTGCCCTGTAAGAGCGACAGCCGCGCCAAAACGGTTTGCAAGGTAGGGGCTAGCAGTTCCCACGACCCGGCAAAAACGGCTTCCAAACTTTGATGACGCTGGGGCAGGTCGGCGTGAGGGGCGACCCAGAGGGCAAGATTTTCCTGCAAAAATTGGAGCAGGGTGGGCAAATCATAGGCGCGAAGCCAAGCGGCGGCCATTTCAATGGCAAGGGGCATACCCGCTACCAGTTGCACCAGTTCCTGAATAAGTTGCCGCTCGGCTCGGCTAAATAGCTCGAACCCGTAACGGCGGGCGCGGGCGATGAAGAGGCTCTCGCCGGCCGCGTTGTCCAACAGGCCGCGCAGGTTGAAACGATGTTCCCCCTGCAAATTAAGCGCGTGGCGGGAGGTGATGAGCAGGGTGGTTTGGCCGCGCCGCAGGGGGGCGAGTAACTCGGCAGAGTGGGCACTGAGTTGCTCGAAGTTGTCGAGCAGGAGAAGCAGGCGAGGGTGACGGGTCAGGAATTGTTCTAACTGTTGGCGGGTAGAGCGGCTGTTGTCTAGCTCGAGGCCAAGCTGGCTGATGAGGTGGGGCAGGAAGTTGGCGGGGGTGTCCACGGCCGTGCAGTCTATAAAGTAGATGCCGTCGGGGAACTGTTCGGCCTCTATCGCTTGCGCCACTTGGCAGGCTAGGCGGGTTTTGCCCATACCCCCCGCCCCAATAATGGTCACCAGCCGCCCCGGACTATCGGGTTGGGTCAGATAGGTTTGGATGGTTTCTATCTCGGCCGTGCGCCCCACAAAGCTGGTTTGCCCCACGGGGAAGCCATGCCAGACAGAGGACACGGCCGTGTCCTCTCCTGATATGGCTAACGATACCCCGCTCCCTGCCAGCTTTTGCACCAGTTGCCCCGTTTCCGCTTCGGGGGCGATGCCTAGCTCTTCTTGTAACTCAAGCGCGTAGCTTTGGTAATGGGCTAACGCTTCTGCCCGCTGGTTGTTCTGTCCCAAGGCGGTCAGCAGGGTGCGGTGCATCCCTTCATCCCACGGCTCTTGGGCGACGTATTGCTGGGCGTAGGTTATCGCTTTCGCCCACTTTTCGGCTTCCATCGCTTGGGCGACCAGGCTGGCTAGCAGTTCTCGCGCTTGGCGTTGCCACGCTTCGCGGGTCAGCAGAAGCCATTCCTCAAAGGGGGCGTTGTCGCTCAGGTAAAAACCGTGCAGGAATTCGCCCTGATAGAGCTGGGCCGCTTGGGCAAGCTGGCCGTTTTGCACGGCTTGGCGAAAGTCGACGAGGTCGCTGTGTACCACGGCCGTGTTGAGCCGCACCACCTGCCTATCGCTCTCGATAAGCGCATGCGCCCCCCCCGCTTGGCGCAGACGGGAGAGCGTTTTGCGGAAATTTTGCCGCGCCAGCTTGTCTGGCCGCTCCGGCCACAGCAGGTACGCCAAATAATCCCGCTGATGCGCTTCTTCGGGTTGATTGAGCAGGTAGGCCAACAACGCCTGCGCTCTCTCCGTTGCAAAATGTATCTCGGTTAGGGGGTCTGTTGGGGAAGTGGTGTCGGTAATACGGAAACGACCCAAGCAGTAAGCATAAATGGGGGGCATAAATGATGTGTGTGTGTTGTTTGGTGTGCCCGCCAGGTCGAATAACGAGTAACGAATGCTGAGCAATGAGCGATGAGTGTGCTTCGCACAAGTATTCAGTGCGCTTCGCGCCAGTCATCAGTACTCGCGCCGTAGGCGCACTCGTCGCTCAGCACTCGTCGCTCACCACTTTTCCAATTCTATTCCTTGTCACGGTTTTGTCACGCTTTTTTGTTAAGTTGTAATCCAAGAGGTCATATGAGACAAAAACGAGATGAGCAACCAATTTATTTATTACGGTTCGGACAGCCAGAAGATCGCTGGCGTATTTCCCTGAAAACGCCGCAGGAGACGCTTTATTTTGTCACCCTAGAGGCGTTTATGCTCTTTTTAGCTCAGAAGAATCAGGTGGAGTTGGGAGAGCGGGTGGAGGGGAGAGGTGAGAAGCGAGTGCCCTGAAAAAAGGACGAGGGAAAAGGGAAGAAGGAAGAAAAGGCGCGGTTTTTCTCGAGAAAACGCCGCGCTCTCC